>NZ_CP035088.1:1734375-2052500 GCF_004786035.1 Pseudomonas viciae
TGCAGAAAGTCAGCGAGCTGACGGTGCGTGCCGGTGGCGGTTCGTTGAACGACGACGACCGAAAGTCCATTGCCGCCGAGCTCGGTGCATCCGAAGATCAATTGCTGAGTCTGATGAACAGCAAGGATGCCAATGGCAAATTCATTTTCTCGGGTGCCAGCAACAACACTGAGCCCTTTGTGCGCAACAGCGACGGTACCTACAGCTACCAGGGTGACCAGACTCAGTTGCAATTGAAGATCGGTGACTCGATGTCGCTGGGGCTCAATGATACCGGCTGGGAAGTCTTCGAGCAGGCGATCAACGCCAGTCGCAGTTCGACGACGATGACCGCACCGGCAGTCGATGACGGACGCGTGGCGCTGTCGGAAGGCCTGGTGACCTCCGGTCCGAGTTTCGATGCCAATTTCCGCGGCGGCCAGCCCTACACCCTGTCGTTCAGCAGCAGCACCCAATTCGTGATCACCGATGCCTTGGGCAACGACGTGACTGCCGAGGCCAGTCAGGGCGGAGTGTTTGATCCGAAGAAGGAGGGTGGCTCCGATATCGACTTCCGCGGTGTGACTTTTAAACTGGACATCACTTTCCAGGCGGGTGACAACCCAGCCGACGCTGCCAGTGCTGATGCGGTGATCGCCGGTCACAGTTTCCAGCTGGCGGCCAAGCCAGACAGCTTCATCGCCAATCGTGCCCCAGGCAATGGGTCGACAGCGGTGCTCAGTCAGGCCTCGGTGACCAACGCCGCGGACTATAAGAGCTTTTTCCCTGAGGGCGGGGCCGTCCTGAAGTTCACCAGCCCGACAACGTTCGACCTGTACGCCCGTCCATTGACCAACACCAGCACACCGGTCACCTCCGGTACTGTGGCGGCGGGTGTGGCGACGGCGGCGGGTGTCAGCTTTACCCTCGGTGGGGGAGCACCCGCTGCGGGAGATCAGTTTGATATAGCGGTCAATACCCATCAGACCCAGAACGTGCTCGACACCATCAGCCAGTTGCGTCAGGCGCTTGAAACGCCAACCCAGGGTAACCCGACCGCACAGCGCTTTCTGGAGGACACCATTGCATCGTCCCTCGCCAACCTGGGCAATGCCAAGAACCAGGTCGACCTGGCTCGTGGCGCCATTGGTGCCCGGGGTAATGTGATGGATATGCAAAGCGACCAGAACCAAAGCACCAGCCTGATCAACGACTCGACCCAGAACGGGATCAAGAACACCGATCCGGCTGAAGTACTGACCCGCCTGACCTTGCAGCAGACTATGTTGCAAGCGGCGCAACTGGCGTTCTCGAAGATTTCCCAGTTGGGCCTGTTCAACAAGCTTTGAGTCGGTCTTGACCGCTCACGGCCAGCCCCTGTCACAGGGGGCTGGCTTTTTTTTTGGGTTTTTTTTGAGGTAGGGCAAAGCGGGGCAGGTATTATCAGAGCCACAAAATCAAATAAAGCGCCGATCCCTGAGTGACCCGTCAGTCAAAACGCGCATCTTCACTGTATCCTGTCTGCGGGCGGTGAAGGTGGTGGGGCCGTTTGAGTCCCGACGTTGCCTCCTCTGGGGGCCAATTCCTGACTGTAGACGCCCTCGATTCAGCGAGCGGCGGTGTTCAGCTGTTTATTATTGGGAAGCCATAATGATTGGCATAAAAAATATAGCGAGTTACGTGCCGGCGGCCGGGGTTGACAACTACGCCCAGGGTGCAAAGTTCGACAAGGACGAAACCTTCATCCTTGGCAAGATTGGTTCGGCGTTTTTGCCGCGCAAGGGGGCCGAACAGGAAACTTCCGATCTGTGCGTTGAAGCCGTCAATGCGCTGTTTGCCGCCAGTCCTGAACTCAAGCGTGAATCCATCGACTGCTTGATCGTTGTCACCCAGAACGGCGATGAAGAAGGCTTGCCGCACACGGCAGCAATCGTCCAGGACAAGCTGGGTTTGCCGACCCATGTCGCCGCTTTCGATATTTCCCTGGGCTGTTCCGGCTACGTGTACGGCATCTATGCCCTCAAGGGCTTCATGGAAGCGACAGGGTTGAAAAATGGCCTGCTGGTGACCGCCGACCCGTACTCCAAGATCGTCGATCCGGAAGACCGCAACACCACCATGCTGTTCGGCGATGCTGCCACTGCGACCTGGATGGGCGAAAACGCTATCTGGCAGTTGGGCAAGTCGAAGTTTGGTACTGATGGTTCCGGCGCACCGCACCTTAAAGTCAGCGACGGTGTGTTCTTCATGAACGGTCGCCAGGTCTTCAACTTTGCCTTGCTGAAAGTCCCGGCGCATTTGCATGAGTTGCTGGATGAATCGAATCTGCAGGCTGGCGATATCGATGCCTTCTGCATTCACCAGGGCAGCGCAGCCATTGTTGACGCTGTGGCGCGCCGCTTCGATGAGGGCGGTTCGGCAACGTTCGTCAAGGACATGCTCGAGACCGGGAACACGGTGTCCTCGAGTATCCCGCTGTTGTTGCAGAACCATGTGTTCGATTCAAAATGGACGCGCGTGGCCATCAGTGGCTTTGGTGTCGGCCTGTCCTGGGGCTCGGCGATTCTTTATCGCGGCTGACCCTTACGGCCGTCATCGGCATGGCAAACGCCCGGTAACGCAAGTTTCCGGGCGTTTTGCGTTTTTCTGGCGCCAAAGAATAGCTCTAAATCCTTGAAAATAAAGGGCTGGCAAGCTGCCACTAAAAATTTCCAAAAAAACCCTCAAGCAAAGCACCTTGACGACGATAACTAGTATGTAGGTTCTCTAGGCCACACCCGACGGATGTCAGGGCCGGAAGCCGCAGTATCCATCCAACGAGGATTTCGTCATGGCTTTAACAGTAAACACCAACCAGGCATCTCTGAACGTACAGAAGAACCTGACCAACGCTTCGAACGCGCTGCAGACTTCGATGCAACGCCTGTCTTCCGGCCTGCGTATCAACAGCGCTAAAGACGATGCGGCCGGCCTGCAGATCTCCAACCGTCTGACCAGCCAGATCAACGGCCTGCAGACTGCCATCAAGAACGCCGGTGACGGTATCTCGATCGCACAAACTGCTGAAGGTGCGATGCAAGAATCCACCAACATCCTGCAGAAAATGCGTACCCTGGCCCTGGCTTCCGCTAACGGCTCGCCAAGCGCCGATGACCGTAAGTCGAACAACTCCGAATACGCCGCTCTGACTGCCGAGCTGAGCCGTATCGCTACCACCACTACCTTCGGTGGTCGCAAGATCCTCGACGGTTCGTTCGGTACCACTGCTTTCCAAGTGGGCGCCAACGCCAACGAAACCATCAACATGAGCCTGGGCGACGTGTCGGCCAACAACATCGGCTCCCAGCAGCTGAAAAGCGTGGCCATCGCGCCAAACGCTACCGGTGTTGGCGCTGGTGCGATCGCTGTCACCGGCGGTGGCCAAACTGCTACCGTCAACATTGCCGCCGGTCAGTCCGCCAAGACTACCGCTGCCCAACTGAACGGCGCAGTCGGCGGCCTGTCGGCTACCGCCAGCACTGAAGTACGTTTCGGCGTGAACACCGCAAACATCACTGGTGCTCTTCCAGGTACTGCGAACTTCAGCATCCAGGTAGGTTCGGGCACTGCGGTCAACCTCGTCGGCGTAACCGACACTGCTGGCCTGGCTGACCAACTGAAGTCCAACGCCGCCAAACTGGGCATCAGCGTTAACTTCAACGCCACCACCAACAACCTGGAAATCAAATCCGACACGGGTGAGAACATCATCTTCGCCGGTGCTGACGCCAGTGCTCAGGCTGGTATCACTGTCGCTGCCAAAGACGGTGCAGGTACCTACGGTGCAGGTGTTGCTGCTACCGCCGCTGCTCTGCAGGTGACTGGTGCCGTTTCCCTGAACTCCACCAACAGCTACTCGATGAACGGCGCTGGTGCAACCGGTCTGTTCGTAGCCGCCGGTACTACCGTCAGCTCGACCAAAACCGTGGTTAGCAACACTGACGTGACCACTGCCGCCAACGCGCAAAACGCTGTTGACGTGATCACCCAGGCCATTGCCAACATCGACTCCCAGCGTGCTGACCTCGGTGCTGTACAAAACCGTTTCGACAGCACCGTGGCTAACCTGCGCAGCATCTCGGACAACTCCACCGCTGCTCGTGGTGTGGTCCAGGACGTTGACTTCGCGTCGGAAACCGCTCAGCTGACCAAGCAACAAACCCTGCAACAGGCTTCCACTGCGATCCTGTCTCAGGCTAACCAGCTGCCAAACGCTGTACTGAAGCTGCTTCAGTAATCCCGGCGCTTGGTGACTGACGGAAGGGCGCGTTTACGTGCCCTTTCGTCTTTTCCGTGATGAGGAGATTTAGCATGGACATGAGCGTGAAGTTGAACCTGTCTTATCCGGCTGTTGCGCCTCAGAGCGTAAAACCGGTGGTTACCGGCAACCCGGACCTGCCCAAAGCTGAAGCTGTTGCGTCATTGGCCCCCGAGCCCGAGCCCAAGCGCGAGGATCTGGAAAAGGCTGTAACCGATATTCAGGAGTTCGTCCAGGCTGCCCAGCGCAAACTGGATTTTTCCATTGATGATTCCAGCGGTCGGGTCGTGGTAAAAGTCATCGCTACCGAAACCGGTAACGTGATTCGCCAGATCCCTTCGGAAGCCGCACTAAAACTGGCGCAAAGCCTGTCGGACGCCAGCAACTTGTTGTTCAACGACAGGGTCTGAGCTGGCATGAATTTTGTTGTTGTCGCTGTTTAAGGCGCTCGTGGTCAAGAAAGCGACAGCCACTGGATAAGGAGAGAGATGATGGCAGGTACAACGGTTAGCGGTATTGGTTCGAATATCGATACTCAGTCGATCGTGGCATCTTTGGTAGCCGCTGAAAGGGCACCGAAGCAGACGCAGATCAACAACCAAACGCTGAAAGCGACTACCTCGCTGTCGTCTATCGGCAAAATCCAGGCGGCGCTGGATGCTTTTCGTGGCGCGTTGGACAACATGAAAACCGCCTCCAGCTTCAGCGGCTTGAGCGGTTCCTCGGCTGACGAAAAAGTCGCTACCGTGACTGCGGGGAACGGCGCGGCAGCCGGCAGTTTTGCGCTGACGGTCACTCAGTTGGCCACCGCGTCGAAGATCTCGACCAAGGTCTTTGCTGGCGGCGCTTCTTCGGTGGTCAATGCCGGTGCTTCGGCGACCACCCTGAACATCAAGCAGGGTACCAACACGTTCGCCGTCAGCGTTCCTGCTGGCGCGACGTTGCAGCAGGTCCGCGATTCGATCAACTCTCAGTATGCCAACCAGGGCTTGAGTGCCAACATCCTGACCGATGCCAATGGCTCGCGAATGGTGCTGACGTCGACCACCACCGGTGTCGGTTCTGACCTGACCTTGACGGGGGATTCGGGTTTGGAAACCGGGACTTCGGTCCTGGCTGCACCGCAGAATGCCCTGTACAAACTTGATGGGCTGGCAATGGAGTCCAAGACCAACACCATCGCCGATGCTGTGAGTGGTGTGACCCTCAAGCTGGTGGGGGCTTCCGTGGTTCCGTCCGGCGGTACCGCAACGCCGACCACCATCACGGTCGCGGCCAGCAGTGCGACCTTGAAGTCGTCGGTCAAGGGGTTTGTCGATACCTACAACGCCCTGATCAAGGCTGCCAACGCCGAGACGCAAGTCACGACCAGTGCTGACGGTACCGTGACGTCCGGTGCGCTGACTGGCGATGCCTCGTTGCGTTCGATGTTGTCGGCGGTGCGTACTGAGCTGAACGCAATGTCGGGTACCGGCCAGTTGAAAGCGCTTTCCCAGTTCGGCGTCCAGACCGACCAGAAAACCGGCCTGCTGTCGGTCAACGACAAGCTGTTTGATGCCGCGGCATTGACCAATGCGGCCGATATCAATGGTATCTTCGCCGGCGATAACGGTTTGCTGGCGCGCATGAAGTCTGCCACTGACAGTTTTGCGGTGAGCAAGACCGGTGTTTTTGCCGCACGCTCGGCCAGTCTGAGTGAAAGCCTGACCGATTTGAAAAAGCAGCAGGACACCCTGGATGCGCGGATGGCCAGCCTGCAAACCAGCCTGTCGGCCAAGTACACGGCCATGGACTCCCTGGTTGCCAAGCTGCGAGCGCAGGGTGACAGCATCATGGCCACGCTCAATGCGCTGAATAAATCGTCAGAAGACGACTGATTCAGATCGGCTGCAAAAGACCCAGGTGGGCTGTCATGACAGCGCCTGGGTTTTTTCATTGAGGGTGGTAAACGCTAAAGTTATGTACCGCTCAGTCGACATAATAGTCAGAGCAATCCTTTTTCACTTGTTGTCTGCTACGAGGTAGAAACATGAATCCCATGAGAGCCCTTCGCCAGTATCAGAAGGTCAATTCCCATGCCCAGATATCTGAAGCCAATCCCCATCGCCTGGTGCAAATGTTGATGGAGGGTGGGCTGGACCGCATGGCCCAGGGCAAGGGCGCCATGGAGCGTGGTGACATCGCACTCAAGGGGTTGATGCTGGGCAAGGCTGTCGACATCATCATCGGCCTGCGGGACGGTCTGAACCCGGAAAAGACCGAAGATCCGGCGTCGCTCCAACAGCTCGACAATTTGTATGCCTACATGATGACGCGCCTGATGGAAGCCAACCGCAATAATGATGCCGCGATCATCGACGAAGTCTCGGGTTTGCTCAGCACCCTGAAAAGTGGGTGGGATGCAATTGCCGATCATGCGACTGCCAATCAATAGGCCGGTAGGTCTGAGGATGCCGTAATGAGTCAAGCACTGCAGCGAATCGAACAAACCCGGGATGCCCTGGTCGATGCCCTGGCCGAGCGTAACTGGGAGGCGATCAGTCAATTGGACATGACGTGCCGTTCCTGCATGGAAGACGTTCTGAGCGAGTCCCAGGTGGATGAGGCAGCGTTGCGGATGAATCTTGAGCAATTGCTGGGGGTCTATCGGCAATTGCTGGAGGCGGCGACAGGGGAGCGTCAGGCAATTGTCGACGAGATGTCGCAGATCCAACAAGCACAGAATGCGGCAAAGGTTTACCATCTATTCGGTTAATGCTCAGTTAATCCGAATGCGGTGCGCCATAAATTTGACTGTGCACGGTTTTTTGACTTAACTAGTAGCTGTTTACAGATTTAAGGCGTCTACAGGCATGACAAGTCTGCAAGCGTCTAGCTTGCCCCCAAATTCCGGGCATTGAGTTGACTAGGGAAGTTGCTATTGCATGTGGCGTGAAACCAAAATTCTCCTGATCGATGACGATAGCGTCCGCCGCCGTGATCTGGCGGTGATCCTGAATTTTCTTGGCGAAGAAAATTTACCCTGCGGAAGCCATGACTGGCAGCAGGCCGTCGGCTCTTTGTCGTCCAGTCGCGAAGTCATTTGTGTCCTGATTGGGACCGTTAATGCGCCCGCGACTCTTTTGGGCTTGCTAAAGACACTCTCGACCTGGGATGAGTTCCTTCCGGTTTTGTTAATGGGCGAAAATTCTTCCCTTGACTTGCCTGAAGACCAGCGTCGCCGGGTTCTGTCCACGCTCGAAATGCCGCCCAGTTACAGCAAGTTGCTGGATTCGCTGCACCGCGCCCAGGTTTATCGCGAGATGTACGACCAGGCCCGCGAGCGCGGCAGGCATCGTGAACCCAATCTTTTCCGCAGCCTTGTCGGCACCAGCCGGGCGATCCAGCACGTGCGCCAGATGATGCAGCAGGTGGCCGACACCGACGCCAGCGTGTTGATTCTTGGCGAGTCGGGCACCGGCAAGGAAGTGGTCGCGCGCAATCTGCATTACCACTCCAAGCGCCGCGAAGCGCCGTTCGTACCGGTCAACTGTGGCGCGATCCCGGCCGAGTTGCTGGAAAGTGAACTGTTCGGCCACGAGAAGGGCGCCTTCACTGGCGCGATCACCAGCCGGGCCGGGCGTTTTGAGCTCGCCAACGGCGGCACGCTGTTTCTCGATGAAATCGGCGACATGCCGTTGCCGATGCAGGTCAAGCTGCTGCGGGTCCTGCAGGAGCGTACGTTCGAGCGCGTGGGCAGCAACAAGACCCAGAGCGTCGATGTGCGGATCATTGCCGCGACCCACAAGAACCTCGAGAGCATGATCGAGATCGGCAGCTTCCGCGAAGACCTCTATTACCGCCTCAACGTATTCCCAATCGAAATGGCGCCACTGCGTGAGCGGGTCGAAGACATCCCGCTGTTGATGAACGAACTGATTTCACGCATGGAGCACGAAAAGCGCGGTTCGATCCGCTTCAACTCGGCGGCGATCATGTCCCTGTGCCGCCATGGCTGGCCGGGCAACGTCCGGGAGCTGGCCAACCTGGTGGAGCGCATGGCGATCATGCATCCGTACGGGGTGATCGGCGTGACCGAGTTGCCGAAGAAATTCCGCTACGTCGATGACGAAGACGAGCAGATGGTCGACAGCCTGCGCAGCGATCTGGAAGAGCGGGTGGCCATAAACGGCCATACGCCGGACTTCACCGCCAATGCCTTGCTGCCGCCCGAAGGCCTGGACCTCAAGGATTATCTGGGTGGCCTGGAACAAGGGCTTATCCAGCAGGCTTTGGACGACGCCAACGGGATTGTCGCCCGTGCCGCGGAGCGCCTGCGTATCCGGCGCACCACCCTGGTGGAAAAGATGCGCAAGTACGGCATGAGCCGTCGCGAAGGAGATGAACAGGCGGATGATTGACGCCTGTTTTACAACCGCCTGATTTTCAGGCGGTTTTTTTTCGGCACGGGTATTGCTACAGCCCTCGCAACGTTCCGTTTAACTGACGGTCAGCCAAGCGAGAGACACGATGACCCAAGCCGCCCAGATGTCCCCTGTCCCCGAGTCGGGGCTCATGCCATCCGCCGAGCAGGCAAGCCGGCTTGGACTTGAACAGGCATTTTCGCTGTTTAATCAGATGTCCAGCCAGTTGACCGATTCCTACAGCTTGCTCGAAGCCCGGGTCACCGAGCTCAAGGGTGAACTGGCGGTGGTCAGCGCCCAGCGCATGCAGGAACTGGCGGAAAAAGAACGCCTGGCTAATCGCCTGCAAAATCTTCTCGACCTGTTGCCCGGTGGCGTGATTGTCATCGATGCCCACGGCCGCGTGCGCGAAGCCAACCCGGCTGCCTGCGAGTTGCTTGGCCTGCCACTGGAAGGTGAATTGTGGCGGCATGTCATCGCCCGCTGCTTTGCTCCCCGTGAAGACGACGGCCATGAAGTGTCGCTCAAGGATGGTCGGCGCCTGTCCATCTCGACGCGTTCGCTGGATGCCGAGCCGGGGCAACTGGTGTTGCTCAACGATCTGACTGAAACCCGTCACCTGCAAGATCAGTTGGCCCGTCATGAGCGTCTGTCCTCCCTGGGGCGAATGGTCGCGTCGCTGGCTCACCAGATTCGCACGCCACTGTCTGCCGCGCTTTTGTACGCCAGTCATCTGGCCGAGCAGCCATTGCCTATGGAAACCCAGCAGCGGTTCGCCGGGCGTCTCAAGGAGCGCCTGCACGAGCTGGAGCATCAAGTGCGCGATATGTTGGTATTCGCCCGTGGCGAACTGCCGTTGACCGACCGCGTAACCCCCAAGGCCCTGCTGCAATCGTTGCAGGCAGCGGCGTTGACCCATGTGCAGGATTTTCCGATCCGCTGGCAGTGCGACAGCCATGCCGGTGAAGTGTTGTGTAACCGCGACACTTTGGTGGGGGCGGTGTTGAACCTCATCGAAAACGCAATCCAGGCCAGCGACGGTAATGTTCGCCTGAAGGTGCACTTGTATACCCGCGACAACACCCTGCGCCTGTGTGTCAGCGACAGTGGCAGTGGGATCGAGCCGGCTGTGCTGACGCGCCTGGGTGAGCCGTTCTTCACCACCAAGACCACCGGCACGGGCCTGGGCCTGACCGTGGTCAAGGCCGTGGCCCGTGCGCATCAGGGAGAATTGCAGTTGCGCTCGCGGCTGGGACGCGGCACCTGTGCGCTGGTGCTCTTGCCGCTGTTTTCCTGTGCGCCGGGTGTGGAGTAAAGATCATGGCGATCAAGGTGTTGCTGGTTGAGGATGACCGGGCCCTGCGTGAAGCGCTGGCCGATACATTGATACTGGCCGGGCACGATTACGCTGCCGTCGGTTCGGCGGAAGAGGCATTGCTGGCCGTGGCCCGGGAAGCCTTCAGCCTGGTGGTCAGTGACGTCAATATGCCGGGCATGGACGGCCATCAATTGCTCAGCCTGTTGCGTGCCCGCCAGCCTCAATTGCCCGTGTTGCTGATGACTGCCCATGGTGCCGTCGAGCGTGCGGTGGATGCCATGCGGCAAGGGGCGGCGGATTATCTGGTCAAGCCGTTCGAGCCCAAGGCGCTGTTGGACTTGGTGGCTCGCCATGCCCAAGGCAGTCCGGCCGTTGATGGTGAGGGGCCGGTGGCGTTCGAGCCGGCCAGCGCGCAGTTGCTGGAATTGGCGGCGCGGGTGGCTCGCAGTGATTCGACGGTATTGATTTCTGGCGAGTCCGGCACCGGCAAGGAGGTGCTGGCGCGCTACATTCACCAGCAATCCCGCCGCGCCAGTGAACCGTTCATTGCCATCAACTGCGCCGCGATTCCCGACAACATGCTCGAGGCGACGTTGTTCGGGCACGAAAAGGGTTCGTTCACCGGCGCCATTGCGGCCCAGGCCGGCAAGTTCGAGCAAGCCGATGGCGGCACCATTCTGCTCGATGAAATTTCCGAAATGCCCCTGGGGCTGCAGGCCAAGCTGTTGCGGGTGTTGCAAGAGCGGGAAGTGGAACGGGTCGGTGCGCGCAAGCCCATCAGTCTGGACATTCGCGTAGTGGCGACCACCAACCGCGACCTGGCCGGCGAAGTGGCGGCGGGGCGTTTTCGCGAAGACCTTTACTATCGCTTGTCGGTCTTCCCGCTGGCTTGGCGTCCGCTGCGCGAGCGCACCGCCGATATTCTGCCGCTGGCCGAGCGCCTGCTGACCAAGCACGTCAATAAAATGAAGCACGCGGCCGCCAGACTTTCGGCCGAGGCCCAGGCCTGTCTGATCGCCTATCCCTGGCCCGGCAACGTGCGGGAGTTGGATAACGCCATTCAGCGGGCGTTGATCCTGCAGCAAGGTGGCTTGATCCAGCCTGAGGATTTCTGCCTGGCCGGGCCAGTGGCCTGTGCGCCATTGCCGGTACTGTCACCGGTCACGGCGTTCGTGCCGCCGGTGGAGGTAGAGGGCGAATCGGCTGGCGCTTTGGGGGACGACCTGCGTCGTCGCGAATTCCAGATGATCATCGATACCCTGCGCGCCGAGCGCGGTCGTCGCAAGGAGGCGGCCGAGCGCCTGGGGATCAGTCCGCGCACCCTGCGCTACAAGTTGGCGCAGATGCGTGATGCTGGAATGGATGTCGAGGCCTACCTGTTCGCCAGTTGAGTGATGTGCGCCGAATATTCCCTCGTGGGAGCGGGCTTGCTCGCGAAAGCGATTTGCCAGTCACCGTTGCATTGACTGAACCACCGCTTTCGCGAGCAAGCCCGCTCCCACATGCATTTGTTTCCTGTCGCCATGGAGCTGGCACCCTTGTTGCTAACACCTGTTTACCCGTTGAGTAAGTGTCAAAAAAATGCGGGCCGCCAGAGAGAGTAGACCATGAGCCAAGGTATTGAATTTAATCGGTTGATGCTGGACATGCGCGCCATGCAGATGGACGCCATGGCCCAGCCGAAGTCGGTCGCGGTCCCCCAAGTGGGTGGCAGCAGCTTTTCCGACATGCTCGGTCAAGCCGTCAATAAAGTGAACGATACCCAGCAGGCGTCGAACCAACTGGCCAGTGCTTTCGAGATTGGCAAAAGCGGCGTCGACCTGACGGATGTCATGATCTCCTCGCAGAAAGCCAGTGTCTCGTTTCAGGCGTTGACCCAGGTTCGCAACAAACTGGTTCAAGCCTACCAAGACATCATGCAGATGCCGGTCTAAGGAAACTATTGAGTCATGGCAGAAGCAGCCGCTGATAACGTTCCGGCCAAGGCCACTCCGATAGACGGCAAACCGCCGCTGTTCGGTTTGTCCTTCCTGGAAAACCTCTCCGAGATGACCATGTTGCGTCAGGTTGGCCTGTTGGTCGGCCTGGCTGCCAGCGTGGCGATTGGTTTTGCCGTGGTGCTGTGGTCCCAGCAGCCGGACTACCGTCCGCTGTACGGCAGCCTGGAGGGCATGGACGCCAAGCAAGTCATGGAAACCCTGGCTTCCGCCGACATTCCTTATACCGTTGAACCCAATTCCGGGGCGTTGCTGGTCAAGGCCGACGACGTCGCCCGCGCGCGCCTCAAGCTTGCGGCCGCTGGCGTGACGCCCACCGATGGCAACATCGGTTTTGAGATTCTCGACAAGGACCAGGGCCTGGGTACCAGCCAGTTCATGGAGGCGACCCGTTATCGTCGCGGCCTGGAAGGCGAGTTGGCGCGCACCATTTCCAGCTTGAACAACGTCAAGGGCGCTCGCGTGCACCTGGCAATTCCGAAAAGCTCGGTGTTTGTGCGCGATGAGCGCAAACCGAGTGCTTCGGTACTGGTTGAGCTGTATTCGGGCCGCTCCCTGGAGCCAGGCCAGGTGCTTGCCATCGTCAATCTGGTGGCGACCAGCGTCCCAGAGCTGAGCAAATCACAGATCACAGTGGTCGACCAGAAAGGCAACCTGTTGTCTGATCAGGCGGAAAACTCCGAACTGACCATGGCCGGCAAGCAGTTCGATTACAGTCGTCGCATGGAGGGGATGCTGACCCAGCGGGTGCATAACATCCTGCAACCGATCCTGGGTAACGATCGCTACAAGGCCGAAGTCTCGGCTGATGTGGACTTCAGTGCCGTCGAGTCGACCTCCGAGCAGTTCAATCCGGATCAACCGGCGTTGCGCAGCGAGCAGTCGGTGAACGAGCAGCGTACCGCCAGTAATGGCCCGCAAGGTGTGCCGGGTGCCCTGAGCAACCAGCCACCGTCGCCGGCCAGCGCGCCGCAAACCACTGGTGGTGCCACCGCGGCCGCCGGCATGGTGCAGCCAGGCCAGCCGCTGATCGATGCCAATGGCCAGCAGATCATGGACCCGGCCACCGGCCAGCCGATGCTGGCGCCGTATCCGGCCGACAAGCGTCAACAATCGACCAAGAACTTCGAGCTTGACCGTTCCATCAGTCACACCAAGCAACAGCAGGGCCGTTTGAATCGCCTGTCGGTGGCCGTGGTGGTGGACGATCAGGTCAAGGTCAATCCGGCCAACGGCGAAACCAGTCGAGCGCCGTGGACCACTGACGAATTGGCGCGCTTCACCCGACTGGTGCAGGACGCCGTGGGTTTCGATGCCAGCCGTGGCGACAGCGTCAGCGTGATCAACGTGCCGTTCTCCTCGGAGCGCGGTGAAGTGGTCGCCGAAATTCCGTTTTATTCGCAACCCTGGTTCTGGGATGTGGTCAAGCAAGTATTGGGTGTGCTGTTCATCCTGATACTGGTGTTTGGCGTGCTGCGTCCGGTGCTCAACAACATTACCGGTGGCGGCAAGAACAAGCAGTTGGCGGGCTTGGGTGATGTAGAGCTGGGAGGCATGGGCGGCCTGGATGGCGAATTGGCCAACGATCGCGTCAGCCTCGGCGGGCCGCAGAGCATTCTGCTGCCAAGCCCGAGCGAAGGCTATGACGCTCAGTTGAACGCCATCAAGAGTCTGGTGGCAGAAGACCCGGGTCGTGTGGCCCAGGTCGTGAAAGAGTGGATTAACGCAGATGAGTGATAATCGAGCCGCTGTTGCCAAATTGTCCCGGGTCGACAAAGCCGCGATTTTGTTGCTGTCCCTGGGTTCGACCGATGCCGCCCAAGTGCTGCGCCACATGGGGCCCAAGGAGGTCCAGCGGGTGGGCGTGGCCATGGCGCAGATGGGCAACGTGCACCGTGAGCAGGTCGAACAGGTCATGAGCGAGTTCGTCGACATCGTCGGCGATCAGACCAGCCTGGGCGTCGGTTCCGATGACTACGTGCGCAAGATGCTTACCCAGGCCCTGGGCGAGGACAAGGCCAACGGCCTCATCGACCGTATCCTGCTGGGTGGCAATACCAGCGGCCTGGACAGCCTCAAGTGGATGGAGCCGCGTGCCGTTGCCGACGTGATCCGTTACGAGCACCCGCAGATCCAGGCGATCGTGGTGGCTTATCTCGATCCGGACCAGGCCGGTGAAGTGTTGGGCAACTTCGACCATAAAGTGCGCCTGGACATCATTTTGCGGGTGTCGTCGCTCAACACCGTGCAGCCAGCGGCCCTGAAAGAATTGAACCAGATCCTCGAGAAGCAGTTCTCGGGCAATTCCAACGCCTCGCGCACCACCCTGGGTGGTATCAAGCGTGCGGCGGACATCATGAACTTCCTCGACAGTTCGATCGAAGGTCAGTTGATGGATTCGATCCGCGAAGTCGACGAAGACTTGTCCGGTCAGATCGAAGACCTCATGTTCGTGTTCAACAACCTGTCCGATGTCGACGACCGCGGTATTCAGGCACTGTTGCGCGAAGTGTCCTCCGATGTGTTGGTGCTGGCCCTCAAGGGGTCGGACGAAGGCGTCAAGGAGAAGATCTTCAAGAACATGTCCAAACGAGCGGCCGAACTGTTGCGCGACGACCTCGAGGCCAAAGGCCCGGTGCGCGTCAGCGATGTGGAAACCGCACAGAAGGAAATCCTCACCATCGCCCGCCGTATGGCCGAAGCCGGAGAGATCGTTCTCGGTGGCAAGGGCGGCGAAGAGATGATCTAAGGTCGTTATGTCTGCCAAGAGTGATGATTCACCCAGCGACCTGATCCGCGCCCGGGACGTCGGTGGTTTCGACGTCTGGTCGCTGCCCAGCTTCGACCCCCACGTGCCCGAGCCTGAGCCGGAGCCTGTGGAGGAGTTGCAGGAAGAAATTGAGGAAGTGCCACTGGAAGAGGTCCAGCCACTGACCCTCGAAGAAGTCGAAAGCATTCGCCAGGAGGCTTATAACGAAGGCTTCGCGGTCGGCGAGAAGGAAGGTTTCCACAGCACCACCCTCAAGGTTCGTCAGGAAGCCGATGTGGCGCTGACGGCCAAGCTGCGGGCGTTGGAATCGCTGATGCTCAACCTGTTCAATCCCATCGCCGAGCAGGACACCCAGATCGAGAAATCACTGGTGGACCTGGTGCAACACATCACCAAACAGGTGATCCAGCGCGAACTGGCGATTGATTCGAACCAGATCGAACACGTCATGCGTGAAGCCCTCAAGCTATTGCCGCTGGGCGTGGGCAATGTGCGGCTGTACATCAACCCCCAGGATTTCGAGCTGGTCAAAGCCTTGCGCGAGCGTCATGAAGAAACCTGGCGCATCGTGGAAGATGCTTCGTTGCTGCCCGGTGGTTGCCGTGTGGAAACCGAGCACAGCCGTATCGATGCAACGGTTGAAACCCGCATCAGCCAGGTCATGGCCAAACTGTTCGATCAACTGCACGAACAGGCCCTGCACCCGGCGGCCAGTGATTTGAGCCTGGAGTTACCGGACGAGCCCAAGGTCGCCACCAGTATCGATCTGGATGGCGCCCAATCAATTGTTTCTGAGCCGGACGGCCACGATGCGCCTTGAGCGAACCAGCTTCGGCAAGCGCCTGGGCAGCTACGCCGAGGCCACCGAACTGGCCGGCCAGCCGATCCTGGAAGGGCGCCTGCTGCGCATGGTCGGCCTGACGCTGGAAGCTGAAGGCTTGCGTGCCGCCATGGGCAGTCGCTGCATGGTGATCAACGACGACAGCTATCACCCGGTGCAAGTCGAAGCCGAAGTCATGGGTTTTTCCGGCAGCAAGGTCTTTCTGATGCCGGTGGGCAGTGTGGCCGGCATCGCCCCTGGTGCGCGCGTGGTGCCCCTGGCCGACACCGGCCGACTGCCCATGGGCATGGGCATGCTTGGGCGCGTGCTGGACGGGGCCGGACGTGCCTTGGACGGCAAGGGCGGGATGAAGGCTGAAGACTGGGTGCCGATGGACGGCCCGACGATCAACCCCCTCAAGCGCGACCCCATCAGCGTGCCGCTGGACGTGGGCATCCGTTGCATCAACGGTTTATTGACGGTTGGGCGCGGCCAACGTCTTGGCCTGTTCGCCGGTACCGGGGTGGGCAAGAGTGTGCTGCTGGGCATGATGACCCGATTCACTGAAGCCGACATCATCGTGGTGGGGCTGATCGGCGAGCGGGGCCGCGAGGTGAAGGAGTTCATCGAGCACATCCTGGGCGAAGAAGGGCTCAAGCGTTCGGTCGTAGTGGCCTCGCCAGCGGACGATGCTCCACTGATGCGGCTGCGGGCCGCCATGTACTGCACACGCATCGCCGAGTATTTTCGCGACAAGGGCAAGAACGTCCTGTTGCTGATGGATTCGCTCACTCGTTTCGCCCAGGCCCAACGGGAAATCGCCCTGGCCATTGGCGAGCCTCCGGCGACCAAGGGTTATCCGCCGTCGGTGTTTGCCAAGCTGCCGAAACTGGTGGAGCGCGCCGGTAACGCGGAAAAGGGCGGCGGCTCAATCACGGCGTTCTATACCGTGCTGTCGGAAGGCGACGACCAACAAGACCCCATTGCCGACTCCGCACGGGGCGTGCTCGACGGGCACATTGTGCTGTCCAGGCGCCTGGCCGAAGAAGGGCATTACCCGGCCATCGACATCGAGGCGTCCATCAGCCGGGTCATGCCGTCGGTCATCAGTGCCGAACACATGAAGCGTGCCCAACAGTTCAAGCAATACTGGTCGCGCTATCAGCAAAGCCGCGACCTGATCAGCGTCGGCGCTTACGTGCCCGGCGGCGACCGTGAGACCGACACCGCCATCAATCTTTATCCGGCCATGGCCGTTTACCTGCGCCAGGGCTTGAACGACAACATCGGCATGGGCGCCAGTGAAGCGCACCTGCAAAGCATTTTTACCCCGGTCGCAGGCACGTAACCGGCCATGGCCACGAGTCGTGCGGCGCGCCTGGCGCCGGTGGTGGACATGGCGGAAAAGGCCGAGAAAACCGCGGTCCAGCGGCTGGCCTATTTTCAGGGCCAAGTGGCCGTCGCCGAAAGCAAGCTGGCGGACCTCGAGAATTTTCGCCTCGAATATCAGGAACAGTGGATCGCTCGCGGCAGCCACGGGGTTTCCGGGCAATGGCTGCTGGGTTACCAAGGGTTTCTTGCGCAATTGGGCACCGCTATCGACCAGCAGCGCCAGAGCCTCGTCTGGCACCAGAACAACCTGGAAAAGGCCCGCCAGAGTTGGCAAGAGGCCTTCGCCCGGGTCGAAGGGCTGCGCAAATTGGTGCAGCGCTATATCGATGAAGCGCGGCGTTTGGAAGACAAGCGCGAACAGAAGTTGTTGGATGAGTTGTCCCAGCGCCTGCCGCGTCAGGATTCGTATTGATGATGGCGCCGGGATATTGTCTGGTAAGCGACCAAAAACCTTGCTCAGACCTCTACCAGATGCTAAACCTTGTATACGTTCGTCCATGACAAGGAAGCCGATTTATGACAGTCAGTACCGCTATATCCCCCGATGGGCAGAAGCTGACAATTTCGATCAAGGGGCGTTTCGATTTCGGGCGGCATCAGGAATTTCGTGAGTCCTACGAAAAGCTCGACAGGAAGCCTGAATCCATTGTGGTGGATTTGAAAGAGGCCACCTATCTGGACAGCTCCGCGCTGGGCATGCTCTTGCTGTTGCGCGACCATGCCGGCGGCGACAGTTCCGATATCCGTGTTGTCAACAGCAGCATTGACGTCAAGAAAATCCTCGCGATTTCCAACTTCGACAAGCTGTTCGACATCAGTTGATCATCATGCAATCGTCGGAGTCGCTAACCGTTCTTATTGCCGAGGACAGCGCCGCCGATCGCCTCCTGTTGTCAACTATTGTTCGTCGCCAGGGTCATCAGGTCCTGACTGCCGCTGACGGTGCCGAAGCGGTTGAGGTTTATCGCCAGCAGCGTCCGCAACTGGTGCTGATGGACGCCATGATGCCGGTGATGGATGGTTTCGAAGCCGCGCAGCAGATCAAGCAATTGGCCGGTGAGCAACTGGTCCCTATCATTTTCCTGACCTCCCTGACCGAAAGCGAAGGCTTGGCCCGTTGTCTGGAGGCTGGCGGTGACGATTTCCTGGCCAAACCTTATAACCAGGTGATCCTGGCTGCCAAGATCAAGGCCATGGACCGCTTGCGTCGGTTGCAGGCCACCGTGCTGGAGCAGCGTGACCAGATCGCCCGACACCATAACTACCTGCTCAACGAACAGCGCGTCGCCAAGGCCGTGTTCGACAAAATCGCCCATTCCGGCTGCCTGAATGCACCGAACATCCGTTACCTGCAATCGCCCTATGCCTTGTTCAACGGTGATCTGCTGCTGGCCGCATTCAACCCGGCCGGCGACATGCACATCCTGCTGGGAGATTTCACCGGGCACGGTCTGCCGGCGGCGGTTGGCGCGATGCCGCTGGCGGAAGTGTTCTATGGGATGACCGCCAAAGGCTACGGCCTGGCGCAGATCCTGCGGGAGATGAATGCCAAGCTCAAGCGCATCCTGCCGGTGGATATGTTCTGTTGCGCGACGCTGTTGTGCCTGAGTTTCGAGCGTTGCACGGTGGAAATCTGGAACGGCGGCATGCCCGATGGCTATCTGCATGACAGCCTCAGTGGCGCACGCACGCCACTGCCGGCACGACACTTGCCGTTGGGTGTGCTCACGCCTCAGTTATTCGATGATCGTACTGAAGTGCACCCGATGACACTGGGGGACCGGGTATTCCTGTTGTCCGACGGTGTCATCGAGACCAGTGACGTAAACGACCAGCCGTTTGGCGTTGAAGGATTGCAGCAGGTGTTCGCGGCCAACCGTGAACCTGACCGTCTGTTCGAAGATATTCAACAGGCGCTACGAGACTTTCGTGGTGAGTCCCGGGATGACTTCAGCATGGTGGAAGTGTGTCTGGTCGCGCCAGGGCAACTCAATCCGCCGCCGCCGGTCTATTCCGATAGTGGGCAGTCCAGTCCGCTGGACTGGTCGGTGAGCTTCGAGTTTCGAGCGCAGACGCTCAGGCGATTCAATCCCATGCCGTACTTGTTGCAGTTGCTGCTTGAGGTTCATGGGCTCAGGGCACAGAGTGGTGCCCTGTACAGCGTCATGTCGGAGCTTTACTCCAATGCCCTGGATCATGGCGTGCTGGGGCTCGACTCGAGCCTCAAGCGTGATGCGGCGGGTTTTGCCCGGTACTATAGGGAGCGCAATACGCGCCTGGAGGAACTGAGTGATGGTCACGTGCGGGTGCACTTGCACGTCACGCCCCATGGCGACGGTGGCCGCCTGGTCATCGAAGTCGAAGACAGCGGCGAGGGTTTCGATGTTGCCCGGGTGCTGGCGTGGCCGCTGGACAGTGATCGGTTGTCCGGACGCGGCGTGAGTCTGGTGCGCCAGTTGGGCCATCAGGCCTGCTGGTCCGACGATGGTCGTAGTGCGCGCGTGGAGTTTTTCTGGGAGGCTCCGGCATAATCGGCGCCATTCTTGATCAGGGAGCGAACAAGTGAGTGAGATTCATCTGGACCGCGACGTGCTCAGCACGTTGAAGGAAGTCATGGAGGACGGGTATCTGGAGCTACTGGATACTTTTCTCAACGATTCCGAAGCACGCCTGCGCGTGCTGCATGAAGCTCGGGACGCTGAAAAGCTGAGCGCCACGGCCCACAGCTTCAAGGGCAGCAGCAGTAATATGGGCGCCATCCGCTTGGCCGAGCTATGCGCAGAGTTGGAACTGCGGGCCAAGCAGCCATCATTGGGCGGTATCGAGAAACTGGTCAGTGAAATCGAGAGTGAGTTTGCCCATGTTCGCAATCTTTGCAGGGAAGAGCGCGAAGGCTTCCACTGCTGAGAGCTGATCGCTGTGCCGACGTTGGCCCGCCCCTTGCATTGTCATCTCTTGACTGTACCTATGATTCCAGTGCAGCGGAGATCTTTTTATGCCCGTCACGCCCAATACACTGCTTCAGGCCACTGCCCAGGCCAAGCCCCAGGCCACCGTCAATTCACCGGCAGCGGCCCCGGACTTCGGGAATAAAGCCTCCAACTTCGCGCAGGTCTTCGCCCAACAGGCCCCCGCCAAATCGTCGGCGGCCCCTGAGCCAGCGGTGAAGCCGGTGCGCGACAAGAATTCCGACAACAGCGTCAAGAAGGACGACGGCAACGAAGCCGCTGCCGCTCCGGAACCGACGGTTGCCGATAGCGGCAAACCCTTGCCCGCCGACAAACCTGCCGCTGCCGACGACAAGACAGCCAGCGACGACAGCGGCGACGGCGGTGACACAGCTGAAACCCCGGTAGCTGAGGCGCCTGTCGATCCGACAGTTGATCCTGCGTTGTTGCCTGACATGGTTGCACCGGTCGCTACTCCTGAGCCGGCACCGGTACCGGTGGTGGCCACGCCCGACAGCCAGGTCGTGGCCGGGGCGGCAGCTCCGGTCGCTTCGCTGACGCCTGCCCCGGCCCCCGTAGTCGATCCAGGTTTCGACCCGCAGGCCGATCCGCTCGACGCATTGCCGGCGTTGCGCTTGGCGATGGAGCAGAGCGGTCACGTTTCCGCTTCCAGCCAGGCGCAGTCCAAAACAGCCGCGTCGGCATCACTTGACGGTGAGCCGACTTCGGCCCAGACCTTCGCCGCCGGTATGGCGAGCATGCTCACGGTACAAGCCGATCAGAACAGCACCGACCTCGGCAGCCAGGGCGGCGATAAAGCGTTCAGCGGCTTGATCAGCGAGGGTCTCAAGGACCTCACCACCGCCTCCAGTGACACCCGTGTGGACGATTTCGCCAATCGCCTGGCGGCATTGACCCAGGCTGCTACGCCAAAAACCGCCAACGCGGTGCCGGTCAACCAACCTATCGCGATGAATCAGAGCGGTTGGACCGAAGAGGTGGTCAACCGGGTGATGTACCTGTCCAGCGTCAATCTCAAGGCGGCTGACATCCAGTTGCACCCCGCTGAACTTGGCCGCCTGGACATCCGGGTGAACATGGTTCCGGACCAGCAGACCCAGGTCACGTTCATGAGCGCCCATGCCGGTGTTCGCGAAGCCCTGGAGGGCCAGATGCATCGCCTGCGGGACAGTTTTGCCCAGCAGGGCATGGGGCAGGTCGACGTCAACGTGTCTGATCAGTCGCGTGGCTCGCAGAACCCGGATCAGCAGGCGCAGCAGCAGGCCCAGGCCGGTCGTGCTACATCGAGTGGTGGGCGTGTGGATTCGGTGGATGAAAACCTGCCGGCCAGCATCGCTGAAGTGGCGACCAGTACCGCCGCCGTCATTGGCACCAGCGCGGTCGACTTCTACGCCTGATCCAATGATGTCCCCTCCTGTGGGAGAGGGCTTGCTCGCGAAGACGGTGTGTCAGTCGACAGTATTACTGACACACCGTCTTCGCGAGCAAGCCCGCTCCCACATTGGTTTATGGCGTTCTAGAGATTGCATCTGACCTCGTCCTTCCTCTTCTGGCATAACACTTGCTCCAGCCTTGCCGTGCAACAGTGAAAACCCCGATTAGTGACGGATTATTGGCATGGCGAAGAGTGAAGCGGCAGCTGTAAAAGACCCTGCAACCAAAGGCAAACTCAAGCTGATCATCTTGATCGTGGTGGGTTTGCTCCTGGCGATCGGTGTGTCCGTGGGGGCGACCTGGTATTTCATGCACAGCGCTCAGAGTAAGCCAGCGGTAGCGGTCGAAGCTGCGCCGGTGGGTAAGCAGCCGGCGATTTTCGAACCGATGGCGCCGGCCTTCGTGGCCAACTACACCCAGAACGGTCGCCAACGCTACATGCAGGTCAGCATCACCCTGTTGGGACGCAACCAGGCCGACCTGGAGGCGCTGCGGGTGCACATGCCCATGATCCGCAATAACCTGGTGATGCTGTTCTCCGGACAGAGCTTCGACACCCTGGCCACGCCCGTCGGCCAGGAAATGCTGCGTCAGAAAGCCACGGCCAGCGTGCAGGAAGTGGCTCAGAAAGAGCTCGGCAAAGTGGTGATCGAACAGTTGCTCTTCACTAACTTCGTATTGCAGTAGGAACACGACATGGCCGTGCAGGACCTGTTGTCCCAGGACGAGATCGATGCGCTGTTGCATGGTGTCGACGATGGCCTGGTGCAGACCGATAACGCTGCTGAACCGGGCAGCGTCAAAAGCTACGACCTGACCAGCCAGGATCGCATCGTTCGCGGACGCATGCCGACCCTGGAAATGATCAACGAGCGTTTTGCCCGATACACCCGCATCAGCATGTTCAACATGCTGCGCCGCTCGGCCGACGTGGCTGTCGGTGGCGTGCAGGTGATGAAGTTCGGTGAATACGTACACTCGCTGTATGTGCCCACCAGCCTCAACCTGGTGAAGATCAAGCCGTTGCGCGGTACCGCGCTGTTCATCCTCGACGCCAAGCTGGTGTTCAAGCTGGTGGACAACTTTTTCGGTGGCGATGGTCGTCACGCCAAGATCGAAGGGCGGGAGTTCACCCCAACCGAGTTGCGGGTGGTGCGCATGGTGCTGGAGCAGGCCTTCGTCGATCTGAAGGAGGCCTGGCAGGCGATCATGGAAGTGAACTTCGAGTACATCAACTCGGAAGTGAACCCGGCCATGGCCAACATCGTCGGCCCGAGCGAAGCCATTGTGGTCTCGACCTTTCACATTGAACTCGACGGTGGTGGTGGCGACCTGCACGTGACCATGCCGTACTCGATGATCGAGCCGGTGCGCGAAATGCTCGACGCCGGTTTCCAGTCGGACCTCGACGATCAGGACGAGCGCTGGATCAATGCTTTGCGCCAGGACGTACTGGATGTCGACGTGCCGATCGGCGCGACGGTCGCCCGGCGCCAGCTGCGCCTGCGGGACATCCTGCACATGCAGCCGGGGGACATCATCCCCGTTGAAATGCCCGAAGACATGATCATGCGCGCCAATGGCGTACCGGCCTTCAAGGTCAAGATGGGCTCTCACAAAGGCAACCTGGCGTTGCAGGTGATCGAGCCGATCGAACGCCGCTGAGCGGTGTCGATTTCTTTAAGTATGTAACGGATTTTGCGTTTTTAACTGATTTTTGCCCGCCGAGGACAAATGATGGCTGACGATATGAATACCCAGGATGACCAGGCGCTGGCCGACGAATGGGCTGCGGCCCTGGAAGAAACCGGCGACGCCGGGCAGGCCGACATCGACGCCTTGCTGGCGGCGGATACCGGCGCTCATGCGTCCAGTCGCCTGCAGATGGAAGAGTTTGGCAGCGTGCCGAAGAGTCATGAGCCGGTAACGCTCGATGGACCGAACCTGGATGTGATCCTTGATATCCCAGTGTCGATTTCCATGGAAGTGGGCAGCACCGACATCAACATTCGCAACCTGCTACAGCTCAACCAGGGGTCGGTGATCGAGCTGGATCGCCTGGCCGGTGAGCCACTGGACGTGTTGGTCAACGGCACCCTGATCGCCCACGGCGAAGTAGTGGTGGTCAACGAGAAGTTCGGCATCCGCCTGACGGACGTGATCAGCCCGAGCGAACGCATCAAGAAGTTGCGCTGAGTGAAAAGTTTCTTCGCCGCAGCCTTGATGCTGCCGTTCAACGTGCTGGCGGCCGAACCGGTTGCTACTGCGGCCACTGCGTCGGCAGCGAGCAGTGGTGTGGCCGGGCAATTGGCGCAACTGGTGCTTGGCCTGCTTCTGGTGCTGGGCTTGATCTTTTTTCTCGCCTGGCTATTGCGGCGCGTGCAACAGGCGGGGCCGGCGGGCAAAGGCCAGGTCATCGACATCATCGGTTCCCGCGCGCTTGGCCCGCGGGATCGGCTGATGCTGGTGCAGGTTGGCAACGAGCAGATTCTGCTGGGTTTGAGCCCGGGCACCATTACTGCGTTGCACGTCCTCAAGGAGCCGGTGCCGGTGCCCTCCGCCGAGCAGGCCACCCCCGAATTTGCCCAGCGGCTCATGGAGCTGCTGGGTAAAGATCAGAAGGATAAGAAGTAATGCCGTTGCGCATTCTGTTGGTGTTGGCCCTGATGCTGGCCGCGCCGTTGGCGTTCGCCGCCGACCCGCTGTCGATCTCGGCGATTACCCTGGGCACCAACGCCGAAGGGGCCCAGGAATACTCGGTCAGCCTGCAGATCCTGCTGATCATGACTGCGCTGAGCTTCATCCCGGCGTTCGTCATGTTGATGACCAGCTTCACCCGGATCATCATCGTCTTTTCGATCCTGCGCCAGGCCCTGGGCCTGCAACAGACGCCTTCGAACCAGATCCTCACCGGCATGGCGCTGTTCCTGACCATGTTCATCATGGCGCCGGTGTTCGACCGGGTGAACCAGGATGCGCTGCAACCGTACCTGGCGGAAAAACTCACCGCCCAGGATGCCGTGGCCAAGGCCGAGGTACCGATCAAGGATTTCATGCTGGCCCAGACCCGCAGCAGCGATCTGGAGCTGTTCATGCGTCTGTCCAAGCGTACCGATATCGCCAGCCCCGATCAGGCACCCTTGACCATCCTGGTGCCGGCGTTCGTGACGTCCGAGCTGAAAACCGCGTTCCAGATCGGTTTCATGATTTTCATCCCGTTTCTGATTATCGACCTGGTGGTCGCCAGCGTGTTGATGGCCATGGGTATGATGATGCTGTCGCCGCTGATCATTTCCCTGCCGTTCAAGATCATGCTGTTCGTGCTGGTGGACGGCTGGGCGCTGATCATTGGTACGTTGGCGGGCAGTTTTGGCGGTGTTTAGTCCTTTTTCGGGTAGGAAGATATGACGCCTGAAGTAGCGGTAGACCTGTTTCGCGAGGCGCTTTGGCTGACGACCATGATGGTCGCCATACTGGTGGTTCCCAGCCTGCTGGTGGGCCTGCTGGTGGCGATGTTCCAGGCCGCTACCCAGATCAACGAGCAAACCTTGAGCTTCTTGCCGCGTCTGCTGGTGATGCTGGTCACGCTGATCGTCGCCGGACCCTGGATGGTCCAAACCTTCATGGAATACATCCTGCAGTTGTACGGCAGTATTCCGCAGTTGATTGGCTGACCGGATGTCGATGCTCGCGCTGACGGACACCCAGATCAGTTCCTGGGTGGCGGCGTTCATCCTGCCGCTGTTTCGTGTCACCGCCGTGTTGATGAGCATGCCGGTCTTCGGCACGACCCTGGTGCCTCGGCGCGTGCGCCTGTATTTCGCCCTGGCGATCACGGTGGTTATCGCACCTGGACTACCACCGATGCCGCCGGTCCATGCCCTGGACCTCAGCGCGCTGATGCTGGTGGCTGAACAGATCCTCATCGGCGTCTTGATGGGCTTCTCGTTGCAGTTGTTTTTTCAGGCGTTCGTGGTCGCCGGGCAAATTATTTCGGTGCAGATGGGCATGGCCTTCGCGTCCATGATCGACCCCACCAACGGCGTCAACACGGCGGTGATCGGGCAGTTCCTGACGATGCTGGTGACCCTGTTGTTTCTCGCCATGAACGGGCATCTGGTGGTGTTCGAAGTGCTAACCGAGAGCTTTACGACCATGCCGGTGGGCAGCGCCTTGCTGGTCAATCATTTCTGGGAAATCGCCGGCAAACTCGGTTGGGTCCTGGGTGCGGCGATGGTGTTGGTATTGCCGGCAATCACTGCGCTGCTGGTGGTCAACATCGCCTTTGGCGTGATGACCCGGGCGGCGCCGCAGTTGAACATTTTTTCCATCGGCTTCCCGCTGACCCTGGTGCTGGGCATGGTTATTTTCTGGATCAGCATGGGGGATATTCTCAACCAGTATCAGCCACTGGCCACCGAGGCTTTGCAGCTGTTACGCGACATGGCACAGGCGCGCTGAACCATGGCCGAGAGCGAGAGTGGTCAGGACAAGACAGAAGACCCCACGGAAAAGCGCAAGAAGGAATCCCGGGAAAAGGGTGAGATTGCGCGCTCCAAGGAGCTCAATACCTTGGCGATCATGTTGGCGGGGGCGGGCGGTTTGTTGATTTACGGCGGCGGGCTGGCCCTGGACCTGCTGGAAATCATGCGCCTGAACTTTTCCTTGCCTCGCGAAGTATTGCTCAGTCCGGGCGCCATGGGGCAATACCTGTTGCACTCGGGCAAGATCGCAATTATTTCGGCGCAGCCGGTTCTGATTTTCTTGCTGCTGGCCGCGCTTATAGGTCCGATTTCCCTGGGCGGCTGGTTGTTTTCCGGCAGTACCATGGCGCCCAAGTTCAGTCGTATGAACCCGGCCGCAGGCCTCAAGCGCATGTTCTCCACCACCGCCGTGATGGAGCTGCTCAAGGCGCTTGGAAAGTTCTTCCTGGTCCTGTTTGTTGCGTTGACTGTATTGCAGAGCAATATCGACGATCTGTTGCGTATCGCCCACGAGCCTCTGGAACAGGCCATCATCCACAGCGTTCAAGTGGTGGGCTGGAGCACCTTGTGGATGGCCTGCGGCCTGATTCTGATCGCCGCCATCGACGTGCCGATCCAGCTGTATCAGAGCAAGCAGAAGCTGATGATGACCAAGCAGGAGATACGCGACGAGTACAAGGATCAGGAAGGTAAGCCGGAGGTCAAGCAGCGGATCCGTCAGTTGCAGCGCGAGGTATCCCAGCGGCGGATGATGGCGGCGATCCCCGACGCCGATGTGGTCATCACCAACCCGACGCACTACGCCGTGGCCCTCAAGTACGATCCCGAAAAGGGCAATGCTCCGGTGTTGCTGGCCAAGGGCAGTGACTTCCTGGCGCTGAAAATCCGTGAAATCGCCGTGACCAATGAAGTGATGCTGCTCGAGTCCCCGGCCCTGGCGCGCTCAATCTACTACTCCACTGAACTCGACCAGGAAATCCCTGGTGGCTTGTACCTGGCCGTAGCCCAAGTGCTGGCCTACGTCTATCAGATCCGCCAACACCGTGCCGGCAAGGGCAAGCGTCCCGAACCGCTCAAGGACTTGCCGATTCCGCCGGATTTGCGGCGTGATTCCTAGGTGATCATCGGCCCTTGAACGGCCCTGCGTTGTCGGCGAGGGGTATGGGAAGAGGGGAAAGCTGCCGTCGGCAGTTCAAAGTTTTTTCATTCGTTATCCAGCCCCTGCCAACTGCGCCACTTGCCGATGCTGGCAACGTATCGATAGTGAAGGGTGTCGCCTCTTCTCAGTTGTACGGAGGCGCCTGATTCGAGGTTGGTGCCCATGACGGTAGCGGTATAGGTTGCGTTGGAGGTGAGGGTAACAGTGTCGCCCTGCCATGCATTGGCAGGCAGGGTGATTTGCGCGATCCAGTCGCCATCCTTGAAGTGCACCCGCGTCTGCTCTGTGCCGGTATCTGCCATCTGGGCCCCGGCCTGGGCCGCGCCGTAGGAGTGTATGGCTGGCTTGACCGGCTGCCAGACGCCTTGATTGAACATGAAGAGATATTTGTCTCCCCGTTGGCAGCGGTAGACTCTCCGCCCGGATTGACGATGGATCTGGCTGTAATAGCCGGCGCTCGATGATATCTCGACATAGCTGTAGGTCGGCGCAGACGTCGGTAGGCTGATGTGTTCCGTCCAATTACCATCCCCTGTCTGGTACTTGATGAGTTTTTCATCGGCGAGCGGGGCAGGGACCGTGTTTCCCGAGCTGTTGGGGGTATAAGTCCGGGTATTTTGCAATACCCACTTCTTCTGGGTGTATTGAAAGAGCACCACGTTATTTTGCGCCAGCGTAATGATCCCATTTGGAAAGTCACTGTTGGATGTATGCAACAGGGTTTGCAACTGGGCGCGGCAAATGATCAGCATCGTGGCTGCGTCCGGCGGGTTGGAGGGGGCGAACAGCGATGAGGACCAATTACCATTGGAGGTTTCAACGACGATTGCGTGGTAGTAATCGTCCATCATGCCCCCCGGAATATTATTGGGGGTCCAATGCACGGAGGCTCTTTTTCTGTTTCTGAGACTGTTGGCATAGATGCAGTTATCGACAAAGCGGTGACGCAAGGACCAATCGGTGTTGATGATAAAGAACTTCATGATCGGCGAATTATTTTCACCCGCTGCAAACCAGTTCATGACGTCCGGTGACATATCGTCCGGTTGATAGACCAGGGTGTATTTATGGGCCTGGATGGCGCGCAATTGATAGTCGGGCTTTGTCTCGTTGCCAACCCGATCGATGAAACTCTTCAATTCGCTGCTGGAGGGCCGATCCTTGCCGATCCAGCGCTGGTTAACGCCCGGCCAGAACAGCGGGTCTCGTTGCTCATCGTTGTAGGCGATCACTACGGTTTTCTGCAGGGCCCATAGCTGCCTGAGCACCAGGGTCTTCCATTTGGGCTCTATCAATTTACTGCCCAGGCGATTCTTGATGACCGTGGCCAGTTCGCGGTGTGCCGCGACGGTGAAATTCTTGAAGTCATGAAAGTCGAGGATGACCACCTCGTTGCGGTGGGCCGTGGAGAGATTGATGACGGCCTGCAAAACGTCACCTTCAATGTTCCTGCCAGAGTTCGAGCTGTGGAAGATTGCGAACCTTCTCCGATCACCTTGCGGGTAGCCACTGAAAAACTGGACCCTCAGGTCGAGCGCCCTGATGCCTGTTTGCAGTTGGCTGTGAGGCGACACGTCCTGGCAGGTATCGTAGCTGTTGGAGTAAGAAGCCTGCTTGTCCATGCCGGCGTTGTGGGTGCCGGGCAGGATCAATTCGTCAACCCGCAGGTTGCTGGTGGCATAGCGGCCCATCCAGTCAGTACGGATATTATTGAATGGTGAGCAGATGCCATCACTGACGCTGCCACTCGGGCACCAGCCGATCCTGGGTGACGAAAGAAATTCTTCGTCTGGAGGCGCGTCACCGTTGGATGGCTGCTCATCGCAGGTCTCCAATTCGTCGGTAGGGTAAGGGGGAAACTCTGGAGCCCTATAAGGCTTCAATACACCGTTTTCGTCCAGGTCGTCTGGATTCACATCCATTTGCACGGCAAGGGAAATATTGTCGGTCATGGCAAGCCCCCACTGGGTTGTTGCGGCTGCCCTCAATATCTCCACAGTCGCTCTGTCACTCATTCAATACCTCCGCGTCTGTCTCAACCACTCTCAGAAGTGTCAGGTTGACGCTCCGCTTTAGGAGTGTTAGCGGCAAGTGTGATTGGGCCTATACACGAAGATGGCCATTAGTCCTTTGCTCCGAGGCTCATATAGGCGGGTGTGCGGAATTTAAGGCCTGGAGCCTCATGAGCGAGCGATATTTCCAGTTCCCGCAAAAGTTGGACGGCTTTTTGCACATGCAGGTTTTACGGCGCTGCGGGCGTCAAAAGTTTGCTTCACAGGAACGGGGATTATTGGTGGATCGCTCTCAGTTACTCAGCACCGCGCGCAGCAACGTAGCAGACCTCAGTCGGGGCAATCTGGGTGTGCCGCTGTTGCTGCTGGTCATGCTCGCCATGATGATGCTGCCGGTGCCGCCGTTCCTGTTGGACGTGTTTTTCACGTTCAACATCGCCCTGTCGATCGTGGTGCTGCTGGTGTGCGTGTATGCCCTGCGGCCATTGGATTTCGCGGTGTTCCCGACCATTCTGCTGGTGGCGACGCTGATGCGCCTGGCGTTGAACGTGGCGTCCACCCGGGTGGTGATGATTCACGGTCATGAAGGTCACGCTGCCGCCGGTAAGGTGATCCAGGCCTTCGGTGAAGTGGTGATCGGCGGTAACTACGTAGTCGGTATCGTGGTCTTCGCCATCTTGATGATCATCAACTTCGTCGTCGTGACCAAAGGTGCCGGGCGGATTTCCGAGGTGAGCGCGCGTTTCACCCTCGATGCGATGCCCGGCAAGCAAATGGCAATCGACGCCGACCTCAACGCCGGGCTGATCGACCAGAACCAGGCCAAGGCCCGTCGTCTGGAAGTGGCCCAGGAAGCTGAGTTCTATGGCTCCATGGATGGTGCGAGCAAATTCGTGCGCGGTGACGCCATCGCCGGCCTGTTGATTCTGTTCATCAACCTGATCGGTGGCATGGCTGTCGGTATCTTCCAGCACGGCATGACGTTCGGCGACGCTGGCAAGGTTTACGCCTTGCTGACCATCGGTGACGGTTTGGTGGCGCAATTGCCATCACTGTTGTTATCTACAGCGGCCGCGATCATGGTGACCCGTGCTTCGGGGTCCGAAGATATGGGCAAGCAGATCGGTCGGCAAATGTTCGCCACGCCCAAGGCTTTGGCGGTTGCGGCCGGACTGATGGCCGTCATGGGCCTGGTGCCCGGCATGCCGCACTTTTCCTTCCTGAGCATGGCGGCGGTTGCCGCGGGTGGCGCCTACCTGTTCTGGAAGAAGCAGAACGTGCAGAAGGTCCAGGCCTTGCAAGAGGTCAAGCGCCAGCAGGAGTTGCTGCCGTCGCCGGCCCGAGCCATGGAGACCAAGGAGCTGGGCTGGGATGACGTGACGCCGATCGATATGATCGGCCTGGAAGTCGGTTACCGCCTGATTCCATTGGTCGATCGCAACCAGGGGGGGCAGTTGCTGGCGCGGATCAAGGGCGTGCGCAAGAAGTTGTCCCAGGACTTGGGCTTCCTGATGCCCACCGTGCATATTCGCGACAACCTCGACCTGGCGCCTAGCGCCTACCGCCTGACGCTGATGGGCGTGATCCTGGCCGAAGCCGAGATCTATCCGGACCGCGAGTTGGCGATCAACCCCGGCCAGGTCTACGGCACCCTCAACGGCATCACCGCCAAGGATCCGGCTTTTGGTCTGGAAGCGGTGTGGATTGAAATCAGCCAGCGGGCCCAGGCCCAGTCCCTCGGTTACACCGTGGTGGACGCCAGCACTGTGGTGGCGACCCACTTGAATCAGATTCTGTACAAGCACTCCAGTGAGCTGATCGGTCACGAAGAAGTCCAGCAACTCCTGCAAGTACTGGCTAAAGGCTCGCCGAAGCTGGCTGAAGAGCTGGTGCCGGGCGTGGTTTCGTTGTCGCAGTTGCTCAAGGTGTTGCAGGCGCTGTTGGCCGAACAGGTGCCCGTGCGTGACATTCGCAGTATTGCCGAGGCTATCGCCAACAACGCATCCAAGAGTCAAGATACCGCCGCCTTGGTGGCTGCGGTTCGGGTCGGCGTATCCCGCGCAATCGTCCAAAGCATTGTAGGCACTGAGTCTGAGCTGCCTGTGATCACTCTGGAGCCAAGGTTGGAACAGATATTGCTCAATAGTCTGCAGAAGGCAGGACAAGGCTCGGAAGAGGGCGTTCTGCTGGAGCCAAGCATGGCCGAGAAGCTGCAGCGTTCGTTGATTGATGCAGCCCAGCGGCAGGAGATGCAAGGCCAACCAGTGATCCTGCTGGTGGCCGGTCCGATTCGCGCGATGCTCTCGCGATTCGGTCGCCTCGCGGTCCCGGGGCTGCATGTGCTGGCGTACCAGGAAATACCGGACAACAAGCAAGTGACCATCGTTGCGACAGTAGGGCCCAACGGCTGAGGTAGTGGTTTATGCAAGTGAAGCGTTTTTTCGCCGCCGATATGCGTCAGGCCATGAAGCTGGTTCGTGACGAGCTGGGCGCTGAAGCAGCCATCATTGGCAATCGCCGGATCGCTGGCGGTGTCGAGTTAACGGCTGCCCTGGATTACAAGTTGTCGGCGCTGGCCCCACGCGTTCCGAACATGGAACTCGAGGATGAGCTGCGTAAGACTCAGTCGCGCATCGCCAGCGCCCAGGCCGAATTGAGCCTGCGCAGTAGCGAAGGCGAAGGTGTCGCAGGCAGCAATCGTCAATTGTTCGCCGGTCAGCCGCTCACCGCCGGCCTGCCGTTGACCGCGGCCGAGCCGCTGGTCGAGCAGGCCCAGGCCGAGCCGCGTCGTCCGGCCCCGGCCCCGGCGCAGGCCGCGCCAGCCAGGGGTGTTGACCCGCGTGCCCTGGACTCGATGCGCTTTGAACTCAACAGCCTGCGTGAACTGATGGAGGTTCAGCTCGGCTCCCTGGCCTGGAACCAGCTGCAAGGCAGCCGTCCGGCCCAGGCCAACCTCTGGCGTCGCCTGCAACGCATCGGCTTGTCCGGCCCGTTGTCCCGTGACCTGCTGGCGCTGATCAACGGTATCGAAGAGCCTCGCCAGGCCTGGCGCATGTTGCTGGCACACTTGGCGCGGATGATCGTCACGCCGGAAGTCGAGCCGCTGGAAGAGGGCGGGGTGATTGCGATGGTCGGCCCTGCCGGCATGGGCAAGACCACCACCCTGGCCAAGCTCGCCGCCCGTTATGTACTCAAGTACGGCGCCCAGAGCATCGCCCTGGTGAGCATGGACAGTTTCCGCATCGGCGCCCAGGAACAACTCAAGACCCTGGGCCGGATCCTCAATGTGTCGGTGACCCATGTGGATCCGGGCCAGTCCCTGGTCCAGGCGCTGGAACCGCTGCTGCGCAAACGCGTCGTGCTGATCGACACCGCCGGCCTGCAAGCCAGCGATCCGGCCCTGCGCATGCAGCTCGAAAGCCTGGCCGGGCGCGGTATCAAGTCAAAAAATTATCTCGTGTTGGCAACCACTAGCCAAAAGCAGGTTCTAACCGCCGCGTACCACAGCTACAAACGCTGCGGGCTGGCCGGCTGCATCCTGACTAAGCTGGACGAAACGGCAAGCCTGGGCGAGGTGCTGAGCCTGGCGATCGGTCATGAATTACCGGTGGCCTACCTGACCGACGGACCGCGGATCCCGGATGATTTGCATCTGCCGCGCCGTCATCAACTGGTCAGTCGTGCCGTGAGTGTGCAAATGCAGGAAGAACCCAGCGAAGAAGCCATGGCTGATATGTTCGCTGATATCTACCACAGCCCGACCAAGCAGGTCGGCTGAGGTAATCATGAATATTTTTTGTACCTACATCGATGGTCTGCCATGCATTGTTCCGAATGGGAACGCGCAGCCAGTAATGTGGCCTCCGTCTAAGTAAGACAAGGTAAAGAACGAACATGGGCAGCATGCATCCCGTACAGGTGATCGCGGTGACCGGCGGCAAAGGTGGCGTCGGGAAGACTAACGTGTCAGTGAACTTGTCCCTGGCTCTGGCAGAGCTTGGCCGACGGGTCATGCTGCTGGACGCCGACCTGGGCCTGGCGAACGTCGATGTGCTGCTGGGGCTCACGCCCAAACGCACGCTGGCGGACGTGATTGAAGGCCGCTGCGAACTGCGCGACGTGCTGCTGCAGGGGCCCGGCGGGATTCGTATCGTGCCGGCTGCCTCCGGCACCCAGAGCATGGTTCACCTGACCCCGGCCCAGCACGCGGGCCTGATCCAGGCCTTCAGCGACATCGGTGATAACCTCGATGTGCTGGTGATCGACACCGCTGCCGGTATCGGTGACTCGGTGGTCAGTTTCGTCCGCGCTGCCCAGGAAGTGCTCCTGGTGGTCTGCGACGAACCGACGTCCATCACCGACGCCTATGCCCTGATCAAGTTATTGAACCGTGACTACGGCATGAACCGCTTCCGTGTCCTGGCCAACATGGCCCAGAGCCCGCAGGAAGGTCGCAACCTGTTCGCCAAGTTGACAAAGGTCACGGATCGTTTCCTGGACGTCGCCCTACAATACGTCGGCGCTGTGCCCTACGACGAAAGCGTACGCAAGGCTGTCCAGAAGCAACGTGCGGTTTATGAAGCCTTTCCCCGTTCCAAATGTGCGCTGGCGTTCAAGGCTATCGCCCAGAAGGTTGATACCTGGCCACTGCCGGCCAACCCTCGCGGGCACCTGGAGTTTTTCGTCGAGCGTCTCGTGCAACAAACAGCAGGGCCCGTGCTATGACAGCCAGCGGTTACAACCATCTCTATAAAAAATCGGCACGGGACGCCCAATACGAACTGATCGAGCGTTACGCGCCACTGGTCAAGCGTATCGCCTACCACTTGCTGGCGCGGTTGCCGGCCAGTGTCCAGGTTGAGGACTTGATCCAGGCAGGCATGATCGGCCTGCTCGAAGTGTCGAACAAATACGACGCGAGCAAAGGCGCCAGTTTCGAAACGTATGCCGGTATTCGCATTCGTGGGGCGATGCTCGATGAGGTCCGCAAGGGCGATTGGGCACCGCGTTCGGTGCATCGCAACACCCGCATGGTCAGTGACGCGATCCGCGCTATTGAAGCTAAAACCGGGCGAGACGCTAAAGATCACGAGGTTGCGGCCGAACTCCAATTGAGTCTCGATGATTATTACGGGATTTTGAACGACACCTTGGGCAGCCGCCTGTTCAGTTTCGACGACCTGCTGCAGGACGGCGAACACGAAGGGCTGCACGAGGACGGCGCGAGTGCTCACATGGAGCCATCGCGTGACCTGGAAGATGAGCGTTTCCAGAGCGCGCTGGCGGATGCGATTGCCAATTTGCCGGAGCGTGAGCGACTGGTCTTGGCGCTGTACTACGACGAAGAGCTGAACCTCAAGGAAATCGGTGAGGTCCTGGGGGTCAGCGAATCGCGGGTCAGCCAGTTACACAGCCAGTGCGCGGCCCGTTTGCGGGGGCGTTTGGGGGAGTGGCGAGCGCGCTGACAGCTGTGTGGGAGCATTGCGAACGAGCTGGTCTGGCATGCGCTGCGCCAGTCTCCAACCGTGGTGCTCCAGGCCGTTGTCGAGTGTTGTGCCGGATTGATTGAAATGGCGCGTTCAGGTGCTGGGCGCGTTTAAGACTGCTTGGAGGTCGAATTGGACAAGAACATGAAAATCCTCATCGTTGATGACTTCTCAACGATGCGGCGGATCATAAAAAACCTGTTGCGTGACCTTGGGTTCACCAACACGGTCGAGGCTGACGATGGCACTACTGCCATTCCGGTCCTCAACAGCGGGAGCATCGACTTTCTGGTGACTGACTGGAACATGCCCGGCATGACCGGTATCGACTTGCTGCGCCATGTACGCGCCGACGAAAAACTCAAGCACCTTCCGGTGCTGATGGTGACTGCCGAAGCCAAGCGCGAGCAGATCATCGAAGCGGCCCAAGCCGGTGTGAACGGCTATGTGGTCAAACCCTTCACGGCCCAGGCGTTGAAAGAGAAGATCGAAAAAATCTTCGAACGCATCGGTTAACGGCGCCACGGGGGAGCTATGGACAACGAATCTTCAATGGGCGACTTCGAATCGACCCTGAAAAAACATGCCCGCGAACTGGTCGACAGCCTTGAAAAAGGCCGCTTTGGCGATGCGGTTCAAATGATCCATGAGCTCAACCAGACCCGTGACCGAGGTCTGTATCAGGAAGTGGGCAAGCTCACGCGTGAATTGCACAGCGCAATTGTCAATTTCCAGATCGACCCGCACATGCCGCAGGCCGAGGAAGTCTCGCAGATCACCGACGCTACCGAGCGTCTGGGTTATGTGGTCAAGCTGACCGAGGCCGCAGCCAACCGCACCATGGACTTGGTGGAGAGCGCAACGCCGCTGGTCAATGGCCTGAGCGAAGAAGCCCAGGCCTTGAGCACCGATTGGGGCCGGTTCATGCGTCGCGAAGTCGGCGCTGAAGAGTTTCGGGAACTGGCCCGCCGGGTCGACGGTTTCCTGACGCGCAGCGGCACCGAGACCCGCGCCGTGGCAAGCAACCTCAACGACATTCTGCTGGCTCAGGACTATCAGGACTTGACCGGCCAAGTGATCAAGCGCGTGACCCAATTGGTCACCGAAGTTGAAAGCAATCTGCTCAAACTGGTGTTGATGGCCAGCCAGGTCGACCGCTTTGCAGGCATCGAACACGACCGTGAAGCGATACTTGCTGAAAAAGATCCACAAAAACATCTCTCGCAGGGTGAAGGTCCGCAGATTCATGCCGATAAAAGAGAAGACGTTATGTCCGGTCAGGACGATGTGGACGATTTGCTGTCCAGCCTTGGATTCTGAGTTTTAGCCCTGTTTTAGGAGCAGCCATTAATGAGCTTCGGCGCCGATGAAGAGATCCTTCAGGATTTCCTGGTTGAGGCCGGCGAGATTCTAGAGCAACTGTCTGAACAGCTGGTCGAGCTGGAAAGCCGACCAGATGATGCGGACTTGCTCAATGCAATTTTTCGCGGTTTCCACACTGTAAAAGGAGGCGCCGGCTTCCTCCAGCTCAATGAGTTGGTGGAGTGCTGCCACATTGCCGAAAACGTGTTCGACATCCTGCGCAAGGGTGAACGCCGCGTTGATTCGGAACTGATGGACGTGGTGCTCGAAGCGCTGGATGCGGTCAACGGCATGTTCAGTGAAGTGCGCGAGCGCTCGCCGATCACCGCTGCCACCCCTGAGTTGCTCGCCGCGCTGGCACGCCTGGCCGAGCCACAATCGGCTGACGAAGCCGCGCCGGTTGTCGAGGCGGTCGCTGAAGAACCGGTCGCCGAGGAATCGGGCGACATCACCGATAACGAATTTGAACAATTGCTGGACTCGCTGAACGCCGTCAAGGCTGAAGCCGCAGCCCCGGCAGTTCCCGCCCCCCCTGCGGCACCAAGCAGCGAGTCGACTGCCGCTGCCAGCGATGAAATCACTGACGACGAGTTCGAATCGTTGCTCGACCAGCTTCATGGCAAAGGCCAGTTCGCGCCCGATGCGGTTGTGCCTGCGCCAGCCGCGGCCGCCCCGAAAGCGGCGGGCGACAGCTCCGATATCACCGACGACGAATTCGAAGCCTTGCTCGATCAGTTGCATGGCAAGGGCACGTTTGCCGTTGACGCGCTGGACTCGGCCATTGCTTCGGCACCGGCGCCAGCCAAGCCTGCCGCCGCCGCGGCGGGCAGTGACCTGATCAGTGATCACGAATTCGAATCGTTGCTCGACGAACTGCATGGCAAAGGCAAGTTCAGTGAAGTCGGGAAGGCCACGGCCGCCCCTGCTGCTGGGACTACCGCCACTGTAGCGCCGGCGGCCAAGGCTGCGCCAAAACCCGCTGCCAAGGCACCAGAACCGAAGGCCGAGACGCCCAAGCCTGCTGCGGCAGCTGCCCCGGCAGCCGCCCGTGCCCCGGCGGCTGCTCCAGCGGAAAAACCGGCGAGCGAAGCCGAGACCACCGTTCGGGTCGACACCGCACGCCTGGACGAGATCATGAACATGGTCGGCGAACTGGTGCTGGTGCGTAACCGTCTGGTGCGCCTGGGCCTCAACAGCCAGGACGAAGCCATGTCCAAGGCCGTGTCGAACCTCGACGTGGTCACGGCCGACTTGCAGACCGCGGTCATGAAGACCCGGATGCAGCCGATCAAGAAAGTCTTCGGGCGCTTCCCGCGCCTGGTTCGTGACCTGGCTCGCCAGCTCAAGAAAGAAATCAACCTGGAGTTGGTGGGTGAAGAGACCGACCTCGACAAAAACCTTGTCGAGGCGCTGGCCGACCCGCTGGTCCACTTGGTGCGCAACGCCGTCGACCACGGCATCGAATCGCCGCAAGAGCGTGAAGAGTCGGGCAAGGTCCGTAGCGGCAAGGTCGTGCTGGCCGCCGAGCAGGAGGGTGACCACATCCTGTTGTCGATCTCCGACGACGGCAAAGGCATGGACCCGAACGTGTTGCGTTCCATCGCGGTGAAACGCGGAGTGATGGACAAGGACGCCGCCGACCGCCTGAGCGACACCGAGTGCTACAACCTGATCTTCGCCCCGGGCTTCTCGACCAAGACCGAGATTTCCGATGTGTCGGGCCGTGGCGTGGGCATGGACGTGGTGAAAACCAAGATTTCCCAGCTCAACGGTTCGATCAACATCTACTCGACCAAGGGCCAGGGCTCGAAGATCGTCATCAAGGTCCCGCTGACCCTGGCGATCATGCCGACCCTGATGGTCATGCTGGGCAACCAGGCATTTGCCTTCCCGCTGGTCAACGTCAACGAGATCTTCCACCTCGACCTGTCGCGTACCAACGTGGTGGACGGCCAGGAAGTGGTGATCGTACGGGACAAGGCACTGCCGCTGTTCTACCTCAAGCGCTGGCTGGTCAGCTCCGCGGCTCATGTGGAGCAGGGCGAAGGCCACGTGGTGATCCTATCGGTGGGCACCCAGCGGATCGGCTTTGTCGTCGATCAGTTGGTGGGCCAGGAAGAAGTGGTCATCAAGCCATTGGGCAAGATGCTCCAGGGCACCCCGGGCATGTCCGGCGCCACCATCACCGGCGACGGTCGCATCGCATTGATTCTCGATGTGCCAAGCATGCTCAAGCGTTACGCCGCCCGGCGTATTTGATTCTGGAGGGGCGTGGCCCAGTGCCGCGCCTCGTCTAACGGAGTGTTTATGGTAGTTAAAGTCCTGGTGGTGGACGATTCGGGGTTTTTCCGCCGCCGCGTCTCGGAAATTCTTTCGGCGGATACGAGTATTCAAGTCGTCGGTACGGCGACCAACGGCAAAGAGGCGATCGATCAGGCGCTGGCACTCAAGCCAGACGTGATCACCATGGACTACGAGATGCCGATGATGGATGGCATCACAGCCGTGCGGCATATCATGCAGCGCTGCCCGACTCCCGTATTGATGTTCTCCTCCCTGACCCATGAAGGCGCCCGGGTGACCCTCGATGCGCTGGACGCCGGGGCGGTGGATTTCCTGCCGAAAAATTTCGAAGACATTTCGCGCAACCCCGACAAGGTTCGGCAGTTGCTGTGCGAAAAGGTCCACAGCATTTCTCGCAGCAACCGACGTCTTGGGGCCTACAGCGCGCCAGCGCCTGTGGTTGCGCCAAGCCCTGCGCCAGCCCCGACTTCGGCGGGCAGTTTCAATCCGGCACCGGTGCGCAGTGCACCGGCACCTACGCCTGCACGTCCGGCTCCAGTCAGTGCGTCGTCGCCGGCACCCAAGCGCAAAGCCTACAAACTGGTCGCGATCGGTACGTCCACCGGTGGGCCGGTGGCGCTGCAACGGGTCCTGACCCAGTTGCCGGCCAATTTCCCGGCTCCTATCGTGCTGATCCAGCACATGCCCGCAGCCTTCACCAAGGCCTTCGCCGAGCGATTGGACAAACTGTGCAACATCAGCGTCAAGGAAGCCGAGGATGGTGACATCCTGCGTCCGGGCCTGGCGTTGTTGGCCCCGGGTGGCAAGCAGATGATGGTCGATGGCCGCGGCGCGGTGAAAATCCTGCCGGGCGACGAACGTTTGAACTACAAACCGTGCGTGGACATCACCTTCGGTTCCGCCGCCAAGTCCTACGGTGACAAAGTTCTGGCGGTGGTGCTCACCGGCATGGGCGCCGACGGTCGCGAAGGCGCACGCCTGCTCAAGCAGGGCGGCAGTGCGATCTGGGCCCAGGATGAAGCCAGTTGCGTGATCTACGGCATGCCGATGGCCATCGTCAAAGCAGATCTCGCCGACGCGGTGTACGGGTTGGATGACATCGGTAGACACCTGGTCGAGGCGTGCCTGTAATGGATGTGCTTAGCCTGATCGGCATTGTCATGGCGTTCGTCGCCATTATTGGCGGCAATTACCTGGAAGGTGGTCATCTTGGGGCCCTGGCCAACGGCCCGGCAGCGTTGATCGTGATCGGCGGCACTGTTGGCGCCGCGCTGTTGCAGTCGCCCATGAGCGCTTTCAAGCGTGCCATGCAGGTGCTGATCTGGATTCTGTTCCCTCCTCGTGTCGACTTGGCTGGCGGTATCGATCGTGTGGTGAACTGGAGCCTGACTGCGCGCAAGGAAGGCCTGCTGGGGTTGGAAGGGGTGGCCGATGCCGAACCCGACAGCTACTCACGCAAAGGCCTGCAATTGCTGGTGGATGGCGCGGAGCCAGAAGCCATCCGCAGCATCCTGGAGGTGGATTTCTACACCCAGGAAAGCCGCGACATCGAAGCGGCCAAAGTCTTCGAAAGCATGGGCGGCTACGCGCCGACCATCGGCATCATCGGTGCGGTGATGGGCCTGATCCACGTGATGGGCAACCTGGCCGACCCGTCGCAGCTGGGCAGCGGCATCGCTGTGGCGTTCGTCGCCACGATCTACGGCGTAGCGAGCGCCAACCTGGTGCTGTTGCCGATCGCCGCCAAGCTCAAGTCCATCGCATTGCGCCAGTCGCGCTATCGCGAAATGTTGCTGGAAGGGATCCTGTCGATCGCCGAAGGTGAAAACCCGCGTTCCATTGAGCTGAAGCTCCAGGGCTTCATGGACTGATGGGGAGTATGGACCATGGCACGTCGCAGACATCGTGAAGAACACGTCAATCATGAACGCTGGCTGGTTTCCTACGCCGACTTCATCACGCTGTTGTTCGCCTTTTTCGTGGTCATGTATTCGATCTCGTCGGTCAACGAAGGCAAGTACAAAGTCATTTCCGAAGCGTTGATCGGGGTCTTTACCGACTCCGACCGCGCCCTCAAGCCCATCCCCATTGGTGATGAGCGGCCCAAGAGCACCACGCCGGCCAAGCCGCTGATCAAGGATTCCGAGCAGGTGGATGCCGGTATCGCCGGCGGCAGCGATCCGTTGAAAAGCATCGCTGACGACATCAGCGCGGCGTTCGGCGACCTGATCAGCTCGAACCAGATGACCGTGCGCGGCAATGAGTTGTGGGTCGAGATCGAGCTCAATTCCAGCCTGTTGTTCGGCAGCGGCGACGCCATGCCCAGCGACATGGCGTTCAACATCATCGATAAAGTGGCGACGATCCTGAAGCCCTTCGACAACCCGATCCATGTTGAAGGTTTCACCGACGACCAGCCAATCCGCACTCCGCAGTACCCGACCAACTGGGAACTGTCCTCGGCCCGTTCGGCGAGCATCGTGCGCATGCTCGCCATGCAGGGTGTGAACCCTGGCCGCCTGGCGTCGGTGGGCTATGGGGAGTTCCAGCCGGTGGCCAACAACGCCACGGCCGAGGGGCGTGCGCGTAACCGTCGCGTGGTACTGGTGGTGTCGCGAAACCTCGATGTGCGCCGCAGCCTGACCGGTACCGGCACGGCCAATGCAAAACCGGACGCGGCGTTGAAGCGTGCTGGCACACAAACTGCACCGACCTCGGTCAAGTCGCCGGGACGACAGAGTGCCGTCAATTCTCCGTCACCCGCTTTATAACCGAGCTATTTCTCGGTCGAGCCTGTTTCGGCCGGGAGGAACGATCCGAATGAGAGTCTGGGCAGTCGCCAATCAAAAAGGTGGTGTGGGCAAAACCACATCTTCCATCGCTTTAGCCGGATTGCTGGCCGAGGCGGGCAAGCGCGTGGTCATGGTCGATCTGGACCCCCACGGCTCGATGACCAGCTATTTTGGTTACGATCCCGACAGCCTGGAGCACAGCAACTACGACCTGTTCCTGCACAAGGGTGTTGTGCCAGAAGGTCTGCCGGGGCAGTTGCTGCTGTCCACCAGCGACGAGCGGATTTCCCTGTTGCCGTCGAGTACCGCTTTGGCGACCCTGGAACGGCAGTCGCCGGGACAGAGCGGCCTGGGGCTGGTCATCGCCAAGAGTCTGGCGCAGCTATGGCAGGATTTCGATTACGCGATCATCGACAGTCCGCCGTTGCTCGGTTTGCTGATGGTCAACGCTTTGGCGGCCAGTCAGCAATTGGTCATCCCGGTGCAAACCGAGCACCTGGCGGTCAAGGGCCTGGAGCGCATGGTCAATACCCTGGCGATGGTCAACCGCTCTCGCAAGCAATCGCTTGCCTTCAACATCGTGCCGACCCTGTTCGACCGGCGTACCCAGGCGTCCCTGGGTACCCTGCGCGTGTTGCGGGACATGTACCCGGATGACATCTGGCAAGGCTACATTCCCGTCGATACCCGTCTGCGCGACGCCAGCCGCGCCGGCCTGACCCCTTCGCAATTCGACGGCAAAAGCCGTGGTGTGCTGGCCTATCGGGCGCTGCTCAAGCACCTGCTGGCCCAACAGCTTGTTTCACAGCAGGTGGCTTAAGTGACGAGGTTTCCCCTAGGCATCGTGCTCGCTTGCGAGCGCTCAAGTCCGACCGCATTCATGCCGATAACCTCTTTAAGCGGCGCACTGTTCCTATGAGCCGCCCGATAAAGACAACCTCGCGTCCGCAAATGGCCTTGCAGTCCTATCTGGACGGGCTGTTGCAGGAAGCGACCGAAGAACTGTCACCGCCGCCGAGCGTGATCGAGGCGTTGCCCGAGACCGTCGTACCCGAAGGCGTGCTGGATGAGTTTCAGGCGGCCGTGCTCGAAGAGCAGGCCCGTGACGCGCAGAAGTCAGTGATGGCGGCGGCGGTCGAGGCACCGTTTATCAAGCCTCAGGTGGCCGTCATGGACGCGCCTGCGCCGATCCTGGCGCCGGTCTCGACCGTTGCACCGTTGTTGCAGGGCCTGGTGACGCCGGTGGTGGAAGTCCACTTGCCGCCGAGCAACCCGCCGCCGCCGGTGCCAAACGATGACCGTCCGGCCTGGGCCGCCGAGCCGTTCGAGTGTCTGTTGTTCGATGTGGCCGGGTTGACCCTGGCGGTGCCGCTGGTATGCCTGGGATCGATTTATTCCCTGGCCGGGCAGGAATTGACGCCGTTGTTCGGCCAGCCGGAATGGTTCCTCGGGATCCTGCCGAGCCAGGCCGGCAACCTCAAGGTGCTCGACACCGCGCGTTGGGTGATGCCGGACCGTTATCGCGATGATTTTCGCCAGGGCCTGCAGTACGTGATTTCTGTGCAAGGTTATGAATGGGGTTTGGCGGTGCATCAGGTCAGTCGCTCGCTGCGCCTGGACCCGAACGAGATCAAATGGCGCAGCCATCGAGGGCAACGGCCATGGCTGGCCGGGACGGTGATCGAGCACATGTGCGCCTTGCTGGACGTGTCCGAGCTGGCCGAGCTGATCGCCAGCGGCGGGGCAAAACACCTGGGCGGCACCAAGCCGGTCCAGAAACCGAAATAAGACAACCGGTGGCGCACAGCGTCACGGGACAGAACACACGCCGCCACAGGCGGTTTTTCGAGGGGTCAGGGTATGAATGATAAGGCGTCGTCTCTCAAGGGTTCCGAAGATCCGATTTTGCAATGGGTAACCTTCAAACTCGACAACGAAACCTACGGCATCAACGTGATGCGCGTTCAGGAAGTGCTGCGCTATACCGAGATCGCCCCGGTTCCGGGTGCACCCAGCTACGTGCTGGGCATCATCAACCTGCGCGGTAACGTGGTTACGGTCATCGACACTCGCCAGCGTTTTGGCTTGAGCTCCACCGAGGTCAACGACAACACGCGTATCGTGATCATCGAAGCCGATAAGCAAGTGGTCGGCATTCTCGTCGACAGCGTCGCCGAAGTGGTTTACTTGCGTCAGTCGGAAATCGAAACCGCGCCTAACGTCGGTAACGAAGAGTCGGCTAAGTTCATCCAGGGTGTTTGCAACAAGAACAACGAGTTGCTGATCCTGGTCGAGCTGGAAAAAATGATGAGCGAAGAAGAGTGGTCGGAACTGGAGAGTATCTGATTGATTCTTGAGGTAGCAGTCATTGTCCTGTTCCTTTTTTGGGCAGGCACGCTGGCGATGTTTGTGGCGTACATACGTGGTCAGCGGCAGATCGCCGCTCAGCAGGCCCAGGGCGATGCGCTGCGCGATCAGCGCATCAAGGACCTGGCCAAACGCGTCGACGATTATCAGAACGGCACCGTGCGCATGGGTGAAGCCCTCCATGAGCTACGCGCCGTGGTCGCGCCGTTGCCGGACAAACTGGCCCAACTGGAACAACGCGACCCCTCCACCTTGTCCTTCGCCCAGGCCGCACGCCTGGTTGGCATGGGCGCCAGCGTCGACGAACTGACCCAATCCTGCGGCTTGACCCAGGCCGAGGCGGAGTTGATGAGTAAGTTGCATAGGGGCGGTTGATCGTTCTCGCCCTGATCAACTGTGGGAGTGAGAAAGCTCCCACAGTTTTTTGTCGCGCGCATACCTGGACCCTGCAGTCAACAACCCCCTGTGGTGAGGGAGCTTGCTCCCGCTGGGCCGCGCAGCGGACCTCAGCTTTTGCGGCTGCTGCGCACCCGAGCGGGAGCAAGCTCCCTCGCCACAGGTACAGCGTCGTTGCGATCAGTAATCGTCGCCGCGATCGGTCACATCCTTCTCGACACTCGGTGCATTCGGATCATGGCCCTGGGGGAACTTGCCCTTGAGGTTCCAGGCAAACGCGATGATCTCGGCAATCGTGCGGTACAACTCTTCTGGAATGCTGTCCCCCAGTTCCATCCGCGCCAACAGCTTCACCAACTCGGCGTTTTCATAAATCGGCACTTCGCTTTCGCGGGCGATCCGCAGGATTTCCTCGGCCAGGGCTTCGTCACCCTTGGCGGTGAGGGTTGGGGCGTGGTGGCCATCGTACTTGAGGGCGATGGCTTGGCGGGGTTCGGTGTGGGTTGTCATGCGGTTTCGTCCACCCAGCGTTGTTCCAGGCGAGTCTTGGGGCCCTGGGGCGGGGTGCCGAGATGGCAGTCCAGGTCGCCGACGTTCAGGCCACAACTCACCAGGCGCTCACGCAGCGCTGTCAGGTTGCTTTCGATCAGGCTCGCGGTGTACGGCCGCTGCGCCCATAACTGGCTCGACAGGCTGCCGCTGAGCAACTGCGCCTGGATTTGCAGCGGTCCCAACGGCTCCATGTCGAAGGCCAGCTCGACCCGCCAGAGTTGCTGTTTCGGTTCACGTTCATCCCGGCGCTCGGCTGGCTGCTCCCGGGGCGGGGTTTCCTCGCGTTGGAATTTGACCTGCAAGGGCACGATGTCCTGCAGATTGCGCATCGGGATTTCCAGTTGCCAGGTGCTCATCAGCCGGCCGTCGTCGGTCAGACCGGTCTGTTCCAGGCTCGACAGCTGATGGCTTTGCAGGCGCGACACGGCGGCCGCCGCCAGGCGCAACAGGTGTTCCAGATCGCCTTCCTGGTCCTGGTCTTTGAGCAGGCGCGAGGGCAGGGGGAAGTGGGTGGGTTGTGGCTTGACGCTGACCTGGCCAAGCATCCCCAGGGCGCTGCGCACGAAGTTGGGCATGGCCTGGGCCAGGGTGTTGGCGGCGATGATCGCGCCAAGGCTGGTGGAGGCTGGCAGGGCGGGGGTCAGTTGGGCGATCAATTTCAGCAAGTCACCTTTCATGTCCGGTGCCAGGCCCGACGGCTGCCCGGCGAGCAATTTGCTTTCCAGGAACACACCGCTGGCTGCCATGGCCTGGGCCAAACCTTTGGACGTGCTCAGCTGCTGGACATCCGGCAGGCCTGCCAACAGGCGTGTCACCGCGGCGCGCAGCTCGGTGCCGGTGTCGTCAGTGGCCGGCAGGTTTTGCAGGGCGGCGATCAGGCTATCCAGCGAGCCTTGACGGCTTACCTGCGTGGCCAGTTGCTGGCTCACCGCCAGTTGCTCCTGGCGGTTGCTCAGGGGCACGAATTTCAGCGTCTGGCCATCTTGCACCTGGGCGCTCAACAGCGTGCCGATACGCAGCGGTTGCGGGCTGTCGATGTCCAGGGTGGCGCCGGCCTGGACGGTGTTGAGCAGGCTCACCAACGACCGGTACACCGCCGGTTGCCCCGGCATTTGCGGCAGCGCCTGACTGGTGAGCACCTTGCCTTGCAGCAGCGTGCCGACCGGCATCTGCGCGGTATCGATACGGGTCAGGGTCGCGACGCTGGAGGCTATGGCCTGCTGTACGGTAATCGCCAGGTTGCCGGCGGAGGGCTGGGTCACGGCCAGGCTGGTGCCCTGGGGCAGCGGCTGGGTGCTGGTGGCCTGGACGGTGGTCTGGCGGCCACTCTCCAGGGTGACCTTGAGCAATAGCTGGAAAGTCTGTTCCGCCTGTTTGAGCGACAGCACTTCGGCCTTGGCGGTTTGGCCAGCGCCGATCAGGCCCTCGGCCGGCGTCAGCAGTTTGAGCAGCTCGCCACTGACCGCCGGCGTACGCGTCGTTGCCGTGGCCTGGGGCAGCGGCAAAATGTTCATGTCGCCTGTCATCTGCGGTCTTACCTTGGGAAAATAAGCCCTCTTTAGAGTAGAGCACGGCATGTATAATGCCGCCCGTCTCCCAGGGAGTGGCGAAAACCTTGCAATTGTTTGACGCAGCTCTGTGGAACAGGCCGTCAATGCATCTATGCTGCATCTCTTTAACGGCCGCTGCACTGCCGACTTGAACCGTATAAGGCCCGCGATCCCTTGACCAGTCCTCTCCTGCAAACCGTCGGCCTCGCCTGTGAGCGAGACTTGCGGCTGCTTTTCGAAAAGCTCGAATTGAGACTCGCCAATGGCGATATGGTGCAGATCAGCGGCCCCAATGGCAGTGGCAAGACCAGCCTGTTGCGCCTGCTGGCCGGGTTGATGCAACCGACCGCCGGCCAGGTGTTGCTCAATGGCCAGCCCTTGCAGAGCCAGCGCAGTGAACTGGCGCGCAACCTGCTCTGGATCGGCCATGCCGCCGGGATCAAGGATTTGCTGACCCCTGAAGAAAACCTTAGCTGGCTCTGTGCGCTGCATCGGCCGGTCGGGCGCGAGGCGATCTGGCAGGCGTTAGCGACAGTGGGGTTGCGTGGCTTCGAAGACGTGCCGTGCCACACCCTGTCCGCCGGCCAGCAGCGCCGCGTGGCCCTGGCTCGGCTGTACCTGGACAGCCCGCCGCTGTGGATTCTCGACGAACCGTTCACCGCCCTGGATAAACAGGGCGTCGCGCAGCTCGAGGAACACCTGGCCCGGCACTGCGAAAGCGGCGGTATGGTGCTCTTGACCACCCACCACACGCTGGCGCGGATGCCGTCCGGGTATCGCAACATTGATCTGGGGAATTGGGCCGTATGAGTGTGTTTGGCCTGTTGCTGGCCCGCGAGGCGCGCCTGTTGTTCCGCCGCCCGGCTGAGTTGGCAAATCCGCTGGTGTTCTTCGCGATCGTCATTGCGTTGTTCCCGTTGGCGGTCGGTCCTGAGACTCAATTGTTGCAAACCTTGTCTCCGGGACTGGTCTGGGTGGCGGCGCTTTTATCGGTCCTGCTCTCGCTGGACGGGCTTTTCCGCAGTGATTTCGAGGACGGTTCCCTCGAGCAGTGGGTCCTTTCGTCGCACCCCCTGGCCCTTCTGGTTTTAGCCAAGGTACTGGCACACTGGGTTTTTTCCGGCCTGGCGCTGGTGCTCCTCTCGCCGCTGTTGGCGATGATGCTGGGCTTGCCCGCCGCATGTATGCCTGTGCTGCTAGTCTCGCTGCTGCTGGGTACGCCGGTGTTGAGCTTGCTCGGTGCGGTGGGCGCGGCGTTGACGGTGGGGTTGAAGCGCGGCGGCCTGTTGCTGGCCCTGCTGATCCTGCCGCTGTATATCCCGGTGTTGATCCTCGGCAGTGGCGCCTTGCAGGCGGCGTTGCAAGGCATGCCGGCAACCGGTTATCTGCTGTGGCTTGGGAGCCTGACCGCCCTGGCGATAACCCTGACACCCTTTGCAATAGCGGCTGGCCTGAAAATCAGCGTCGGCGAATAATAATGAGGCCGGGTCAAAAACTGACCGCTTCCCAGGAAGTAAAGGCCACCCCGGCGGTTCGTGATAGCGAGCCGCAACCGTGATGGAAACAGCAATGAACTGGACCTGGTTTCACAAGCTCGGCTCACCCAAGTGGTTCTACGGTATCAGCGGCAAACTGTTGCCCTGGTTGAGCATCGCCGCTGTGCTGCTGATTGGCTCCGGCGTGGTCTGGGGCCTGGCCTTCGCCCCGCCGGACTATCAACAAGGCAACAGCTTTCGCATCATCTACATCCACGTGCCCACGGCAATGCTGGCCCAGTCCGTCTACGTGATGCTGGCGGTGTGCGGTGTGGTCGGGCTGGTATGGAAGATGAAGCTGGCCGACGTCGCCCTGCAATGCGCCGCGCCGATCGGTGCCTGGATGACCGCCGTGGCGCTGGTCACCGGGGCGATCTGGGGCAAGCCGACCTGGGGCTCGTGGTGGGTCTGGGATGCCCGACTGACGTCGATGCTGATCCTGCTGTTCCTGTACTTCGGTCTTATTGCGCTAGGCAACGCCATCAGTAATCGTGACAGCGCCGCCAAGGCCTGCGCAGTGTTGGCGATTGTCGGCGTGATCAACATTCCGATCATCAAGTACTCGGTGGAGTGGTGGAACACCCTGCACCAGGGCGCGACCTTCACCCTTACCGAAAAGCCGGCGATGCCCGTTGAAATGTGGCTGCCGCTGTTGCTGACCGTGCTGGGTTTCTACTGTTTCTTCGGCGCGGTGCTGTTGCTGCGCATGCGCCTGGAAGTGCTCAAGCGCGAGTCCCGGGCCAGTTGGGTGAAGGCCGAAGTACAGAATAGCCTGGAGGCCGCTCGATGAGTTTCGCTTCATTCGGCGATTTCCTCGCCATGGGTCATCATGGCCTGTATGTCTGGTCCGCCTATGGCATTTGCCTGGCGGTGCTGGGCCTCAACGTGGCGGTGCCGATCGTGGCCCGCAAGCGGTATCTGCAACAAGAGGCGCGTCGTCTGCGCCGGGAGAACGGTCAGTGAATCCGCTGCGCAAAAAACGTCTTGTCATCATTCTTGCGATCCTGGTGGGTGTCGGTGTTGCGGTCGGTCTGGCCCTGAGCGCCCTGCAGCAGAACATCAACCTGTTTTACACCCCGACCCAGATCGCCAATGGCGAAGCGCCCAAGGACACCCGTATCCGCGCCGGCGGCATGGTGGAAAAGGGCTCCCTGGTACGTTCCGGGGATTCGCTGGACGTGAAATTCAACGTCACCGATTTCAGCAAGACCGTGACCATCACCTATCGGGGCATCCTGCCGGACCTGTTCCGCGAAGGGCAGGGCATCGTCGCCTTGGGCAAGCTCAATGCCGACGGCGTGGTGGTGGCCGATGAAGTGCTGGCCAAGCACGATGAAAAATACATGCCGCCGGAAGTGACCAAGGCCCTGAAAGACAGCGGTCAGTCGGCGCCCGCTCCCGTGAAGGAGGGTTGATTGATGATTGCTGGTCTTTTTATTCCCGAGTTGGGCCATCTGGCGATGATCCTGGCGCTGTGCTTTGCCCTGGTCCAGGCCGTGGTGCCATTGCTCGGTGCCTGGCGCGGCGACCGTTTGTGGATGAGCCTGGCCCAGCCGGCGGCATGGGGGCAGTTCGCCTTTATGCTGTTTGCCTTCGGTTGCCTGACCTATGCCTTCATGGTCGATGATTTTTCCGTCGAGTATGTCGCCAGCAACTCCAACAGCGCCTTGCCCTGGTACTACAAGTTCAGTGCGGTGTGGGGCGCTCATGAAGGCTCGCTGCTGCTCTGGGCCTTGATCCTCGCTGGCTGGACTTTCGCTGTCTCGGTGTTCTCCCGCCAGTTGCCCCAGGTGATGCTGGCCCGGGTGCTGGCGGTGATGGGCATGATCAGTACCGGTTTCCTGCTGTTCTTGATTGTCACTTCCAACCCGTTCGAACGCATCCTGCCCCAGATGCCGACGGATGGCCGCGACCTTAATCCGTTGCTGCAAGACATCGGCCTGATCGTTCACCCGCCGATGCTCTACATGGGCTACGTCGGTTTCTCCGTGGCCTTCGCCTTTGCCATCGCGGCGTTGCTGGGCGGCCGTCTCGATGCCGCGTGGGCACGCTGGTCGCGTCCATGGACCATCGTCGCCTGGGCCTTCCTCGGCATCGGCATCACCCTCGGCTCCTGGTGGGCCTACTACGAACTTGGCTGGGGCGGCTGGTGGTTCTGGGACCCGGTGGAAAACGCCTCGTTCATGCCCTGGCTGGTGGGCACCGCGCTGATTCACTCCTTGGCGGTCACGGAAAAGCGTGGCGTGTTCAAGAGCTGGACCGTGTTACTGGCCATCGCTGCGTTCTCGCTGAGCTTGTTGGGAACCTTCCTGGTGCGCTCCGGGGTCCTCACCTCGGTGCATGCCTTCGCCTCGGACCCCGAGCGTGGTGTGTTCATCCTGATATTCCTGCTGTTCGTGGTCGGCGGTTCCCTGACGCTGTTCGCCCTGCGTGCGCCGGTGGTGAAAAGCCAGGTCGGTTTCAACCTCTGGTCCCGGGAAACCCTGTTGCTGGGCAACAACCTGGTGCTGGTGGTGGCTGCGTCAATGATCCTGTTGGGGACGCTGTACCCGCTGGTGCTCGATGCGTTGTCCGGCGCCAAGTTGTCGGTCGGCCCGCCGTACTTCAATGCGCTGTTCATCCCGCTGATGGCGATCCTGATGGTGGTGATGGCTATTGGCATGCTGGTGCGCTGGAAAGACACCCCGGTCAAGTGGTTGCTGGGCATGTTGACGCCGGTGCTGCTGGGCACGGCGGCCCTGGCCGTGGTGGCCGGGGTCGCTTATGGCGACTTCAATTGGGCGGTTTTGGCGACATTCGTGCTGGCGGCCTGGGTGTTGCTGGCGGGCGTGCGGGACATCGTCGACAAGACCCGCCACAAAGGCCTGATCAAGGGCCTGCCAACCCTGACCCGCAGTTACTGGGGCATGCAGATCGCTCACCTGGGCATCGCCGTCTGCGCCCTGGGCGTGGTGCTGTCCAGCCAGAACAGCGCCGAGCGCGACTTGCGCCTGGCGCCGGGTGAGTCCATGGACCTGGGGGGCTATCAGTTCGTTTTTGAAGGCGCCAAACATTTTGAAGGCCCGAACTTCACCTCCGACAAAGGCACTGTGCGAGTCATTCGCGACGGCCGGGAAGTGACCGTGCTGCATCCGGAAAAACGCCTGTACACCGTGCAGAACTCGGTGATGACCGAAGCCGGGATCGATGCCGGTTTCACCCGCGATCTCTACGTGGCGCTGGGTGAGTCCCTGGGCGACGGCGCATGGGCGGTGCGGGTTCACGTCAAGCCGTTCGTGCGCTGGATCTGGTTCGGTGGCTTGCTCACGGGGCTGGGCGGGGTGCTGGCGGCGCTGGATCGGCGTTATCGGGTCAAGGTGAAAACCCGGGTGCGTGAAGCCCTGGGCGTGACGGGAGCCACTGCATGAAACGTTGGTTGATGCTGTTGCCGCTGGTGCTGTTTCTGTTGATGGCGGTGTTTTTGTATCGAGGGCTTTACCTGAATCCGAGCGAGTTGCCATCGGCGATGATCGGCAAGCCGTTCCCGGAGTTTTCCCTGCCCTCGGTGCAGGGCGACAAAACCCTGACCCGTGCTGACCTGCTGGGTAAACCGGCGCTGGTCAATGTGTGGGGCACCTGGTGCATTTCCTGCCGGGTCGAGCACCCGGTGCTCAATAAACTGGCCCAGAACGGCGTGGTGATCTACGGCGTCAATTACAAGGACGTCAACGTCGATGCCTTGAAGTGGCTCGCCGAGTTCCACAACCCGTATCAACTGGACATTCGCGATGAAGAGGGCTCCCTGGGCCTGAACCTGGGCGTCTACGGGGCACCGGAAACCTTCTTCATCGACGCCAAGGGCGTTATCCGCGACAAGTTTGTCGGTGTGATCGACGAACAGGTCTGGCGCGAGAAGCTGGCTGCCAAATATCAGGCCCTGGTGGACGAGGCCAAGCCATGAAGCGTTGGTTAGCCGCTGCCATCCTCGGCTTGAGCCTGGTCGGTGTGGCTCACGCCGCCATTGACACCTACGAATTTGCCAACGACGGCGAGCGCGAGCGGTTTCGCGAACTGACCAAGGAACTGCGCTGCCCCAAGTGCCAGAACCAGGACATTGCCGACTCCAACGCCCCGATTGCCGCTGACCTGCGCAAGGAAATCTTCCGCATGCTCGGCGAGGGCAAGGACAACCAGCAGATCATCGATTTCATGGTGGATCGCTACGGTGAGTTTGTGCGCTACAACCCGGCCCTGTCCTCCAAGACTGCGCTGCTCTGGTTTGGCCCCGCCGCGCTGTTGCTCGGTGGTCTCGTCATTATCGCGGTGATCGTGCGTCGCCGTCGGGTCCAGCGCGGCGCCGCTGCGGACACGCTTTCTGTCGAAGAGCGCCAGCGCCTCGACCAACTGTTGGATAAAACCAAGCATGATTGATTTCTGGCTCGCTGCAGGTCTGCTTCTTCTGGTTGCCCTGAGTTTTCTGTTGATCCCCGTATTGCGCGTTCGTCGTGCCCAATTGGAAGAGGACCGCACCGCGCTCAACGTGGCGCTGTACCAGGAGCGCGTCGCCGAACTGCAAACCGAGCGGGAGGAGGGCGTGCTCAATGCGGCGCAACTGGACACCGGTCGTGCTGAAGCTGCTCGTGAACTGCTCGCTGACACCGAGGGCGCCGATGCGCCACGGGAATCCCGATTGGGCAAGCCGTTGCCGCTGCTCGCGGCTGTGCTGGTGCCGTTGCTGGGCTTGGGGCTGTACCTGCATTTCGGCGCCAGCGACAAGGTCGAACTGACCCGTGAATTCGCCCAGGCACCGCAGTCGATGGAAGAAATGACCTTGCGCCTGGAGCGTGCGGTGGCCGCGCAACCGGACTCCGCCGAGGGTCTGTATTTCCTCGGCCGAACCTACATGGCCCAGGATCGGCCGGCGGATGCGGCGAAGATTTTCGAGCGCACCGTGGCGGTGGCCGGCCGGCAACCCGAACTGCTCGGGCAATGGGCCCAGGCGCAGTATTTCGCCGATGGCAAGAAGTGGTCGGACAAGGTCCAGGCCTTGACCGATGAAGCGCTGAAACTCGATCCCAAGGAAGTCACCAGTCTTGGCCTGCTGGGTATCGCCGCCTTTGAAAGCGAGCGCTATCAGGACGCGATCGATTACTGGGGGCGTTTGCTGGTGGAACTGCCGGAAGGCGATAAATCCCGTGACGCACTGCAAGGCGGTATCACCCGTGCCACCGAGAAGCTCCAGGCCAGTGGCGGCAAGGTCGTCCAGGCCCCGGTGGCCAAGGCAGCAGCCCTGCTCAAGGTGCGCGTCGACCTCGCGCCGGCACTCAAGGCCAAGGTGCAGCCGGGCGACAGCGTGTTCATCTTCGCCCGCGCCGTTTCCGGTCCGCCGGCGCCGCTGGCGGCCAAGCGCATGACCGTCGCCGATCTGCCCGCCACGGTGGAGTTGGGCGACGCGGACGCGATGATGCCGCAGCTGAAACTGTCGAACTTCCCTGAAGTCCAACTGGTGGCGCGCATCTCGCGGGCCGGTCAACCGACCGCCGGCGAGTGGATCGGCCGTAGCCAACCCCTGGCGAGCAGCACCACGGCGCAGCAACAACTGACCATCGACAGCCCGGACAAATAACAGGAATTCGCCCCATGACCGCCATCGCTCGTATCACCTTGCTCACGCTCGTTTTGGGCTTGAGCGCTTGTGCGGTCCAGCGCCCGCCGGAGCCTTCGGCGCCGCTGCCGCCCATTCCACCGTCGACCCCGACCACCAAGCCGGGTCCGTCGACTCCACCGAGCAAGCCTGTTACCCCGAACAAACCGGCCAAACCGCTGCCCCGCACTTCCGCCAGTTTCGCCCCGCCGCCGGGAGGCAACAGCCACTGGGATGCCAAGCTTGGGGTCTATGTGTTGGATAACCAGACCAACACTTTCTACCGCCAGCGCACCTACTACCGGTGGAACAACGGCTGGAGCCGCTCCGTCAGCCCGAATGGCCCATGGGAAGACACCACCATCGAAGGCGTGCCAGCGGGGTTGGGGCGTCAATTCCACTAAGGGGTGGAGATTACCCCGTGGCAAGGACGCTTGCTCCCGCTGGGCTCCGTAGGAGCTGGCGAAGCCTGGGATCTTTTTGATCTTGAGCTTTTGCTTGAGATTCAACTGTCAGGGCGAAGATCGCAGCCTCGCTTCCCTCGGCAGCGCCTACAAGGTTCGACCTGTCATGTTCATCGTCGTAGAATGCGCGCCTTTGCGAGCCTTCATCGGCCAACCGCGTATTTATCGGAGCACCTGACCATGACGACTACCCCGACCGGCGACTACCAGGAAACCCTCTACGAAGGCTACGGCCAGCGTTTTCGGATGGACAAGCTGTTGCACGAAGTGCGCACCGAGCACCAGCACCTGGTGATCTTCGAGAACCCGCGCATGGGCCGGGTGATGGCGCTGGACGGCGTGATCCAGACCACCGAAGCCGACGAGTTCATCTACCACGAGATGCTGACCCACGTGCCCATCCTTGCCCACGGCACGGCCAAGCGCGTGCTGATCATCGGTGGCGGTGACGGCGGCATGTTGCGTGAGGTGAGCAAGCACGTGGGTGTCGAGCACATCACCATGGTGGAAATCGACGGCACCGTGGTGGACATGTGCAAAGAGTTCCTGCCCAACCACTCCAAGGGTGCCTACGATGACCCGCGCCTGAACCTGGTGATCGACGACGGCATGCGTTTTGTCAGCACCACCCAGGAAAAATTCGACGTCATCATTTCCGACTCAACCGACCCGATCGGTCCGGGTGAAGTGCTGTTTTCGGAAAACTTCTACCAGGCCTGCCATCGCTGCCTGAACGAAGGTGGCATCCTGGTGACCCAGAACGGTACGCCGTTCATGCAACTGAGCGAAGTACAGACCACCGCCGGACGCCTGCGTGGCCTGTTTGCCGACTGGCACTTCTACCAGGCTGCCGTGCCGACCTACATCGGCGGCGCCATGACTTTCGCCTGGGGTTCGACCGACCCTGCCTATCGCAAGCTGTCCCGCGAGACCCTGCGCCAGCGGTTCATTGGCAGCGGGATCGTCACCCGCTACTACAACCCCGAAGTTCACATCGGTGCGTTCGCCATGCCGCAATACGTATTGCAGGCGATCAACAAACCGAGCAACGACTGATTTTCTGATGTAGCAAGGAAGCTCATGTGGCGAGGGAGCTTGCTCCCGCTGGACCGCAGGAGCTGTCGAGTGCAACGAGGCTGCGATCTTTCCTCTCAAGCGCAAGAGCAAAAGATCGCAGGCTTCGCCAGCTCCCACAGAGTCCATCGGGAGCAGGCTCCCCCCGTCACAACAGTGCTCGGCTCTCTTTCACCGGCACTTTTTGTGTTTCCAGATATTCATTGAACGAAATTTTCACTAAGTCTTGCGGACAATCTCCCGCGCTTTATCGCCGCCGGCTATTTAATGGCAATGTCCTAGTCGTTCGTGCAACATTTGCGCATTCGCGCAAGCCCCGGGGGCCGGCATTGGCCAACAGAGGGCGCGCCGTTGTTCTTTTTGTCACATCAACTCCAATAGGTCCCCAATCGACATGGCAATTCCGGACGCCCTGAGTCAGCAGCGCACCACGCATCGCCTGCTGCAACCGACCGTCAAATCGCACCTGGCCTACACGTTGCTTTGTGCCCTGGTGATGATGGTCATGTTCAGCCTGCTGCGCGTGGCGCTGCTGGTCTATAACCGCGAGATGATCCTCGACACCCCGGCCTCGACCTTCGTTGAAGCGTTCGCCAATGGCCTGCGTTTCGACCTGCGCCTGGTGGTCTACCTCAGCATCCCGCTGCTGCTGGCATTGTTCAGCGCCCGGGCCATGGCGGCACGAGGGTTCTTTCGTCTGTGGCTGACCGTTACCTCCAGCATCGCGTTGTTTCTGGGCCTGATGGAGCTGGATTTCTACCGTGAGTTTCACCAGCGCCTCAACGGCCTGGTCTTCCAATATGTGAAGGAAGATCCAAAAACCGTGATGAGCATGCTCTGGTACGGTTTTCCGGTGGTGCGTTACCTGCTGGCCTGGTTCGGCGGTACCCTCATCCTGAGCCTGGCGTTCAAGGGTGCCGACCGTGCGACCCGCCCACGCGGGCCTTTCAGCGGCGGCACCATCGGTACGCGCCAGATTGCCCCGTGGTACGGCCGTATCGTGGTGTTTGTCGTGTGCTTGCTGGTCGCCGTGACTGCCGCCCGTGGCACCTTGCGCCAGGGGCCTCCCCTGCGTTGGGGTGATGTCTACACCACCGATTCGAACTTCGCCAACCAGTTGGGCCTCAATGGCACGCTGTCGCTGGTGGCGGCGGCCAAGAGCCGGTTGTCCGAACACCGTGACAACGTCTGGAAAGCCACCCTTGAGCAGTCGCTGGCACAACAGACCGTGCGCGACATGCTGGTGATGCCTGACGACAAACTGGTGGATACCGAGACGGCCGCCGTGCGTCGTGACTACACGCCACCAGTGGACAAGACCCTGCCCATCAAGAACGTGGTCGTGATCCTCATGGAAAGCATGGCCGGTCACTCGGTGGGCGCCTTGGGCGCGCCGGGCAACATCACCCCTTACCTGGATAAACTGTCCAAGGAAGGCCTGCTGTTCGACCGCTTCTTCTCCAACGGCACCCACACCCATCAAGGCATGTTCGCCACCATGGCGTGCTTCCCGAACCTGCCGGGTTTCGAATACCTGATGCAGACGCCGGAAGGCAGCCACAAGTTGTCGGGCCTGCCACAACTGCTCAGTCCCCGTGGTTATGATGACGTGTATGTCTACAACGGCGATTTCGCCTGGGACAACCAGTCTGGTTTCTTCAGCAGCCAGGGCATGACCACGTTCATCGGGCGTAACGATTTCGTCAACCCGGTGTTCTCCGATCCGACCTGGGGCGTGTCCGACCAGGATATGTTCGACCGTGGTCTGGTCGAGCTCAAGGCCCGGGAAAACGGCAAGCCGTTCTATGCCTTGCTGCAAACCCTGTCCAACCATACGCCGTATGCACTGCCGACGCCGTTGCCGGTGCCGCCGGTCACCGACCGTGGCAGCCTGAACGAGCACCTGACCGCCATGCGCTACTCCGATTGGGCGCTGGGCCAGTTCTTCGAGAAGGCCCGCAAGGAGCCTTACTTCAAGGAAACGCTGTTTGTCGTGGTCGGTGATCATGGCTTCGGCAACGAGCGCCAGATCAGTGAAATGGACCTGGGCCGCTTCAACGTGCCGATGTTGCTGATCGGCCCGGGCGTCCAGGAAAAGTTCGGTCAGCGCAGCCACACTGTAGGCACCCAGATCGATATCGTCCCGACCATCATGGGCCGTATCGGCGGCCAGGTGCGTCACCAGTGCTGGGGGCGTGACCTGTTGAACCTGCCCGAAGGCGACCCTGGTTTTGGCGTGATCAAACCGTCGGGCAGCGACCAGACCACTGCCATCATCCGCGACGACACGATCCTGGTCCTGCGCAGGGAAAAGGAAATGCCGCCGAAGATGTACCGCTATGAACTGGGGGCCAACCCACATGCGCAAGTCATCCCGGACGCACCGGATACCGCACGGATGAAACTCCAGCTTGAATCGTTCCTGCAGACCGCCACCAAGAGCCTGTTGGACAATACCGCCGGCGTGGTTGACGGCAAGCCGGATTGATCATCGGCGAGCATAAAAAAGAGGCCTGCAAAGGCCTCTTTTTTTTACCCTTACTTAGTGGTTTATATCTTGCCCAGTAACAGCAGGACCAACAGCACCACCAATACGACACCGATGATACCGGACGGACCGTAACCCCAACTTCTGGAGTGCGGGAAGACCGGGAGACCACCGATCAGCAGGAGGATCAGGATAATGATCAGTATTGTGCCCATTGTTGATTTCCTTATTGGTCAGTTCTGGAATGTTGCAACTTTTCAACTACCAGCACGCATGCGTTAAATCCGGGCGGCTTAATAATTCGGACCGTAACGTCCTGTAAAAAATTCAAAGTTTTTTATGGCGTGTAAGGAGCCTCTGTGGGAGCAAAGCTTGCTCGCGATACAAACGACGAAGCCTTCCAGAATCGAGTTGCCTCTGTTGCGAGCAAGCTTTGCTCCCACAGGGTTGTCCCCATGGCACTACTGCCCTCAAAACCCATTACGGTTAGCCCCCGCCATTCAGCAATCTGATGGAGCGTGGGTCAGGCCAGGTCCTTCGCTACACTCGGCCCATCTCTCCCGGAACAACAAGGCTGTTTCCTATGCAAAATCGCATGATGATCACCGGTGCCGGTTCTGGCCTGGGTCGCGAAATCGCGCTGCGCTGGGCCCGCGAAGGCTGGCGCCTGGCCTTGTCGGATGTCAGTGAGCCCGGCCTTCAGGAAACCCTCAGGCTGGTGCGCGACGCTGGCGGCGAGGGCTTTGTCCAGCGTTGTGATGTGCGCGACTACAGCCAACTGACCGCGTTCGCCCAGGCCTGCGAAGAAAAGTTGGGTGGTATCGACATCATCGTCAACAACGCTGGCGTGGCGTCGGGCGGGTTCTTCAGCGAACTCTCCCTCGAGGATTGGGACTGGCAGATCGCAATCAACCTGATGGGCGTGGTCAAGGGCTGCAAGGCGTTCCTGCCGTTGCTGGAAAAAAGCCGCGGCAAGATCATCAACATCGCCTCCATGGCCGCCCTGATGCAGGGCCCGGCCATGAGCAACTACAACGTGGCCAAGGCTGGCGTGGTGGCGTTGTCGGAGAGCCTGTTGATTGAACTGGCGCAGCAGGAAATCGGCGTACATGTGGTCTGCCCGTCGTTCTTCCAGACCAATCTGCTGGACTCCTTCCGTGGCCCGACCCCGGCCATGAAAGCGCAGGTGGGCAAACTGCTGGAAAGCTCACCGATCACCGCTACTGACATTGCCGATTACATCTACCAGCAGGTCGCCGAGGGCCAGTTCATGATCCTGCCCCATGAGCAGGGCCGGATGGCCTGGGCCATCAAGCAGAAAAACCCGCAGTTGCTGTATGACGAAATGACCGTCATGGCCGACAAGATGCGCGCCAAGGCCCGTCAGAACCCGAGTTGACCTGGCTGCCCGGTGTCCTCAGGATGGCGCCATCCGGCTTTCCTGATGGACACTTGCATGCTCAATTATTTGTGGTTTTTTCTCGCCGCGCTGTTTGAAATCGCCGGCTGCTACGCCTTCTGGATGTGGCTGCGCCAGGGCAAGAGCGTCTGGTGGATCGCACCGGCGCTGCTCAGCCTCACGCTGTTCGCGCTGTTGCTGACCCGCATCGAAGCGTCCTACGCCGGTCGTGCCTACGCTGCCTATGGCGGTATCTATATCATTGCTTCGATCGGCTGGCTGGCCGTGATTGAGCGCGTGCGGCCGCTGGGTTCCGACTGGCTCGGTGTGGCGCTCTGTGTGCTTGGGGCAAGTGTGATTCTGTTCGGCCCGCGTTTTTCAGCCTCTTGAAAGGGAGGGCGACAAGGTTTTGCAGGAAGTTTCCTTCAGTCGCCAGAGTCTGGGTTGTAGGGCATTACTGAATTCATGGGGGTGTATTGAGAACATGAAACAGGCCGGGCATGGTCAAGGTCCAGACAATCTTAAGGATAAGAACCATGCTCGTACTAAGCCGCGCTGTGGGTGAGTTGATTTCCATCGGTGATGATATTTCCGTCCGGGTGCTGTCGGTCAGTGGCAGCACGGTGCGTTTTGGCGTGGAGGCGCCACGGCACATCGACGTTCATCGCTTCGAAATTTACGAAAAGATCCAGAGGAAAAAGGCCCACGCCGCTCGCAAGGCGTGTTCAGTCGAATAGGTGCTTGGGCACATCGTGCTTGAGCATCAGTTGACACTGTTCGCTTTCGGGGTCGAAGACGATCAGCGCCTGGCCTTTGGTCAAGGCCTGCCTGACCCGCAATACACGCGTCTCCAGAGGCGTGTCGTCACCATTGTCGGTGCCGTCGCGGGTCACGAAATCCTCGATCAGGCGAGTGAGCGTGTCGACTTCGAGTTGGTCGTGGGGAATCAGCATGGGGTACCTCGGCTAGACAATATGGCGATGCTACGGCCAATGGGCTTTTGCGGCTAGCCTGTGGTTTTTCGGTCACTGCAAATCCCTGTGGGAGCGGGCTTGCTCGCGAAAGCGGTGGGCCAGCTTGTATCAATGCTGTATGTGCCGGCGCCTTCGCGAGCAAGCCCGCTCCCACAGTTGGATTGCGATACACCCGCAAGAGCCATGTTGTTAGCTGGATCAGCTCTCCGACCGCTGCCCCACCAAACTGTCCACCGACGGCACCCGAGTGTCGCTTTCCATCTGCGTGTCGTGTTCGATCTGGTGACTGAAGCGGTCCAGCGAACCCTGGGCCGGTTGCGCGTCGCTGGCGAATACCGGTGGGCTGAGGATGTAGGCGCCGAGCAGACGGCTGAGGGCGGCCAGGCTGTCGATGTGGGTGCGTTCGTAGCCATGGGTGGCGTCACAGCCGAAGGCCAGCAGGGCGGTGCGGATGTCGTGGCCCGCGGTGACGGCCGAATGGGCGTCGCTGAAGTAGTAGCGGAACAGGTCACGGCGTGCCGGCAGCTCGTTTTCCTTGGCCAGTTTCAGCAAGTGCCGCGACAGGTGGTAGTCGTAAGGGCCGCCGGAATCCTGCATCGCCACGCTGACCGCGTGTTCGCTGGACTGCTGGCCTGGCGCGACGGGCGCGATGTCGATGCCGACGAACTCACTGACGTCCCAAGGCAGTGCGGCCGCCGCGCCGCTGCCGGTTTCCTCGGTGATGGTGAACAGTGGGTGACAGTCGATCAGCAGCTCTTCGCCGCTGTCGACAATCGCCTTGAGCGCTGCCAGCAGCGCGGCAACCCCGGCCTTGTCGTCCAGGTGCCGGGCGCTGATGTGGCCGCTCTCGGTGAACTCAGGCAAGGGATCAAAGGCCACGTAGTCGCCGATGCCCACGCCCAGGGTCTCGCAATCGGCTCGGGTGGCGCAGTAGGCGTCCAGGCGCAGTTCGATGTGGTCCCAACTGATGGGCATTTCATCCACGGCGGTGTTGAACGCGTGCCCAGAGGCCATCAATGGCAGGACGCTGCCACGAATCACCCCGGTGTCGGTGAACAGGCTGACCCGGCTGCCTTCGGCAAAGCGGCTGGACCAGCAACCCACTGGAGCCAGGGTCAGGCGACCGTTGTCCTTGATCGCTCGTACGGCAGCGCCAATGGTGTCCAAGTGGGCCGATACCGCCCGGTCGGGGCTGCTCTTGCGGCCCTTGAGGGTGGCGCGGATCGTACCGCGCCGGGTCATTTCAAACGGAATGCCCAGTTCTTCGAGTCGTTCGGCCACGTAGCGCACGATGGTGTCGGTGAAGCCGGTAGGGCTGGGGATGGCAAGCATTTCCAGCAAGACCTTTTGCAGGTATTCGAGATTCGGTTCGGGAATTTTGCTGATCATGGAAACTCCTCTCGGAACGTTCAAATAGATGAGGGCCCCTGTGGCGAGGGAGCTTGCTCCCGCTGGGCCGTAGGAGCTGTCGAATGCAACGAGGCTGCGATCTTTCCCCGGACACTTGAGTCTCAAGCGAAAGATCAAAAGATCGCAGGCTTCGCCAGCTCTTACAGAGTCGAGCGGGAGCAAGCTCCCTCGCCACGGGGAAAAGGGCTAGGCCACCGCCTGACTATGAGGAAACAACAAATCCACAAAGCGTTCGGCAGTGGGTTGTGGTTCGTGGTTGGCTAAACCTGCGCGTTCGTTGGCTTCGATGAACACGTATTCGGGTTGATCGGCCGCTGGCACCAGCAAATCGAGGCCGACCATGGGGATGTCCAGCGCCCGCGCGGCGCGCACCGCTGCATCGGCCAGGGTTGGATGAAGGATCCCGGTGACATCCTCCAGGACGCCGCCGGTATGCAGGTTCGCCGTGCGCCGGACGAATAGATGTTTGCCGGCCGGTAACACGCTGTCGTAGTCAAACCCGGCCGCGCTCAGGGTGCGTTCGGTTTCGGCGTCCATCGGAATCTTGCTCTCACCCCCGGTGGCGGCTTGCCGTCGGCGGCTCTGGGCTTCGATCAGCGCGCCGATGCTGTGCTGGCCGTCGCCGATCACCTCCGCCGGACGCCGAATGGCCGCGGCCACCACTTCAAAGCCGATCACCAGGACCCGCAGGTCCAACCCTTCGTGGAAGCTTTCCAACAACACTCGGCTGTCAAACTGCCGGGCCGTTTCGATGGCGCTCTGCACGTCTTCGATCGTGCGCAGGTCCACCGCTACGCCTTGGCCCTGTTCACCGTCCAGCGGCTTGACCACCACCCGCTCGTGCTCATCGAGAAACGCCAGGTTGTCGTCGGCATTGCCCACCCGTTGCTGGGCTGGCAGGTTCAGGCCAGCGCTTTTGAGCACCTTATGGGTCAGGCTTTTGTCCTGGCACAAGGTCATGCTGATGGCACTGGTCAGGTCGCTCAAGGATTCCCGGCAACGCACCCGGCGGCTGCCGTGGACCAGGGTGAATAATCCGGCCTCGGCGTCGTCCACCTGCACTTCGATGCCTCGACGATGGGCTTCCTCGACGATGATTCGTGCGTAAGGATTGAACGGCGCCTCGGGGCCAGGGCCAAGGAACAGCGGCTGATTAATGCCGTTCTTGCGTTTGATGGCGAAGGTCGAGAGGTTACGGAAACCAAGTTTGGCGTAAAGGTTTTTCGCCAGGCGATTGTCATGCAGCACCGACAGGTCGAGGTAACTCAAACCACGGCTCATGAAGTGCTCGATGAGGTGGCGTACCAGCACTTCGCCAACACCCGGCCGTGAGCATTGCGGGTCCACGGCCAGGCACCAGAGGCTGCTGCCGTTTTCCGGATCGTTGAAGGCTTTTTGATGATTCAGGCCCATGACGCTGCCGATCACCGCGCCGCTGTCGTCGTCTTCGGCCAGCCAGTACACCGGGCCGCCCGCATGACGCGGGGTCAGTCGTTGTGGATCGATGGGCAGCATGCCCCGGGCCAGGTACAGCTGGTTGATGGCCTGCCAGTCGGCATCGCTTTGCGCCCGGCGAATCCGGAAGCCGCGAAACACCCGCGTGGCCTGCCGATAGTCGCTGAACCACAGGCGCAAGGTGTCGGACGGATCGAGAAATAGCTGCGCCGGTTCCAGCCCCAGCACCTGCTGGGGCGCGGCGACGTACAAGGCAATGTCACGTTCGCCGGATTGTTCGTTGAGCAGTTCCCGGGCCAGGCTCGCCGGGTCCGGGAAGGTGTGACCGATCAGCAATCGGCCCCAGCCGCAATGCACCGCGATCGGGTCGGCGCCCAATTCGCTGCCATCTTCGGCCAGGCGCGCCTGCAGGCGTTCATAGGACGGCGCCTGGCCGCGCAAAAGGCGTTGGTTGTGAACGGTTGAAGGTTTCATGCATCAGATTCCTTGCTCGCTGAGCCACAGGTTCAGCGCCGCCAGTTGCCACAACCTTGAACCGCGCAACGGCGTGAGTTGGCCGTTGGGGTCGGTCAGCAGTCGGTCGAGCATGGCCGGGTTGAACAGGCCGCGATCCTGGCTCGGATCCAGCAGCAGTTCGCGGACCCAGGCCAGGGTGTTGCCTTCCAGGTGCTTGAGGCCCGGCACTGGGAAATAGCCTTTCTTGCGGTCGATCACCTCACTGGGGATCACCCGCCGGGCGGCTTCCTTGAGAACCTGCTTGCCACCGTCGGGCAGCTTGAATTTCGCCGGGACCCGCGCCGAGAGCTCCACCAGCCGGTAATCGAGGAACGGCGTACGCGCTTCCAGGCCCCAGGCCATGGTCATGTTGTCGACGCGCTTGACCGGGTCGTCCACCAGCATCACCGTGCTGTCCAGGCGCAACGCTTTATCCACCGCCGCATCGGCGCCTGGCTGGGCGAAATGCTCTTTGACGAAATCACCGGCGGCGTCGTTGGCCGTCAGCCATTTGGGCTGCACGGTGGCGGCATATTCTTCGTAGCTGCGATCAAAGAAGGCTGCGCGATAGGCCGCGTACGGATCGCTCGCGCCGTCCACTTGCGGGTACCAGTGGTAACCGGCGAACAACTCGTCGGCACCCTGGCCGCTTTGCACCACTTTGCAGTGCTTGGCCACTTCCCGGGACAACAGGTAGAAGGCGATGCAGTCGTGGCTGACCATCGGCTCGCTCATGGCACGAAATGCCGCGGGCAGTTGTTCGATGATCTCTTTTTCGTCGATACGCAATTGGTGATGACGGGTGCCGTAGTGCTTGGCGATCAGGTCCGAATACTGGAACTCGTCACCGCGCTCGCCGCCGGCATCCTGGAAACCGATGGAGAAGGTCGACAGATCTTCCACGCCGACTTCCCGCAGCAGGCCCACGAGCATGCTCGAATCCACGCCGCCGGAAAGCAGCACGCCGACATCCACGGCCGCGCGCTGGCGAATGGCGACCGCTTCACGGGTGCTGTCGAGCACGCGGTCGATCCAGTCTTCGAGGTTCAGATGCTGCTCATCGGCCCGGGGACCGTAGGGCAGGGTCCACCAGGTTTTCTGCTCGGTGCTGCCGTCGGCTTCGATGCGCATCCAGGTGGCCGGCGGCAGTTTTTCCACACCGGCCAGCAAGGTGCGTGGCGCCGGGACCACCGCATGGAAATTCAGGTAATGATTGAGGGCCACCGGGTCGAGCATCGGGCTGATGTCACCGCCCTTGAGCAGCGCCGGCAATGCCGAGGCAAAGCGCAAGCGCTGGCCGGTGCGCGACAGGTACAGCGGCTTGACGCCGAGGCGGTCGCGGGCGATGAACAGCCGTTTGGCATCGCGCTCCCAAATGGCGAAGGCGAACATGCCGTTGAGCTTGGGCAGCAGCGCTTCGCCCCAGGCGTGGTAGCCCTTGAGCAACACTTCAGTGTCGCCACCGGAATAAAAGGCATAGCCCAAGCCTTCGAGCTCGGCCCGCAGTTCCGGGTAGTTGTAGATTGCGCCGTTGAAGGCCAGGGACAAGCCCAGTTGACTGTCGATCATCGGCTGGGCCGAACCGTCGGACAGGTCCATGATTTTCAGGCGCCGATGACCGAGGGCAATCGGGCCCTGGCTATGAAAACCCCATGCGTCAGGGCCGCGAGGGGCCAGGTGATGGGTGATTCGCTCTACGGCCGCAAGGTCCGCAGGTTGTTGATCGAAACGTAACTCTCCAGCTAATCCGCACATAAGTCCTTACCGGTTTTTCCGTTGGGGAGGGGTCAAGCAGCACGCGCCGACATGGCGGGTACCCTGAAACTGACCGGGGGGATTGCTGTGAGTTTTAGATCGATGCGTTATAAGCCGATGGGTGGGGGCGCTGGGTCTGCTGCGTATCCATAGGAGACCGGAACTAACGTGGGAGCGGGCTTGCTCGCGAAGACGGAGTGTCAGTCGACATCTAACTTGACTGACCCACCGCTATCGCGAGCAAGCTCGCTCCCCCAGGTTTTTTTGGTGGGCCAGCGATCTGCGCTAGGCCTTGCCCCGAACCAACGCCCGCAACGCAAACCGATTCGGATGGCAGGCCTCGGCCACGCTTCGGGGCAGCGGCAGGGGTTCGTTGTCCAGCCAGGCGGCGATCAGCTCACCCGACAGCGGCGAGCTGATCAGCCCCCGTGAGCCATGGCCGCTGTTGATGTACAGACCGTCGAGCCACGGGCAGGGAGTGTCTGGCACCTGCCGGGCGTTCTTGCTCAGGGTCGAATACGCTTCGCTGAATGCCTGGCGGTCAGCCAACGGGCCGACGATTGGCAGGTAGTCAGGGCTAGTGCAACGGAACGCCGCACGGCCTTCCAAGTGTTGCGGATCCAGGGCGCTGGCATCCAGGCGCTCCACCAGATCCAGGGAAATTTCTTCCAGCATCTGCAGATTGCCGGCGTGCTCCGCCGCGGTAGGGGTCAGGTCGTCGCTCTTGAAGTCGAAACTGGCGCCCAAGGTGTGCTCGCCCAGCCGTACCGGGGCCACGTAGCCTTCGGCGCAGACCACGGTGCGCAGGCTCTGGCTGCGGGCGGTCTGTGGCAGACGAGTGATTTGCCCGCGAATGCGCTTGAGGGGCAAATCGGCGGCGGGTTCGAAGCGCTTGATCTCGGCGGCGCTGGCGAGGATCACTACCGGCGCGCTGGCCAGGCAACGTTCGCCGTCCCAGGCCTGCCATTGGCCGTCGACGCGGCGCAATTGCAACACTTCATGATGGGGCTGCACGTCAATCATCGGCCCCGAGGCCTGCCAGCGACACAACGCTGGCGGATGCACCCAGCCACCTTCGGGATAAAACAAGCCGCCACACGCCAGGCCGATGCCGGAGCGTGCCTCGGCGTGTGGCTGATCGAGTGAATGCAGCAAGTCTTCTGGAAACGCCGCGGCCAGTTGCGCCTGGCGCTCGGCTTCCTTGGGGTTGAAGGCCAGTTGCAAGACCCCGCAAGCGTCCCAGTCTACGCCGCGTTGCAGATGCTCCAGCATGCGCCGGGTGTAGCCGAAACCGCTGAGGATCATTTGTGACAACGCCGTACCGTGGGCGGAAAGCTTGAGGTACAGCACGCCCTGCGGGTTGCCGGACGCTTCCTCGGCCAATCCGGCGTGACGCTCCAGCAGCGTCACTTGCCAGCCACGGGCCGCGAGGCTCGCGGCGCTGGCACAGCCGGCCAGGCCGCCGCCGATCACCAGCGCCCGGCGCTCGCCAGTCAGCGCCGTGGGGCGGGCGTACCAAGGTTTTGCCGGGGCCGGCACGGGAAGCAGGTCCGGCCAGCCGAGAAACACGCCGCGCAGGATTTCCCATTTGTGCCCGATACCAGGCGTGCGCTTCATCTTGAAGCCCGCCGCGTTCAGCAGTCGCCGCACCCAACCGGTGCTGGTGAAGGTGCTGATGGTCGCGCCGGGTGCCGCCAGCCGCGCCAATTCAGCGAACAGTTCGGCGGTCCACATCTCGGGGTTCTTCGCTGGCGCGAAACCGTCCAGGAACCAGGCGTCGATCTGCGCGTCCAGTTGCGGCAACTGCGCCAGGGCATCGCCGATCAACAAGGTCAGCGTCACTCGCCCACCTGCCAAAGTCAGACGCTGGAACCCCTGGTGGATCGCCACGTACTGCTCAAGCAATTGATCCGCCTGCTGCTTGAGTAGCGGCCACAGCGCCAGTGCCCGGCGCAGATCCTGCGGGCTCAAGGGGTATTTCTCGACACTGACAAAATGCAGCCGCGCCCCAACCGGAGCGCACTGTTCGAACAACTGCCAGGCGCAGAGAAAATTCAACCCGGTGCCAAATCCGGTTTCACCGATGACCAGCCGCCCGTCATCCGGTAGCGCGGCAAAGCGCTCGGCCAGGTTGTTCTGCTCAAGGAACACATAACGAGTTTCTTCCAGGCCCGATTGATCGGAAAAATACACGTCGTTGAACACCCGCGAACGCGGGCGACCCTGGTCATCCCAGTCGAGTTGGGCGTGGTGCTGAATGGGTGTCATGGCAGGCTCGGTGAAAACTGGGAGGGCATTCTAGCCCATTGGTATCGGCTTGCTTGACCCATCGCAATGGAGCGTGCGTCTGGATGGAATCTGCTGCCCAGGGTCGCGTCCAATCCGCTAGTCTTGCCCCAATCCCTGGAAGGAGCTGTCCATGTTCGAATCCGCTGAAATCGGCCACGCCATCGATAAAGACACCTTTGAGGCCGAAGTGCCGGCCTTGCGTGAAGCGTTGCTTGAGGCTCAATTCGAGTTGCAGCAGCAAGGTCGGTTCCCGGTCATTGTGCTGATCAATGGCATCGAAGGCGCGGGCAAGGGCGAGACGGTGAAGTTGCTCAACGAGTGGATGGACCCGCGGCTGATCGAAGTGCGCACCTTCGACCAGCAGACCGACGAGGAGCTGGCGCGGCCCCCCGTCTGGCGTTATTGGCGGATGCTGCCAGCGAAGGGGCGCATGGGGATTTTTTTCGGGAACTGGTACAGCCAGATGTTGCAGGCGAGGGTCCATGACCAGATCAAGGACCCCCGGCTCGACCAGGCGATCAACGCCGCCGAGCGCCTGGAAAAAATGCTTTGCGACGAAGGCGCGCTGATCTTCAAGTTCTGGTTCCATCTGTCCAAGAAGCAGATGAAAGCCCGACTCAAGGGGCTCAAGGACGATCCGCTGCACAGCTGGCGCATCAGCCCGCTGGATTGGCAACAGTCCCAGACCTATGACAAGTTCGTCAAATACGGCGAGCGAGTGCTGCGCCGTACCAGCCGCGATTACGCGCCGTGGCATGTGATCGAAGGCATGGATTCCTGTTATCGCAGCCTCACGGTCGGGCGGATCTTGCTCGAAGGGTTGCGCCAGGCCTTGGGCCGATCGAAGATCAAGGCGGAAAAGGTCAACGTGGCGCCGCTGCCTGCGCTGGACAGCCAAATCACGCTGTTAGACAGCCTGGACATGACCCTGCGCCTGGACAAGGCCGATTACGAAGAGCAACTGATCACCGAGCAGGCGCGGTTTTCCGGCCTGCTGCGGGACAAACGCATGCGTCAGCATGCCCTGGTGGCGGTGTTCGAAGGCAACGATGCGGCGGGCAAGGGCGGGGCGATCCGGCGGGTCGCGGCGGCGCTCGATCCGCGCCAATACAGCATCATACCGATTGCCGCGCCCACCGAAGAAGAGCGCGCCCACCCCTACATGTGGCGGTTCTGGCGGCATATTCCGGCACGGGGCAAGTTCACTGTGTTCGACCGTTCCTGGTATGGCCGGGTGCTGGTGGAGCGGGTCGAGGGGTTTTGCAGCCGGGCTGATTGGCTACGGGCTTACGGCGAGATCAACGATTTCGAGGAGCAGATAGCCGATGCCGGCGTGGTGGTGGTCAAGTTCTGGCTGGCCATCGACAAGGAGACCCAGCTGGAGCGTTTTCAGGAGCGCGAGGATATCCCGTTCAAGCGTTTCAAGATCACCGAGGATGACTGGCGTAACCGGGACAAGTGGGACGCTTACCGGGCAGCGGTGTGCGACATGGTGGACCGCACCAGCACCGAGATTTCTCCCTGGACCCTGGTGGAGGCCAACGACAAACGCTGGGCGCGGGTCAAGGTATTGCGCACCCTCAATGATGCGTTGGAGGCTGCGTTCGAGCGTACCGAGAAACAGGCGCGCAAAAAGAAGAGCAAGAAGTAGGCGATGGGGTTGCATACGCGGGGTGAATGATTGTCGCAGTCGCTTATGCAGTGGATCTATGCTCGATTCACACCTAACCGACTACAACAATGAGGTACAGCCATGCGTGAAGTGGTGATCGTCGACAGCGTACGGACCGGCCTGGCCAAGTCTTTTCGCGGCAAGTTCAACATGACCCGTCCGGACGACATGGCGGCTCACTGCGTCAACGCCTTGCTGGCACGCAATGACATCAACCCGGCGAGCGTCGAGGACTGTATCGTCGGCGCCGGCTCCAATGAAGGCGCCCAGGGCTACAACATCGGTCGTAACGTGGCGGTGCTCTCGCAGTTGGGCATCGGCACCGCCGGCATGACCCTCAACCGCTTCTGTTCCTCGGGTCTGCAAGCCATCGCCATCGCGGCCAACCAGATCGCCTCCGGTTGCAGCGACATCATCGTCGCCGGAGGCGTGGAGTCCATCAGCCTGACGATGAAAAGCGTCAACACTGACAACCTGATCAATCCGCTGCTCAAGGAGCAAGTGCCCGGGATCTATTTCCCCATGGGCCAGACCGCCGAGATCGTTGCTCGTCGCTATCAGGTCAGCCGCGAGGAGCAGGACCGTTACGCCTTGCAGAGCCAGCAGCGCACCGCCCAGGCCCAGGCGGCCGGGTTGTTTGACGACGAAATCGTGCCGATGGCGGTCAAGTACAAGGTCGAGGATAAGAACAGCGGTGCGGTGCAGATGCTCGATGGTGTGGTTGATCGCGACGACTGCAATCGCCCTGACACTACTTATGAAAGCCTGGCCGGCCTCAAACCGGTGTTCGCCGAAGACGGTTCGGTGACGGCGGGCAATTCATCACAGTTGTCCGACGGCGCCTCGATGACCTTGGTGATGAGCCTGGAAAGAGCCCTGGCGCTGGGGCTCAAGCCCAAGGCGTTTTTCCGCGGGTTTACCGTGGCCGGTTGCGAGCCGGACGAGATGGGCATCGGCCCGGTGTTTTCGGTGCCCAAGCTGCTCAAGGCCAAGGGCTTGCAGGTGGCTGATATCGACTTGTGGGAGCTCAACGAGGCTTTCGCTTCCCAGTGCCTGTACAGTCGCAACCGGCTGGAAATCGATCCCGAAAAATATAACGTCAACGGCGGTTCGATCTCCATCGGCCACCCGTTCGGCATGACCGGCTCGCGGCAAGTGGGGCATCTGGTGCGCGAGCTGCAACGGCGCAACCTGCGCTACGGCATCGTGACTATGTGCGTGGGCGGCGGGATGGGGGCGACGGGGTTGTTCGAGGCGGTGAGATAAGCGCGACTGCGTTGGTTGTATGACGCTTATGGCGTCAGAGGCTTTTGTGGCGAGGGAGCAAGCTCCCTCGCCACAGGTAATCCCTCGCTACAGGGGCTACCGATGAACCGCATTCAGCTGGCAACCTGAGTCAGCTGTCGCATCCGCCCGACATACGCTTCTATCTCCCGTTCTGCAGCCTCGCGGCTGGCGAACGGACCTTCCTGGGTGCCTTCGCGGGTATTGAAATAAAACTCACCGTTGACCCGGCAGATCCGGTCGCTGCGAAAAATCGTCGTGGGGGCGGGATCCTGGGCGCGTTTGCCAAGCATGGCGGGTCTCCAAAAAGGGCGGCGAGGTTGTCTCAAAATTGAGCATATGTGTTGTCCCTGATTTGCGCCCGGCGAGCCGATCGACGGCAGCGACCCATACAATCTCATGGGCGCCCCATGCCCAACTGTCCCTGTGTCGTGCAGCGATAGACGCCTAGAATGGCCGTTCATGTCTTGAGCTTTGAGGGTCGCATGCACATTTCGTCCGGTCGCTGGGTCTATGGCCTGTTCCTCGCCCTGTTGACCGCCCTGCTGTGGGGCATCCTGCCGATCAAGCTCAAGCAAGTGCTGCAAGTGATGGACCCGGTCACCGTGACCTGGTTTCGCCTGCTGGTGTCCGGCGGCTTGCTGTTCATCTACCTGGCGGCTACCCGGCGCCTGCCCAGTCGCAAGGTGCTTGGCCCCCGTGGCGGCTGGCTGGTGGCGATGGCGGTACTCGGGTTGGTGGGCAACTACGTGTTGTACCTGATGGGCCTGAACCGCTTGAGCCCCGGCACGGCACAGTTGGTGGTGCAGATGGGGCCGATCATGTTGCTGGTTGCCAGCCTGTTTGTGTTCAAGGAGCGGTTCAGCGTAGGGCAGGGCATTGGCCTGGCGGTGCTGTTGATCGGCTTCACGCTGTTTTTCAACCAGCGTCTGGGCGAGTTGCTGACCTCCCTGAGTGACTACACCGCCGGGGTCTTGATGGTCTTGCTGGCTTCGACGGTCTGGACCTTCTATGCCTTGGGCCAGAAGCAACTGTTGACGGTGTGGAATTCGTTGCAGGTGATGATGGTGATCTACCTGTTCTGTGCGTTGCTGCTCACGCCTTGGGTGCACCCGTTGGAGGCACTGCAATTGAGCCCTTTGCAAGGCTGGCTATTACTTGCCTGCTGCCTCAACACCCTGATTGCCTACGGTGCGTTTGCCGAGGCCTTGGCCCATTGGGAAGCCTCGCGAGTCAGCGCGACCTTGGCGATCACACCGCTGGTGACCTTCGCCGCAGTGGCGCTGGCCGCCTGGTGGTGGCCAGACTATGTACATGCCGAGCAGATCAATCTGCTGGGGTATGGCGGGGCGGTGCTGGTGGTGCTGGGATCGGCGCTGGTGGCGCTGGGGCCGTCGCTGATGGCCGGGCTCAGGGCCCGGCGTGAGCGGATGGCGGTAGGGCGTTAACAACACAGAGCGAGTGCCTGACACAAAGCTACTGTGGGAGCGAGCTTGCTCGCGATGGCGGCCTGGCAGTCGATGAAGATGTCGAGTCGACCGGCCCTATCGCGAGCAAGCTCGCGATGGCTGATGCTCAGTCCATACAAGACTCAGCCCTGGCTACCAGCCTCCAGCATATTCTCCGGCCTTACCCAGGCATCGAACTCTTCATCGGTCAGATACCCCAGTTGCAGCGCCGCTTCACGCAGGGTCAGCCCTTCGCCGTAGGCTTTCTTGGCGATTTCGGCGGACTTGTCGTAGCCGATGTGCGGGTTCAGCGCGGTCACCAGCATCAACCCGCGCTCCAGGTGCGCGGCCATCTGCTCGGCGTCCGGCTCGAGCCCGGCGACGCAGTGCTGCTGGAAGTTGCTGCAGCCATCGGCCAGCAGGCGGATCGATTGCAGCAGGTTGTGGATGATCACCGGTTTGAACACATTCAACTGCAAATGGCCCTGGCTGGCGGCGAAACCGATGGTCACGTCGTTGCCCATGACCTGGCAAGCCAGCATCGACAGGGCTTCGCACTGGGTCGGGTTGACCTTGCCGGGCATGATCGAACTGCCCGGTTCATTGGCCGGCAATTTCACCTCGGCGAACCCGGCCCGTGGCCCGGAGCCCAGCAGGCGCAGGTCGTTGGCGATTTTCATCAGGGTCACGGCGAGGGTTTTCAGCGCGCCGGACAGGGCGGTCAGGGGCTCATGGCCGGCCAACGCGGCGAACTTGTTCGGTGCGGTAACGAACGGCAGGCCGGAAAGTGCCGCCAGTTCAGCGGCGATGGCTTCGCCAAAACCATGGGGCGAATTGAGCCCGGTGCCCACCGCCGTGCCGCCCTGGGCCAGCTCGCAGACCGCCGGCAGCGCGGCGCGGATCGCCCGTTCGGCATAATCGAGTTGGGCAATGAAGGCCGACAGTTCCTGGCCAAACGTGATCGGCGTGGCATCCATCATGTGGGTGCGGCCGGTCTTGACCAACTTCATGTGGCGCGCCGCCAGTTCCGCCAGCCCGCCGGACAACTCGCCGATGGCCGGCAGCAATTGCTGCTGGACGGCCTGGACGGCGGCGATGTGCATGGCGGTCGGAAAACAGTCGTTGGAGCTCTGGGAGCGGTTGACGTGGTCGTTGGGGTGCACCGGGCTCTTGCCACCGCGCGGGTTGCCTGCCAGTTCATTGGCGCGTCCGGCGATCACCTCATTGACGTTCATGTTGCTCTGGGTTCCGCTGCCGGTCTGCCAGACCACCAACGGGAACTGGTCGTCGTGCTGGCCGTCGAGCACTTCGTCGGCGGCCTGTTCGATCAGGCGGGCGATGTCGGCGGGCAGGTCGCCATTGCGGTCATTGACTCGCGCGGCGGCTTTCTTGATCAGCGCCAGGGCGTGCAGCACCGACAGCGGCATGCGTTCGTTGCCGATGGCAAAGTTGATCATGGAGCGCTGCGTCTGGGCACCCCAGTAGGCGTCATCCGGGACTTCAACCTGGCCAAGGCTGTCGGTTTCGATACGGCTCATCGGGTCAAACTCCTGTAGGGCTGAATGCGCAGTTTAGGCCCTGATGGGCGGCACCAGTTCCCTCAATCTAGGGGTGGCCGGTCCGGTCCGTCAATCGGACCCGGCAAGCTTCGGGGTTGAGGCGCGGCGTTTTTTAGGCGCAGAATGGTCGCCCTTGGGGTTTTACCTCGCCAGCTATGAAAGGAAACTCGATGACCCGTCTTCGTGCCATCTGTACCGCAGTTGCTCTGGTGTGTGCCAGCGGCCCTGTTTTCGCCGATACCGCCAGCCACAACGCCAGTGCCGAAGCGTTCCTGACCCTGGCCCACGCTGACAAGCTGGGTACCCCGGTGTACATGCAAGTGCAGCAGATGTTCGCCCAGCGCTTTGAACAGACCAAGGCCCCGGAGTCGAAAAAAGCCACCCTGGAAACCTACCAGGCCAAGGCCAATGCCGCGCTGGACCAGGCCATCGGCTGGAACAAGCTCAAGCCGGACATGGTCAAGCTCTATACCAGCAACTTCAGCGAGTCTGAGCTCAAGGACCTGGTGGCCTTCTACCAGTCGCCACTGGGCAAGAAAGTCCTGGAGAAAATGCCGCAGCTGACCCAGCAATCGGCCCAGCTGACCCAGGCCAAGCTTGAAAGCGCGGTACCGGTGGTCAACAAGCTGCTGGCCGACATGACGGCCGAGCTTGAGCCAAAAGCCGCGGCCCCTGCCAAGAAAAAGCCGTAAGCGGAGCCAGGTATGAGCATGCAACAACGTATCGAATCGACCCTCGGGCTCTTGCAACCCGAGCACCTGCAAGTGCTGGATGAAAGCCACATGCACAGCCGTGGGCTGCAGACCCACTTCAAGGCCGTGGTGGTCAGCCAGCAGTTCGAGGGGCTCAATCGCGTCAAGCGTCACCAGAAGGTCTACGGCACGCTGGGCGAGCTGATGGGCGAATTCCATGCGTTGGCGCTGCACACCTACACCCCCGAAGAATGGGCACAGATCGACGCAGCCCCGGCTTCGCCGACCTGTGCCGGTGGCAGCAAGCACTGATTTGAGATGAGCGCTGTTTGTGGCAAGGACGCTTTTGTAGCGAGGGAGCTTGCTCCCGCTGGACCGCGAAGCGGTCCCCCTGGTACTGATCCAGACGCCGGCTTCGCCGCCGAGCGGGAGCAAGCTCCCTCGCCACAGTTGATCCGGCCACGGAGCGTGCTGCTCCTAAAGCCACAGTGTATTTGCTAGAATCCGCAACGCGCCGCTCACCCGGCGCGTTTTTTTTCGCATCCGGTTCACCCTTTACGAGGGTAGCCACCTGGAGAAATACCCATGACACAACCCATTGTCGTGGCGGCACTGTATAAGTTCGTCACCCTTGAAGATTACGTCGAGCTGCGTGAGCCCTTGCTCAAGGCCATGCTCGACAACGGCATCAAAGGCACGCTGCTGATCGCCGAAGAAGGCATCAACGGCACGGTCTCCGGCACCCGTGAAGGCATCGACGGTTTGCTGGCCTGGCTCAAGAACGATCCGCGCATGATCGACATCGACCACAAAGAGTCGTACTGCGATGACCAGCCGTTCTACCGCACCAAGGTCAAGCTCAAGAAAGAAATCGTCACCCTGGGCGTCGAAGGCGTGGACCCGAACAAGCAGGTCGGCACCTATGTCGAGCCGCAGGACTGGAACGCCCTGATCAGCGATCCGGAAGTGCTGTTGATCGACACCCGCAACGATTACGAAGTGTCCATCGGCACCTTTGAAGGCGCGATCGACCCCAAGACCACCAGTTTTCGCGAGTTCCCTGAGTACATCAAGGCCAACTTCGACCCGGCCAGGCACAAGAAAGTCGCGATGTTCTGCACCGGCGGCATTCGCTGTGAAAAAGCGTCCAGCTACATGCTCGGCCAGGGTTTCGACGAGGTCTATCACCTCAAGGGCGGCATCCTGAAATACCTCGAAGAGGTGCCTCAGGAAGAAACCAAATGGCGCGGCGACTGCTTTGTGTTCGATAACCGTGTGACTGTTCGCCACGACCTCAGCGAAGGCGACTACGATCAATGCCACGCCTGTCGTACTCCGGTCAGCGTCGAAGACCGCGCCTCGGAGCACTATGTGCCGGGCATCAGTTGCCCCCATTGCTGGGATAAGCTGAGCGAGAAGACCCGCCGCAGTGCCATTGACAGGCAAAAGCAGATCGAACTGGCCAAGGCCCGCAACATGCCGCACCCGATCGGTTACAACTACAAGCAGTCATCTTCCGAGGCTTGAACCATGGCGCCACGCCTGCTCTATGTGATGGACCCGATGTGTTCCTGGTGCTGGGGCTTTGCGCCGGTGGCCGAGGCGCTGGTCGGGCAGGCGCAGGCCGCCGGGGTGGAGTTGCACCTGGTGGTGGGCGGTTTGCGCACCGGCAGTGGTTCGGCCCTGGAGCCGACCACTCGGCGCTACATTCTGGAACACTGGCAGGCCGTCACCCAGGCCACCGGCCAGCCGTTCAAGCTGGAAGGGGCGTTGCCGGACGGTTTTGTCTACGACACCGAACCGGCCTGCCGGGCGGTGGTGACGGCCCGCAGCCTGGCGCCGGACCTGGCCTGGAACCTGGTAAAGCTGATCCAGCAGGCTTTTTATGTGCAAGGCCGCGACGTGACTCACGCCAGCATTCTGGTGGAGTTGGCCGAACAGGCCGGGCTGCCACGCATCGAGTTCGCCGCGGCATTCGACCGCGCCGATCAGCATGCTGCCACCGCCGCGGATTTCACCTGGGTGCAGGACTTGGGTATCGCCGGGTTTCCCACACTGTTGGCCGAACGTGACGGCCAACTGGCCTTGCTCACCAACGGCTACCAACCCCTGAGCCAATTGTCTCCCTTGCTGGGTCGCTGGCTGGAGCGCGCGGCCTGTGCCTGAGCTGTCGGATGATGCACCGGCGACGCGACACATCGATCGGCTGAGCTGGGCAGAAATCCGCAGGCTGGCCCTCAAGCACAAAAAAGCCCTGTGGATCGCCAACGGCGTCGCCGTGCTGGCGACGCTGTGTAGCGTACCCATCCCCTTGCTGTTGCCGCTGCTGGTGGACGAAGTGTTGCTGGGCCACGGCGACGCGGCCTTGAAGGTCATGAACCAGGCGCTGCCCACGGCTTGGCAGAGCGCTGCCGGCTATATCGGGCTGATGCTGCTGGTGACCCTGGTCCTGCGCTGTGGCGCATTGCTGTTCAACGTATTGCAGGCGCGACTGTTCGCCAGGTTGGCCAAGGACATCGTCTATCGCATTCGCATCCGCCTGATCGAACGTCTCAAGCGCATTTCCCTGGGCGAATACGAAAGCCTGGGCAGTGGCACCGTGGCTGCTCACCTGGTCACCGACCTGGACACCCTCGACAAATTCGTCGGTGAAACCCTCAGCCGCTTCCTGGTGGCGATGCTGACCCTGGTGGGTACCGCCGGCATTTTGCTGTGGATGCACTGGGAGCTGGCGCTGCTGATCCTGTTGTTCAACCCGCTGGTGATCTACGCCACGGTGCAGTTGGGCAAACGGGTCAAGCACCTCAAGAAGCTGGAGAACGACAGTACCTCGCGGTTTACCCAGGCCCTGACTGAAACCCTGGACGCTATCCAGGAAGTACGTGCCGGTAACCGGCAGGGCTTTTTCCTTGGGCGTTTGGGCGCGCGTGCCAAGGAGGTGCGCGACTACGCCGTGAGTTCACAGTGGAAAACCGATGCCTCTAACCGGGCCAGTGGTTTGTTGTTCCAGTTCGGTATCGATATTTTCCGTGCTGCGGCGATGCTCACCGTGCTGTTTTCCGACCTGTCCATTGGCCAGATGCTGGCGGTGTTCAGTTACCTGTGGTTCATGATCGGTCCGGTGGAGCAACTGCTCAATCTGCAATACGCCTTTTATGCCGCCGGTGGCGCGCTGTCGCGGATCAACGAATTGCTGGCCCGTGCCGACGAGCCGCAATACGCCGGCGGCGTCGACCCGTTCAAGGGGCGCGACACCGTGGGTATCGACATCCAGGGATTGAGCTTTGGTTATGGCGAGGAGCTGGTACTCAATCAGTTGAACCTGTCCATTCTGCCTGGCGAAAAGGTCGCCATCGTCGGAGCCAGCGGCGGTGGCAAGAGCACCCTGGTGCAGCTGTTATTGGGGCTCTACACGCCGCAGTCGGGCAGTATCCGTTTCGGCGGCGCCACGCAGCAGGAGATCGGCCTGGAGACCATTCGGGAAAACGTCGCGGTGGTGCTGCAACACCCGGCGTTGTTCAATGACACGGTGCGCGCCAACCTTTCCATGGGTCGTGAGTGCAGCGACGAGGCCTGTTGGCAAGCATTGGAAATTGCCCAGCTCGATGTCACCGTGCGGGCGTTGCCCCAGGGGTTGGAGAGCATTGTCGGGCGCTCCGGCGTGCGGCTCTCGGGCGGACAGCGTCAGCGGCTGGCCATCGCCCGCATGGTATTGGCCGACCCCCGGGTGGTGATTCTCGACGAAGCCACTTCGGCGCTGGATGCCGCCACTGAATACAACCTCCACCAGGCCCTGGCGCGGTTCCTGAGCGCACGCACCACGCTGATCATCGCCCACCGGTTGTCGGCCGTGAAACAAGCCGATCGGGTACTGGTATTTGACGGTGGTCAAATCGCAGAGGACGGTGATCATTTGCAGCTGATTGCCGAGGGTGGCTTGTACGCTCGACTTTATGGGCACTTGCAACAGATACAGCAGCCTTGAGTTTCCTAAGCTTTTCTGTGCTTAGTATCTGAAAAAACTCAGGGAAACGTCCCGACTTCCTGCGAATTTCCAGCCAAAGCCTGTCGATCCTTCATCCGGTCATTCGAAGGGTCGAAAACTAGCCTAGGCTGTGGAGTCAGGAGCGGTACTCTCGCGGATGTTCATCCGGCAGCGCCTGTGCAAGGGACCTCATGAAGCAAAAGCAGACTCTCGCATCACCACGGCTGCTGGGCATCGTCTGGCCCTTTATTGCCGTTGTGTTATTTCAAGCCTTGCTTGGAGGCGTCAGCCTTTACGTATTATCTGCGGTTCGCGGCTATGTGGCGGGGGAAAGTCTCTGGTCCAAGGGCCAGAAGGACGCCATTTATTACCTCAATCTCTATGCTGACAGCCGTGATGGGGCGATTTTCCACAAGTACCAGCGCGCCATCGCCGTACCCGAGGGCGGCCATGAGCTGCGGGTGGCGCTGGATCGCGAGCCGCCGGATCTGGAAGCGGCAAGGGTTGGCATCCTCAAGGGCGGCAATCACCCGGACGACGTTTCCAGCCTGATCTGGCTCTATCTGAATTTTCGTCACTTCAGTTACTTGGAAGAGGCCATCGATCTATGGACGGTGGGGGACGGTTATCTGATCGAACTGGATAACGTTGCCCGACAGATGCACAGCAGCATCACCGCGGGCGAGGCTTCGGAGGCCGATATCCGCGGCTGGAAAGCAAAGATTTTAGCGATCAACGATTCCGTTACCCCGGCCGCCAAGGCGTTCAGCGATGCGCTCGGCGAGGGCTCGCGTTTTATCTTGCGCCTGTTGCTGGTGACCAACTTCGCCACGGCGCTGGGGTTGATCGTCCTGGCGTTATTGCGTACCCATAAATTGCTGGCCCAGCGGCAGGTTTTTGCCAATGCGCTGCAACTGGAGAAGGAACGGGCGCAGATCACCCTGCAATCCATTGGTGATGGGGTGATCACCACCGACGTTGAAGGCGCCATTGCCTACATGAACCCCGCCGCCGAGGCGATGACCCACTGGAAAGCCGAACACGCGACGGGATTGCCCCTGGCCGCGCTGTTCAATCTGCTCGACGACAATGCCCAGACCGAGGGCCCGACCCTGATCGAGCACATTCTCAGTGGTCGGCTCAGTGGCGCCAGCGAACATTCCAAACTGATCCAGCGCCTGGATGGCAGCACGGTGTCGGTCACCCTGGTGGGGGCGCCGATCCGGCATGCAGGCAAAGTCAGTGGCGCCGTACTGGTGTTGCACGACATGACCCAGGAGCGCCAATACATCGCTAACCTGTCGTGGCAGGCGACCCATGACGCCCTGACGGGCCTGGCCAACCGTCGGGAGTTCGAATATCGCCTCGAGCAGGCTTTGCACAACCTTACTCGTCAGGTCGGGCGCCATGCCTTGATGTTTCTTGACCTGGACCAGTTCAAGTTGGTTAACGACACCTGCGGCCACGCGGCGGGTGACGAGTTGTTGCGGCATATCTGCGCCCTGTTGCAATCGGGCCTGCGGGAACATGACACCCTGGCCCGGCTGGGGGGCGATGAGTTCGGTATTTTGCTGGAGAATTGTTCGCCCGACGCGGCGGAGAAAATCGCCGAAGGGCTGCGCCAGACTGTGCAGAACCTGCATTTTGTCTGGAAGGGCCGGCCATTCGTGACCACGGTGAGCATTGGTCTGGTGCACATCGCCCAGAGTCCGACGACCCTGGAGGCGTCCCTGCGCGCCGCCGATATGGCCTGCTACATGGCCAAGGAGAAGGGCCGTAACCGGGTCCAGGTCTATCACGCTGACGACTCGGAGCTGTCCCTGCGTTTTGGCGAGATGGCCTGGGTTCAGCGCTTGCATATGGCCCTGGAGGAAAACCGTTTCTGTCTCTACGCCCAGGAAATCGCCGCGCTGGGCCCAGGCGATCATGGCGGTGGGCATATTGAAATCCTGTTGCGCCTGCATGACGAGGCCGGGCGGATGATCCTGCCGGACAGTTTTATTCCTGCGGCAGAACGCTATGGCCTGATGACGTCCCTGGATCGTTGGGTGGTGGAAAATGTCTTCAAGATCATCCGTCAGTGCCTGAATGAATCGCGACAGGCGCCCATGGCCATGTGTGCGATAAATCTGTCAGGTACTACTATCGGAGATCAGGCGTTTCTCGACTTTCTGCGTAAACAGTTCGCGGCCTACTCGATCCCACCAGAAATGATTTGTTTTGAAATTACCGAAACCAGCGCCATTTCCAATTTGGGTAGCGCGATCCGCTTTATCAATGAACTCAAGAGCTTGGGTTGTTATTTCTCGTTGGATGACTTTTGCGCCGGAATGTCTTCATTCGCTTACCTGAAACATTTACCTGTAGACTTCCTGAAGATCGATGGGAGTTTCGTAAAGGATATGCTGGACGACCCGATTAACCGTGCAATGGTCGAAGTGATCAATCACATCGGCCACGTCATGGGTAAGCGCACAATTGCCGAGTTTGTTGAGACCGCCCAGATCGAGCAGGCATTGCTGGAGATTGGTGTGGATTACGCTCAAGGGTATGTGATTGAACGCCCGCAATTGTTTACCTGTGACACGTTGCAATGTAGGCCGGCCCGACCTCAGCCGTTGTTGTTCAAGGCCCCCGGCACGTTCCGCTGAACCTCTTGTTGATCCGGAAAAATCACAATCAAAAGGAGCCCGACAGTGATCGACACATTCAACCGAACAGGCCCGCTCATGGACGCCATTAGCTATCCGAAATGGGCACAGCAGCTCATTACCGATTGCAGCGAGAGCAAACGCCGGGTTGTCGAACACGAGCTGTATCAGCGCATGCGTGACAATAAGCTCAGCGCCAAGACCATGCGCCACTACCTCATTGGTGGTTGGCCGGTCGTTGAACAGTTCGCTTTATACATGGCACAAAACCTCACCAAGACTCGCTTTGCCCGCCATCCCGGCGAGGACATGGCGCGTCGCTGGCTGATGCGCAACATCCGTGTCGAACTCAACCATGCCGATTACTGGGTCAACTGGAGCGCCGCCCATGGCGTAACCCTGGAAGATCTGCAAGCGCAGCAGGTGCCGCCCGAGCTCCATGCGTTGAGCCATTGGTGTTGGCACACCAGCTCCTCGGATTCGCTGATCGTGGCGATCGCCGCGACCAACTATGCCATCGAGGGTGCGACTGGAGAGTGGTCGGCGCTGGTGTGTTCCACCGGCGTCTACGCCTCGGCTTTCGCCGAGGAAGATCGCAAGCGCGCCATGAAATGGCTGAAGATGCATGCCCAGTACGACGACGCCCATCCTTGGGAAGCCCTGGAAATCATCTGCACCCTGGCAGGCATGAACCCAAGCAAAGCCCTGCAAATGGAGCTGCGCCAGGCCGTGTGCAAGAGCTACGACTACATGTACCTGTTCCTGGAGCGCTGCATGCAACTGGAACAGTCGGAGTCCGTGGGCAAATCTTCTTCCACCCGTGAGCGCCTGGCGCTGGCCGGGAGCTGATTTAATCCGCTTCGAATAAGCAAACCCAGATGGGAGCGAGTCAGCTCGCGAAGAGGCTAGCAGTCAACGGGAGAGGTTGATTGGCAGGTCGTCATCGCGAGCAGGCTCGCTCCCACAGTGAGTTCGCGGTTGTTTTCAGCCCGCCATCGCCAACCGATTACGTCCTTCGCGCTTGGCCACGTACAACGCGCTGTCGGCGCGCCGCAGCAGGCTTTCGGCAGATTCCCCCGGCAGCAGGGTTGCGCAACCCAGGCTGACTGTCAGTTCAATCCTTGTTCCGGCAGCGAAATAATCCTGCACCTGGGCGGCATAACGCAGTCGTTCACCGACCAGGGCTGCGGCATCGCGGCTGGTGTTGGAGAGCAGGATCAGGAACTCTTCACCGCCGAACCTGAACACCATGTCGACGTTGCGCAGTTGATGCTTGATCGACTCGGCAACGGATTTAAGCACCTCGTCGCCGACGCCGTGCCCATGGCTGTCGTTGATGCGCTTGAAATGATCGATGTCGAGCATCAGCAGCGACAAGGGTTGCAAGTGACGCCTGGCCATGTCGATTTCACGCACCAGGGTCTGGTCCATGGCAATGCGGTTACCCGTGCCGGTCAGCGGGTCGCGCAGGGCGCTCTGGGTGGCGGCCCGGTAAAGCAGGGCATTGCGCAGCGGGTACAGCAACGTCGAGAGCACCGACTCCAGGTCGCCCTGTTCCGCTTCGCTGAAGCGTTGGTTGCGGCGGAATACCAGCTCCCCCAGGTGTTCGCCTTCATGGCTGAGGGTGTAGCTGAGGCTGTGATGTCCGCGCTGACCGAATTCGAGACGCAGATCACTGGGCTTGTGCTGATAGGCCAATGCATCCAGGGGCACCAATCGCTGAACTTCCCGGAAAAACAGGCCCAGGATGCGTTGTGGCTCCAGGCTGGTCTGCAATTGTTGGCCCAGTTGCTGGCGCAATTGCGAAAGGCTGACCGAGCGTGCCACGAGCGGCGACGGCTGGCCGAAGCCCAGGCGCTGCAACTTGGCGCTGTCGAAGTCAATCGCGTTGATCTGGGTGGGCGTTTTCATTTGGCGTTAGCCCCTAAGCTAATCTGTCCTGCCGGGCTGGGTGATGCGGCTTTGGGCTGCGTGTCGTACTGGTCCTTCAGTCCCGTAGGACATCTGATCTGAGTTTAGTCCGCTTTCCCTGGCAGGCGTAAGACTCGTCTCAACGTCCGTTCCCCGCCGAACATGGCGTGTTTGAGGATATTTAGAGCGAAAGTCGTGCCATTCAGTTCATAAGAATAAAAAATCGATTGGAATCAATTGGTTGAGTCATGATCGGAAGTGTCGCGCAATCATTTTGGCGACGTGGACTTGGCGGTTCGCTTGGCTGGGTATCGAAGGCGCCCGCGTCGCGACGGGAAATCGTCGCGACGCGGGGGGGATTATTGCGCGTTGAAGGCTTGGCCGTTGACGCCGGTGCTGTCCGGTCCCATCAGGTACAAGTAGACCGGCATGATTGCTTCAGGCGTCGGGTTGTTGAGCGGGTTTTCCCCCGGATAAGCCTGGGCGCGCATGCTGGTGCGGGTGGCGCCGGGGTTGATGCTGTTGGCGCGCACCGCTGCGACGGTATCGACTTCGTCGGCCAAGGTTTGCATCAGCCCCTCGGTGGCGAACTTGGACACGCCATAAGCCCCCCAGTACGCCCGGCCCTTGCGGCCGACGCTGCTGGAGGTGAAGACCACGGACGCGTCCTGGGACAGCTTGAGCAGCGGCAGCAGGGTGCTGGTGAGCATGAACATGGCGTTGACGTTTACATGCATCACCCGCATGAAGTTCTCGCCGGACAATTGCTCAAGTGGCGTGCGTGGACCAATGATCGAGGCGTTGTGCAGCAGGCCGTCCAGATGACCGAATTCGCTTTCGATCATGGCCGCCAGCTCATCGTACTGATGGGGCAGGGCGGTTTCGAGGTTGAACGGAATCACCGCCGGTTGCGGATGGCCGGCCGCCTCGATTTCATCATAGACCTGGGTCAGGTTGGCTTCGGTCTTGCCCAGCAACAGCACAGTGGCGCCGTGGGCGGCGTAGGCTTTCGCTGCCGCGGCACCGATCCCGCGACCGGCGCCGGTGACCAGAATGACCCGGCCATTGAGCAGGTCGGGACGGGCGGAATACTCAAACATAAAAAACCTCAACAATTAAAGCAGCACAGTACCTGCGGCACAGGGCTGTCATGGCAAGTGAGCTTTTTGTGGCGAGGGAGCTTGCTCCCGCTGGACCGCGAAGCGGTCCCTGAGTCAGCGGGCGACGGCTTTGCCGTCGAGCGGGAGCAAGCTCCCTCGCCACAAGAGCGTTAGCGCCGATTCGGTCAGCTCAACAGCCGCACAGCGCGTTATCCAGCACTTTGCGCAGCGCCGAGGGGTGATCGATGACCACATCCGCGCCCCAGTGCCTGGGGTTGTCGTCCGGGTGGATGTAGCCGTAGGTCACCGCGCAGGTCTTGGTGCCGGCGCTGCGGCCAGACTCGATGTCCCGCAGGTCATCGCCGACGAACAGTACGCTGGCCGGGTCCAGGTCGAGCATCTTGCACGCCAGGGTCAGGGGCTCCGGATCGGGCTTGCTGTTTTTCACATGGTCAGGGCAGATCAGTACCTTCGAGCGCTCGGCCAGGCCCAACTGCTGCATGATCGGCTCGGCGAAGCGCACCGGTTTGTTGGTGACCACGCCCCAGATCAGGTTCGCCGCTTCAATATCGGCCAGCACCTCGGCCATGCCGTCGAACAGGTGACTGTGGACTGCGCAACCCTTGAGGTAGCGGTCGAGGAATTCCTGGCGCAGTTCCTCGAATCCCGGTGATTCCGGGTCCATGGAAAAGGTCACCGCGACCATCGCCCGGGCACCGCCGGAAATTTCGTCGCGAATGTGCTGCTCGTTCATGGCTGGCAAACCACGGTCGGCACGCATGGCCTGGCAGATGGCGATGAAGTCGGGCGCGGTGTCGAGCAACGTGCCGTCCATGTCAAAGAGAACCGCTTTGAGACGCATCGACTTATTCCTCGCGCAGGGTCTGGATCATGTAGTTGACGTCAACGTCGGCGGCCAGCTTGTAGTGCTTGGTCAGCGGGTTGTAGGTCAGGCCAATGATGTCCTTGACGGTCAGCCCGGCCATGCGGCTCCAGGCGCCCAGCTCGGAAGGCCGGATGAATTTCTTGAAGTCGTGGGTGCCACGTGGCAGCAGCTTCATGATGTATTCGGCGCCGATGATCGCGAACAGGTACGCCTTCGGGTTGCGGTTGATCGTGGAGAAGAACACCTGGCCGCCGGGCTTGACCATGCGAAAGCACGCGCGGATGACCGATGACGGGTCCGGCACGTGTTCGAGCATTTCCAGGCAGGTGACCACGTCGAACTGCTCGGGCATTTCTTCGGCGAGGGCTTCGGCGGTGGTCTGCCGGTATTCCACGCTGACGCCAGACTCCAACTGATGCAGTTGCGCAACCGCCAGTGGCGCCTCGCCCATGTCGATGCCCATCACCGTGGCGCCGCGCTGGGCCATGGCCTCGCTGAGGATGCCGCCGCCACAGCCGACGTCGAGGACCTTCTTGCCGGCCAGATTGACCCGCTCATCAATCCAGTTGACCCGCAGCGGGTTGATGTCGTGCAGCGGTTTGAATTCGCTTTCACGGTCCCACCAGCGATGGGCCAGGGCTTCGAATTTGGCGATTTCGGCGTGGTCAACGTTGCTCATGTGCAGATCCTCGAAAAACTTGAAAAATCGTGTACCCCGAGCCATGGCTCCAGGGGCATGGTTATTCGTTGTGGCCGCTGATGCGACGCCCCCAGGCCTGGGCCGAGGCGGTCAGTTGCGACTCGTCCAGGCGCGTCAGCCGGCCATCTTCGAGCAGCGGCTTGCCGGCCACCCACAGGTGTTTCACGCAGTCGCGGCCCGTGGCGTAGATCAGTTGCGACACGGGGTCATAGACTGGTTGCTGCGCCAAGCCCGACAGGTCGAAGGCCACCAGGTCGGCGGCCTTGCCGACTTCCAGTGAGCCCACCGTTGCCTCGATGCCCAGCGCCCGGGCGCCATTGAGCGTGGCCATGCGCAGCGCCCGGTGCGCGTCCAGGGCTGTGGCCGAACCGGCGACCGCCTTGGCCAGTAGCGCAGCGGTGCGCGTCTCGCCGAGCAAATCCAGGTCGTTGTTGCTCGCCGCCCCATCGGTGCCGACCGCCACATTGACCCCGGCTTGCCACAGGCGCTCCACTGGGCAGAAACCGCTGGCCAACTTCAGGTTCGATTCCGGGCAATGGATCACGCTGCAGTTGCTTTCTACCAGCAACGCCTGGTCTTCATCGCTGACCTGGGTCATGTGCACGGCCTGGAAGCGCGGCCCCAGGAGCCCCAGTCGGCCCAGGCGGGCCATGGGCCGCTCACCGGTGTTCTCCACAGCCTGCTGCACTTCGAAGGCGGTTTCGTGAACATGCATATGAATGGCCGCGTCCAGCTCTTCGGCGATCACGCGGATTTTCTCCAGGTTCTCGTCGCCCACGGTGTACGGCGCATGGGGGCCGAACGCAACTTTGATCCGTGGGTGGTGCTTGAGGTCGCCAAAAAGCTCGATGCCCTGACGAATGGCGTCGTCGGCGCTGGCGGCGCCTGGGATAGGGAAATCGAGGATTGGGATGGCGATTTGCGCGCGGATTCCGCTGTTATGCACGCGTTCACTGGCAACCTTGGGGTAGAAGTACATGTCAGAGAAACAGGTGATGCCGCCCTTGATCTGTTCGGCGATCGCCAGGTCGGTGCCATCGCGTACGAAGTCTTCATCGACCCATTTGGCTTCAGCTGGCCAGATGTGCTGTTCGAGCCAGGTCATCAGGGGCAGGTCGTCGGCCAGGCCACGGAACAAGGTCATCGCCGCATGGCCGTGGGCGTTGACCAGGCCCGGGCTGAGCAGCATGCCCGGCAACTCACGGACCTGGGCCGCGTCACACTTCAGGGCTTCTGCCCGTGGGCCGATGAACACGATGCAACCGTCGCGGATGCCCAGGCCGTGATCCTTGAGCACCACACCGGCGGGTTCGACAGGCACCAACCAGGTCGGCAGCAATAATAAGTCGAGCGCAACGGCAGGCTTGGGCATCGTGGAACGGTTCCATGGGTTATAAAGGATGGCGAAGTATACCCGAGCGTCTTCGCGGAGGGATCGCTATAATCGGCGGCTTTTGTTCATGAGTGCGGGGTGAAGGATGCGCGATCGACTGTTGGCTGCGGAGAAGGTGAAGGCCATCGATTGGCGGGATGGCGCCCTGTACCTGCTGGATCAGCGTATTTTGCCGTTCGAGGAAAACTGGATCGCCTGCACCAGCGCGGCCGGTGTGGCCGAGGCGATTCGCTCGATGGTGGTACGTGGCGCGCCGGCCATCGGTATCAGTGCGGCCTATGGTGTGGTGCTTGCGGCGCGAGCCAGGATGGCCGAGGGCGGTGACTGGCAAGCGGCGCTGGAAGCTGACTTTGCCTTGCTGGCCGATTCCCGGCCGACAGCGGTGAACCTGTTCTGGGCATTGGACCGCATGCGTGACCGACTGGGGCGCTTGAAAGAGCATGCCGAGCCGTTGGTTGCCCTTGAGGCCGAAGCTATCGCGATCCATGAAAGCGACCGTGAAGCCAACCTGACCATGGCCCAGCTCGGTGTTGACCTGATCCGCAAGCATCAGGGCAACGCCCAGGCCATCCTGACCCACTGCAACACCGGCGCCCTGGCCACCGGCGGCTTCGGCACGGCCCTGGGGGTGATTCGCGGTGCGTTCCTCGAAGGCATGGTCGAGCGCGTCTATGCCGACGAAACCCGGCCATGGCTCCAGGGCTCGCGCCTGACGGCGTGGGAGTTGGCCAACGAAGGCATCCCGGTGACCCTCAATGCCGATTCCGCTGCGGCCCACATCATGAAGACCAAAGGCGTGACCTGGGTGATCGTCGGCGCCGACCGCATCACCGCCAACGGCGACGTGGCGAACAAGATCGGTACTTATCAACTGGCGGTCTGCGCCATGCACCACGGCGTGCGCTTCATGGTGGTGGCGCCGAGCTCGACCATCGACATGAACCTGGCCAGCGGGGACGATATCCCGATTGAAGAGCGCGACGGACGCGAGCTGCTGGAAGTCGGCGGCAAGCGGGTCGGGGCGGATGTGGAGGCCTTCAACCCGGTGTTCGACGTCACCCCGGCGGACCTGATCGACGTCATCATTACCGAGAAGGGCATTGTCGAGCGGCCGGACACGGCGAAGATGGCGCAGTTGATGTGTCGCAAGCGGTTGCACTGACGATTTGTATTGCCTGGTCTATCGCCTTCGTGAGCAAGCCCGCTCCCACATGGTGACCGTGTCGTTCGTGTGATTGATGCACGACACAGGTCCAGTGTGGGAGCGAGCTTGCTCGCGAAGAGGCCCCAACAGTCAACAAATACCTTGCATTTACCCTTCCAATCTTCATTCACCCCGCCTCTAAGCCCCTCTCGTCCTCTATCAGCCTGTCACCGGTCAACTAACTATGCTCCATGCGCATCAGGGGGATAGGTGCGTGGCGGCTCTTGTGATAACATCCGGCGGTTTCCAGGGCTGCCTCGCGAGGTGGCCTTTACTGCGCAGATCCAAGGCATAACTCGTTGATTTGTCGTAAGTCGCTGCATGGCACTTGTTCTGCAGCGGCGAGCTTCGTTCGTCCCATCTGGATGTGACGAGGTTTCACCAGAAAAAGGAATCAGGCTTCTCATGGGCGAACTGGCCAAAGAAATCCTCCCGGTCAATATCGAAGACGAGCTGAAACAGTCCTACCTCGACTACGCAATGAGCGTAATCGTCGGGCGGGCGCTGCCGGATGCGCGCGATGGCTTGAAGCCCGTGCACCGGCGCGTGCTGTTCGCGATGAGCGAGCTGGGCAACGACTTCAACAAGCCGTACAAGAAATCCGCCCGTGTCGTCGGCGACGTGATCGGTAAGTATCACCCCCACGGTGACACCGCCGTGTACGACACCATCGTGCGGATGGCCCAGCCATTTTCCCTGCGCTACCTGTTGGTAGACGGCCAGGGCAACTTCGGTTCCGTGGACGGCGACAACGCCGCAGCCATGCGATACACCGAAGTGCGCATGACCAAGCTGGCCCACGAGCTGCTGGCCGACCTGCACAAGGAAACCGTGGACTGGGTGCCGAACTACGACGGCACCGAAATGATCCCGGCGGTCATGCCGACCCGTATCCCCAACCTGCTGGTCAACGGCTCCAGCGGTATCGCCGTGGGCATGGCGACCAACATCCCGCCGCACAACCTCGGTGAAGTCATCGACGGTTGCCTGGCCCTCATCGACAATCCCGAGCTGACGGTCGATGAGCTGATGCAATACATCCCCGGTCCGGACTTCCCGACCGCCGCGATCATCAACGGTCGTGCCGGCATCATCGAAGCCTACCGCACCGGCCGTGGCCGCATTTACATGCGCGCCCGTTCGACCATCGAAGACATCGACAAGGTCGGTGGTCGCCAGCAGATCGTTATCACCGAGCTGCCGTACCAGCTGAACAAGGCCCGCCTGATCGAGAAGATCGCCGAGCTGGTGAAAGAGAAGAAACTCGAAGGCATCACCGAGCTGCGTGACGAGTCCGACAAGGACGGTATGCGCGTCGTGATCGAGCTGCGCCGTGGCGAAGTGCCTGAGGTGATTCTCAACAACCTCTACGCCCAGACCCAGCTGCAAGCGGTGTTCGGTATCAACATCGTGGCGCTGATCGACGGCCGTCCGCGGATCCTGAACCTCAAGGACCTGCTGGAAGCCTTCGTGCGTCACCGTCGCGAAGTGGTCACCCGTCGCACCGTGTTCGAGCTGCGCAAGGCCCGCGAGCGTGGTCACATCCTCGAAGGCCAGGCCGTTGCCCTGTCGAACATCGACCCGGTCATCGCCCTGATCAAGGCCTCGCCAACGCCGTCGGAAGCCAAGGAAGCGCTGATCAGCACGCCTTGGGAGTCCTCCGCGGTGGTGGCGATGGTCGAGCGTGCCGGGGCCGATTCGTGCCGTCCGGAGAACCTCGATCCGCAATACGGCCTGCGCGAGGGCAAGTACTTCCTGTCCCCGGAACAGGCCCAGGCCATCCTGGAACTGCGTCTGCACCGCCTGACCGGCCTGGAGCACGAGAAACTGCTGGCCGAGTACCAGGAGATCCTCAACCAGATCGGCGAGCTGATCCGCATCCTCAACAGCGCCACGCGCCTGATGGAAGTGATCCGCGAAGAGCTGGAAGTGATCCGCGCCGAGTACGGCGACGTGCGCCGCACCGAGATTCTCGATGCGCGTCTGGACCTGACCCTGGGTGACATGATCCCGGAAGAAGAGCGCGTGGTGACCATTTCCCACGGTGGCTACGCCAAGACCCAGCCGCTGGCCGCCTACCAGGCCCAGCGTCGTGGCGGCAAAGGCAAGTCGGCGACTGGCGTCAAGGACGAGGACTACATCGCTCACCTGCTGGTCGCCAACAGCCACACCACGCTGTTGCTGTTCTCCAGCAAGGGCAAGGTGTACTGGCTGAAAACCTACGAAATCCCTGAAGCGTCCCGTGCGGCTCGCGGTCGTCCGTTGGTCAACCTGCTGCCGCTGGACAGTGATGAATACATCACCACCATGTTGCCGGTGGAGGAATACACCGAAGGTCACTTCATCTTCATGGCTACCGCCAAAGGCACCGTGAAGAAGACCCCGCTGGAATCCTTCAGTCGCCAGCGCAGCGTTGGCCTGATCGCTCTCGAATTGGACGAAGGCGATGTGCTGATTTCCGCCGCCATCACCGACGGCGAGCGAGAAGTCATGCTGTTCTCCGACGGCGGCAAGGTCACCCGCTTCAAGGAATCCGACGTCCGTGCCATGGGCCGTACCGCCCGCGGTGTGCGCGGCATGCGCCTGCCGGAAGGCCAGAAGCTGATTTCCATGCTGATCCCCGAAGAAGGCAGCCAGATCCTCACCGCTTCGGCGCGTGGTTATGGCAAGCGCACCGCTATCAGCGAGTTCCCTGAGTACAAGCGTGGCGGCCAGGGCGTGATCGCCATGGTCAGCAACGATCGTAACGGTCGTCTGGTTGGCGCTGTCCAGGTACTCGATGGTGAAGAGATCATGTTGATCTCCGACCAGGGCACCCTGGTGCGCACGCGAGTCGCCGAAGTGTCGAGCCTGGGGCGTAACACCCAGGGCGTGACGCTGATCAAGCTGGCCAGCGATGAAACGCTGGTAGGGCTTGAGCGGGTCCAGGAGCCATCGGAAGTCGAAGGCGAGGAACTGGAAGGCGAGGAAGGCGTGGCGTTCGACGGCACCCTCGGTGCCGATGTCGACGACATGACTGGCGACCAACCGCTCGACGCTGCTGCTGACGAAGAAGAACCGCAGGACTAAGCGGACGCGCAAGGGGGCGGATGAGAATTCGCCCCCTTGTTGTTTGTCCCGTTTGAAAATTTGCGACACTGCACGTCCTATCCTTTGTGGAAGTGGGCTTGCTCGCGAATGCGGTGTGTCAACCAGTCAGATGTCGACTGACACACCGCATTCGCGAGCAAGCCCGCTCCCACATGGATAGATGTGTTGAACAAGATTTATGTGACCACCAGATCAGAGCGAGATTGGATGTGAGCAAGAGAGCCTATAACTTCTGTGCCGGCCCGGCGGCGTTGCCTGAAGCGGTCCTGAAACGTGCCCAGGGTGAACTTCTCGACTGGCATGGCAAGGGCCTGTCCGTCATGGAAATGAGCCATCGCAGCGATGAGTTCGTGTCCATTGCCACCAAGGCCGAGCAGGACCTGCGTGATCTGCTGAACATCCCGTCCAATTACAAGGTGCTGTTCCTTCAGGGCGGCGCCAGCCAGCAGTTCGCCCAGGTTCCGCTGAACCTGCTGCCGGAAAGCGGCACGGCTGACTACATCGACACCGGCATCTGGTCGCAGAAAGCTATCGAAGAGGCCTCGCGCTACGGCCACGTCAACGTTGCCGCCACCGCCAAGCCCTACGACTACTTTGCCATTCCCGGTCAGAACGAGTGGAAGCTGTCCAAGGATGCGGCCTACGTTCACTACGCGCCGAACGAAACCATCGGTGGCCTGGAATTCAACTGGATTCCGGAAACTGGCGACGTGCCCTTGGTGGCCGATATGTCTTCGGACATCCTCTCGCGCCCTGTGGATATCTCCCGTTTCGGCATGATCTACGCCGGTGCCCAGAAGAACATCGGCCCGAGCGGCATCCTGGTCAGCATCATTCGTGAAGACCTGCTGGGGCGCGCCCGTTCCCTGTGCCCGACCATGCTCAACTACAAGGTCGCGGCCGACAACGGCTCGATGTACAACACCCCGCCGACCCTGGCCTGGTACCTGTCGGGCCTGGTGTTCGAATGGCTGAAAGAGCAGGGCGGTGTCGAAGCCATCGGCAAGCTCAATGAAGTGAAGCAGCGCACGCTGTACGACTTCATCGACGCCAGCGGCCTCTACAGCAACCCGATCAACAAAACCGATCGGTCGTGGATGAACGTGCCGTTCCGCCTGGCCGATGACCGTCTGGACAAGCCATTCCTGGCCGGCGCCGACGAGCGCGGTCTGCTGAACCTCAAGGGCCACCGTTCGGTCGGTGGCATGCGCGCCTCCATCTACAACGCCGTCGACATCAATGCGGTCAATGCGTTGATTGCCTACATGGCAGAGTTCGAGAAGGAACATGGCTAATGTCTGAGCAAGAACTCAAGGCGCTGCGCCTGCGCATCGACGCCCTGGACGAAAAAGTCCTGGAACTGATCAGTGAGCGCGCGCGCTGCGCCCAGGAAGTCGCCCGGGTGAAGATGGCCTCCCTGGCTGAAGGCGAAGTGCCGGTGTTCTATCGCCCTGAGCGTGAGGCGCAGGTGCTCAAGCGCGTCATGGAGCGCAATAAAGGGCCACTGGGCAATGAAGAAATGGCGCGGTTGTTCCGCGAGATCATGTCTTCGTGCCTGGCCCTTGAGCAACCGCTGAAAGTCGCCTACCTGGGGCCGGAAGGGACCTTCACCCAGGCCGCGGCCATGAAGCATTTTGGTCACGCGGTGATCAGCAAGCCAATGGCAGCCATCGACGAAGTCTTCCGTGAAGTGGCGGCCGGGGCTGTGAATTTCGGCGTGGTTCCGGTGGAGAACTCCACTGAAGGCGCCGTCAACCACACGTTGGACAGCTTCCTCGAGCACGACATGGTGATTTGTGGCGAAGTCGAGCTGCGCATCCACCATCACCTGCTGGTGGGCGACAACACCAAGACCGACAGCATCAGCCGGATCTATTCCCACGCCCAGTCCCTGGCCCAGTGCCGCAAGTGGCTGGACGCGCATTACCCGAACGTCGAGCGCGTGGCGGTATCGAGCAACGCCGAGGCGGCCAAGCGGGTCAAGGGTGAGTGGAACTCGGCGGCGATTGCCGGTGACATGGCGGCCGGCCTCTACGGCCTGACGCGCCTGGCCGAGAAGATCGAGGATCGTCCGGACAACTCCACGCGATTCCTGATGATCGGCAGCCAGGAAGTACCGCCGACCGGCGACGACAAGACGTCGATCATCGTCTCCATGAGCAACAAGCCCGGCGCGCTCCATGAACTGCTGGTGCCGTTCCACGACAACGGTATTGACCTGACCCGGATCGAGACCCGTCCGTCGCGCAGCGGTAAATGGACTTACGTGTTCTTCATCGATTTCGTCGGCCACCACCGCGATCCGTTGGTAAAAGGTGTGCTGGAAAAAATCAGTCAGGAAGCAGTGGCACTCAAAGTGCTGGGTTCCTACCCCAAGGCAGTTCTTTAAGGGCGGATAGCAAATGAGTGGCAACTTCCTCGCCCTGGCACAGCCAGGCGTGCAACAACTCTCGCCTTACGTTCCGGGCAAGCCTGTGGATGAGCTGGCTCGTGAGCTGGATCTGGACCCGGCCAGCATCGTCAAATTGGCCAGCAACGAAAACCCGCTGGGCGCGAGCCCCAAGGCGCTGGCGGCGATCCGCGATGAGCTGGCTGAGCTGACCCGTTACCCTGATGGCAACGGTTTCTCGCTCAAGAGTCTGCTGGCCGAGCGCTGTGGCGTGGAGCTGAACCAGGTGACCCTGGGCAACGGTTCCAATGACATCCTCGAGCTGGTGGCGCGGGCCTATCTGGCACCGGGCCTCAATGCGGTGTTCAGCGAGCACGCGTTTGCGGTCTACCCGATCGCGACCCAGGCCGTCGGTGCCGACGCCCATGTGGTTCCGGCCAAGAATTGGGGGCACGATCTGCCGGCCATGCTGGCTGCCATCGACGCCAACACCCGTGTGGTCTTCATTGCCAACCCGAACAATCCGACTGGCACTTGGTTCGACGCCCAAGCGTTGGACGATTTCCTGCAGGATGTGCCCGAGCACGTGCTGGTGGTGCTGGATGAGGCCTACATCGAATACGCCGAAGGCAGCGACTTGCCCGATGGCTTGGACTTCCTCGCGGCCTACCCGAACCTGCTGGTCTCGCGCACCTTCTCCAAGGCCTATGGCCTGGCCTCGCTGCGAGTCGGCTACGGCCTGTCCACCGCTGTGGTGGCCGATGTGCTGAATCGCGTGCGCCAGCCGTTCAACGTCAATAGCTTCGCCTTGGCCGCTGCCTGCGCCGCCTTGCAGGATGACGCCTATCTGGCCGAAAGCCGTCGTTTGAACGAGGCTGGCATGCAGCAACTGGAAGCCGGGTTCCGTGAGCTGGGCCTGAGCTGGATTCCATCCAAAGGCAATTTCATCTGCGTCGACCTCGGGCGTGTCGCGGCGCCGGTGTTCCAGGGCTTGTTGCGCGAAGGCGTGATCGTGCGTCCGGTGGCCAATTACGGCATGCCGAACCACCTGCGCATCACCATTGGCCTACCAGCGGAAAACAGCCGTTTCCTTGAGGCGTTGAGCAAGGTTCTGGCTCGTGGTTGATGTCACTTCACTGCAACCTGTTGCCCCTATGATCGGTCGCCTGGTAGTGGTCGGCCTGGGGTTGATTGGCGGTTCGTTTGCCAAGGGGCTGCGCGAAAGCGGCCTGTGCCAAGAGGTGGTCGGTGTCGATCTGGATCCGCAGTCGCGCAAGCTGGCGGTGGAGCTGGGGGTGGTGGATCGTTGCGAAGATGACCTGACGATCGCTTGCCAGGGCGCAGACGTGATTCAGCTGGCGGTGCCGATCCTGGCCATGGAAAAGTTGCTGGCGCGCCTGGCTACCATGGACCTGGGGCGCGCCATCCTCACGGATGTCGGCAGCGCCAAGGGCAATGTCGTGCGCGCCGCCACCGAAGCCTTCGGCGGCATGCCGACGCGCTTCGTGCCCGGTCATCCGATTGCCGGTTCGGAGCAGAGCGGGGTGGAAGCCTCCAACGCGGAACTGTTTCGTCGTCACAAAGTGATATTGACGCCGCTGGAGCAGACCGACCCGGCTGCGCTGGCGGTGGTGGACCGGTTGTGGCGCGAACTGGGTGCCGATGTCGAGCACATGCAGGTCGAGCGCCACGATGAAGTGTTGGCCGCCACCAGTCATTTGCCGCACCTGTTGGCATTCGGCCTGGTGGATTCATTGGCCAAACGCAATGAAAATCTTGAGATCTTCCGTTACGCTGCCGGCGGTTTCCGCGATTTCACGAGAATCGCCGGTAGCGACCCGGTCATGTGGCACGACATCTTCCTTGCTAACCGCGAAGCTGTCCTGCGCACACTCGATACATTTCGCAGCGACCTCGACGCCTTGCGCGACGCGGTCGATGCAGGGGACGGGCACCAATTGCTGGGCGTTTTCACACGCGCCAGGGTGGCCCGCGAGCATTTCAGTAAAATCCTGGCCCGTCGGGCCTATGTGGACGCTATGAACTCCAATGATCTGATTTTCCTGGCACAACCTGGTGGCTCCCTGAGTGGGCGTATTCGTGTACCGGGCGATAAATCGATTTCCCACCGTTCGATCATGCTCGGCTCCCTGGCCGAAGGCGTGACAGAAGTGGAAGGCTTCCTCGAGGGCGAAGACGCCCTGGCGACGCTGCAAGCGTTTCGCGACATGGGCGTGGTCATCGAAGGCCCGCATCACGGTCGCGTGACCATCCATGGTGTCGGCCTGCACGGCCTCAAGCCTGCCCCTGGCCCGATCTACCTGGGCAACTCCGGTACTTCGATGCGCCTGTTGTCCGGCCTGCTGGCCGCGCAGGACTTCGACAGCACCCTGACCGGTGACGCCTCGCTGTCCAAGCGTCCGATGAATCGTGTCGCCAACCCGTTGCGGGAAATGGGTGCGGTCATCGAGACCGCGGCCGAGGGCCGTCCGCCGATGACTATTCGCGGCGGCAACAAGCTCAAGGGCCTGACCTACACCATGCCGATGGCCAGCGCCCAGGTTAAGTCCTGCCTGCTGTTGGCGGGGCTCTATGCCGAAGGCAAGACCACTGTCACCGAGCCAGCTCCGACCCGCGACCACACCGAGCGCATGTTGCGCGGCTTTGGCTACCCGGTCACAGTCAACGGTGCCACCGCTTCCGTCGAGTCTGGCAGCAAACTGACCGCGACCCACATTGAAGTGCCGGGCGATATCTCCTCGTCGGCATTCTTTCTGGTGGCCGCCTCGATTGCCGAAGGTTCCGACCTGGTGCTCGAGCATGTCGGCATCAACCCGACCCGCACCGGCGTGATCGACATCCTGCGTCTGATGGGTGCTGACATCACCCTGGAAAACCAGCGTGAAGTCGGCGGCGAGCCGGTGGCAGACTTGCGCGTACGAGCAGCTAAACTCAAGGGTATCGAGATTCCCGAGGCGTTGGTTCCGCTGGCCATCGATGAATTCCCGGTGCTGTTCGTGGCGGCCGCGTGTGCCGAAGGGCGTACCGTGTTGACCGGCGCCGAAGAGCTGCGGGTCAAGGAATCGGATCGTATCCAGGTGATGGCGGACGGCTTGCTGGCCCTGGGCGTCAAGTGCCAGCCAACGCCGGACGGCATCATCATCGACGGCGGCCAGATCGGCGGTGGCGAAGTCCATGGTCACGGTGACCACCGCATCGCCATGGCCTTCAGTGTTGCGTCGTTGCGCGCCAGTGCGCCAATTCGCATCCATGATTGCGCGAACGTCGCGACGTCGTTCCCGAACTTCCTGACGCTGTGCGCGCAGGTTGGTATTCGAGTAGCACAAGAGGCACAGTCGTGAACATAAAGGCACCGGTCGTCACCATCGATGGCCCAAGTGGCTCGGGCAAGGGGACCGTCGCCGGGATCCTGGCCAGGCAACTGGGCTGGAACCTGCTCGATTCGGGTGCCTTGTATCGCCTGCTGGCATTCGCCGCCGCCAATCATGGCGTCGACCTGACCAACGAAGAGTTGCTCAAGGCGTTGGCCGCGCATCTGGACGTGCAGTTCATCGCGGCGACCGACGGTCAGTTGCAGCGCATCATTCTGGAAGGTGACGAAGTCAGCGATGTCATCCGGACCGAAAGCGTTGGCGCCGGGGCTTCCCAGGTCGCCGCGCTGCCGGCGGTGCGCGAGGCGTTGCTGCAACGCCAGCGCGCCTTCCAGGAGCCACCGGGGCTGGTGGCCGACGGTCGCGACATGGGCACGGTAGTGTTTCCCGATGCGCCGCTGAAGATTTTCCTGACCGCCAGTGCAGAGGAGCGGGCGCGTCGCCGATATTTGCAGTTGAAGGGCAAAGGCGAGGATGTTAGTCTGTCGAGTCTGCTAGATGAGATCCGTGCACGCGACGAGCGTGACACCCAGCGCGCAGTAGCCCCGCTCAAGCCGGCGGCTGACGCGATACAGCTGGATTCCACGGAGTTGTCCATCGATCAGGTGTTGCAACGCATCATGAGCGAGATCGCCATTCGCGATATCGCCGGGTGACCAGGAAGCTCCGCAGGGGACCAGTCATAGTCCTGTGGTGCTTCTTTTATATGAAACTAACCCACACCGTCTGGGGTGTGGAGGCGGGCGTATTCTTCGCCCTAATCAACAGGAATTAAAATGAGCGAAAGCTTTGCGGAACTCTTTGAAGAAAGCCTGAAAACCCTGAACCTTCAGGCAGGCTCCATCATCACCGGTGTTATCGTTGATATCGATTACCAAGCTCGCTGGGTAACCGTTCACGCTGGTCTGAAGTCTGAAGCACTCATCCCGCTTGAGCAGTTCTACAACGACGCTGGCGAACTGAACATCAACGTAGGTGACGAAGTTCACGTTGCGCTGGACTCGGTTGAAGATGGCTTTGGTGAAACCAAGCTGTCCCGTGAAAAAGCCAAGCGCGCTGAATGCTGGATCGTTCTGGAAGCGGCTTTCGCAGCTGAGGAAGTGGTCAAGGGCGTTATCAACGGTAAGGTTAAAGGCGGCTTCACTGTCGACGTTAACGGCATCCGTGCGTTCCTGCCAGGTTCCCTGGTTGACGTCCGTCCAGTGCGCGACACCACGCACCTGGAAGGCAAAGAGCTGGAATTCAAGGTCATCAAGCTGGACCAGAAGCGCAACAACGTTGTCGTTTCCCGTCGCAGTGTCCTGGAAGCCGAGAACTCCGCCGAGCGTGAAGCTCTGCTGGAATCGCTGCAGGAAGGCCAACAGGTCAAAGGTATCGTCAAGAACCTCACCGATTACGGCGCATTCGTCGATCTGGGTGGCGTCGATGGCCTGCTGCACATCACCGACATGGCCTGGAAGCGTATCAAGCATCCTTCGGAAATCGTCAACGTTGGCGACGAGATCGATGTCAAGGTTCTGAAGTACGATCGCGAGCGCAATCGTGTTTCCCTGGGCCTCAAGCAACTGGGCGAAGATCCATGGGTTGCTATCAAAGCCCGTTACCCAGAAAGCACTCGCGTCACCGCTCGTGTTACCAACCTGACCGACTACGGCTGCTTCGCTGAGCTGGAAGAAGGCGTTGAAGGCCTGGTACACGTTTCCGAAATGGACTGGACCAACAAGAACATCCACCCTTCGAAAGTCGTACAAGTCGGCGACGAAGTGGAAGTCATGGTTCTGGACATCGACGAAGAGCGTCGTCGTATCTCCCTGGGCATCAAGCAGTGCAAATCTAACCCATGGGAAGATTTCTCTGGCCAGTTCAACAAGGGCGATAAAATCTCCGGCACCATCAAGTCGATCACCGATTTCGGTATCTTCATTGGTCTGGACGGCGGCATCGACGGCCTGGTTCACCTGTCCGACATCTCCTGGAACGAAGTGGGCGAAGAAGCCGTACGCCGCTTCAAGAAGGGCGACGAGCTGGACACCGTTATCCTGTCGGTTGACCCAGAGCGCGAGCGCATCTCCCTGGGTATCAAGCAACTGGAAAGCGATCCGTTCTCCGAGTACGTTCAAGAGAACGACAAAGGCGCAATCGTTAAGGGCATCGTGAAGGAAGTTGACGCTAAAGGCGCCATCATCACCCTGGCCGACGATATCGAAGCGACTCTGAAAGCCTCCGAAATCAGCCGTGACCGCGTTGAAGACGCGCGTAACGTCCTGAAAGAAGGCGAAGAAGTAGAAGCCAAGATCATCAGCGTTGACCGCAAGAGCCGCGTAATCCAGCTCTCCATCAAGTCGAAAGACGTTGAAGAAGAGAAAGAAGCTATCCAGAGCCTGCGCGACAAGCCGGCTTCGGACACAGCTGCTCCTGGTCCTACCACTCTGGGCGACCTGTTGCGTGCACAAATGGAAAAACAGAACTGAGTTCTGTCAGACCATAGAAAAAGGGCGACTTCGGTCGCCCTTTTTTGTGCCTGCGATTTATCTGAATTTTTCCTCCGCGTCCGCGAGTACTGCAGTCTCTCACGTTCAATATGAAACCAATCCCGTTGCCAGGGTGTCTGTTTTGTTAAGCAGATCAATCATCTATTCAAGTCTGGCCGGCCTGAGATAAATCATCGGATCGAGCCTCTTGTACCAAGGATGTGAATGAACAAATTATTTTGGGTAATGGTCGTGCTGGCGCTGGCCGGCTGTGCCACAAGCGCCAAGACCCATGCAGTGCGGGGCGTCAGTGGTATCGAGATCGATTGTTCAGGATTGGGTTCCGGCTGGGAGAAGTGCCATAAGAGGGCTGTCAGAGAGTGCAAGGGCGCAGGCTACAAGGTGATTACCCGATCCGACGACGCGAAGGATGAAGATCAATACCCCTTTGGTTTCAATCCGGCAGGTTATCTGACGCGTACGATGCTGGTCATTTGTCGCTGAGTACATCCAAATGCAGCGCGTGCGCAGAAATGGGGCAAATACGACACCGAGAAGATATGTCAATACTCGGGCTGTTCAAAATCCTCCGGTCATGCTAAAACCTTTGAAGCGATTTTCCTAGCTGCTTGAAAAAGAAGGGAAAAATATGACGAAGTCGGAGTTGATCGAACGAATTGTCACCCATCAAGGGCTACTCTCATCCAAGGATGTAGAGCTGGCTATCAAGACCATGCTTGAGCAAATGTCCCAATGCCTGGCTACGGGAGATCGTATCGAGATCCGTGGCTTCGGCAGCTTCTCCCTCCACTACCGCGCCCCGCGGGTAGGTCGTAATCCAAAAACCGGTCAGTCCGTTAGCCTTGATGGGAAATTTGTTCCTCATTTCAAGCCGGGTAAAGAGCTTAGGGACCGGGTGAATGAGGAAGAGGAGGGGGATGACCTTTAACGGGATGTACAGAAGAAGGGATATTCATGTGGAACTTTAAACGTCTGGCGCTAGCCTTGCTCGTGATGCTGGTGGCTTCAGCTGTTGTTCTGTTCGTGCTTGAAAATAATCAGTCTGTCGCTCTGATGATTTTTGGTTGGGGCGCACCATCGCTGCCAGTTGCGGTACTGGTGCTAGGTGCCTTTTTGGCTGGCCTCACGCTGGGGCCTTTACTGGGTACCTATATTGCGCTGCGGGAGAGGCGTCGTACGCGCAAGACGGCTGTTTGAGCGACCTTTTTCTATAACTAGGTTGTTGACTACAGGTATAGGTCCGGAGCTCCTGACCGTTACGTCATGCATTTAGAATGCAATCATGGCGTTGTGGCTCGAATGGCTCATTTCATCGCTGCTCACCATGGCGTTACGTGTGGTGTCAGTAGCTATTGTCGTGATTATTCTCCGAGCTTTCGGCCAAACCTGGTCCTTCGTCCTCAAGATGCTATCGAAACCTCTGGAGAGTGTCTGACACCAGGGTTGTCGTACGCCATCGAGATGGGCTAACCCATCGTCGCTACTCTCTAGCAGGCCACGTCGCACGTCCTGTGCTTGCCTGTAAATGTAGGGAACAGCATGACCTTTTAGTCCCGTTGATCTGCAACCTAATTCAGGATTCGCTTGTCGAAGTGACACATTGATGCGGTATTTTGTTCAGAATAGAGCCAAAGTACGCTGGTGTTGGAGTTTTGTGGCCTGCAATTGTGCAACATTTAGGAAAAACTGCAGCAACCGCATAAGTCCAAGCTACGCTCAATGTGAGGCTGGAAGGATGTGTTGCGTCGGCGATATGCGAATTGCGGGTAGTATGCATATTCTGGATTTTTGATATTAAATTAGTGGCTCTATGCCACTCAGTAAAACCGATGCTCTACTCCCCTGAAGTGCCATTATTCCAATATCAAAGGATGGATAACGTGTGGAAAGAACGGCCAAGCGTCGACAATTGTGGTGGTAGCAGCCAAAATGTTGCTTAACGACATTACATTTTGCTGAAGTGATTGGGATGTTGAAGGATTGGAGTTCAGCACCTAATGTTTTAGTGATACTTAGACATAATTAGAAGCATGGATTTTTTCGTAGTGTCAGCGGCACGTGCGAATTTTGAGGAGAGCGAATGTTGAACGGGACTACAGCTGCATCTGAGTTTTTCCCTTTGGATGATCGCTCGAGCGTTAATCACGTCGCTACCGTAGCCGTACTGCTGTGTACAAGAAATGGCGAACGTTATCTGGCCGAACAAATGATCTCGTTGGAAAGGCAAACTTTTCAAAACTTTAAGGTCTTTGTTTCAGATGATGGTTCGAATGATGCAACAGTTGCAATGCTCAAAGAATATGCTGACCGTTGGGGGCATGATCGGATATCAATATACGAGGGGCCGCTGAAAGGTTTTGCTCGAAATTTTCTCTCAATAAGCTGCAGGCAAAATGTCGAGGCGGACTATTATGCTTGGTGTGATCAGGATGATATCTGGAACAGTGACAAGTTGGAAAAAGCAGTTGGCCAGTTGTCGAGAGTGCCTCGTAATGAACCCGCATTGTACTGCTCGCGGACCGAACTTATCGATGAGAGTGGCAAGCATATAGGCTTTTCTCCGTCGTTTTCTCGTCCTGCAAATTTTCGCAATGCACTGGTTCAAAATATCGCGGGCGGTAATACCATGGTATTCAATCATGCGCTAATGAACCTACTGCGTGAGGCGGGGGCGGAAGTGCCGGCAGTTTCTCATGATTGGTGGGCGTATATGATCGTAAGCGGCTGTGGTGGAAAAGTCCTGTATGATGTTGCCCCGTCTGTCCGTTATCGGCAGCATAGTGCCAACTGTGTAGGTTCGAATACGGGAATTTTTGAAAAAAGTAAAAGAATTAAACAGTTGTTACACGGTCGCTTCCGCTTCTGGATGGATCAGAATCTTGTAGCCTTGCAGGCGATCAGTCATCGTTTTACTTCTGAGAATATACAGACGTTGGAGAAGTTTGGTGCCGCTCGTCAATATAGGTTACTGCGCAGGGTGTTGGAAATTCAGCGAGCCGGAGTCTACAGACAGACGTTCCTGGGAAATCTGGGGTTGACAGTTGCCACGTTGATACGTCGTGTATAACTGCTGAACACTGTACTTAAAAATTTGGGAGGACTCGATTTCAGTGTAACGAAAGCGAGTCATCCCCCGTCCCGTTAGAACTTAAAGCTTGCTGGCCGCAGATCTTCTTTTTGAACATTTTTCAGTGTGATGGAGTCATCGGTTGTCAAAGTGATGATGATGTCCTCATCCACTTGGGTCGTCGCTTCCATTACTTCCTCGTAGGAGTGGAAGGCGCCTGCAAAGTCGACGATGTCCTGCTCAGTTGTACTCACTGAAAAGTCCCCAATGGTATCGTGGTCGATGCCCGAGCGTTTCCAGAAAGCAAAGGTGTCCACATCGGGGCCGCCCCACATTACGTCGTTACCAGGCCCACCGTCGAAAAAGTCATTTCCCTTAGCCCCCCATAACTCGTCGTCTCCTTCATCTCCGAAGAGGTAGTCATCGCCTTCGCGACCGTCTATACGATCATTCCCCAGTCCACCCGCAAGCAGGTTCGTTTTGTCATCGCCTTGCAGGACGTCTTCGTAGGGAGTGCCTTGAGCGCCTTGAATATTGATCAAGTGATCGGTTTCGCAGCAGTTCCAAGCCCTGCCAGTTGCCAGGTCGACATAGATCGGGTGTTTTGCTCTACCCGGGTAGAGTGGATGCCAGTAGTCCACCATATTGGCAGCGTTTTTACCTTCAATGGTTTTTTGGCCAACCCTGGTTTTGCTGACCGGTAGAAAGGCCGGCGACATCAACCGGTGTAATGGGGACAAATAGGTGGATATGGGGGGTTCAACAGTTTCGACCTGCCCTGGGGTTGCGCGACCTGGTTTCAGTAATAGATTCTGCTCATCGGATGAGTTGCCACCCAAGTCTCTTACGCGGGTTCTCTTGTGATTATCCGGTAGATAATAAGGAATGAAGGATGCTGTAACATTATTTCCTCCAAGGGCGCCAGACTCTGAGCGTTTGAAAGTAATGCCCTGTTGGAAGTTCTTGATAGTGTTATCGGCCACTAGTACATCGCTGATGCCATCACCACCCACCCATATGCCGTAGCTGGAGCGTGAGCGGGTAGTCCAGCCAGGTGAGTCGGTAGGGATTTCAAGGGAATTGTTGGTGATCCGATTGCCTTTCACGATGCTCCCGCTACCAAAGCGTGTGAGTGAGATGCCTACGCCTTCTCCTATGTCCGCTGCTCCTGTCCCGCGTACCTCTTCAACCTGATTGTTGAGGATCAGCGTCTTTTCTCCATAGGTTTCGATGCCCATGGCATAAGCGTTGTCGCTGGTCATATCGCCACCGACATTACTGATTTTATTCTCGCGAATTACAGTGTTCTGCCCTTCGGTACGAATCCCCCTGAAACTGCTTTGGCTTATGCTTAGGTGTTCAATGACGTGTCCGCCAGGGCCGAGGTCTTTCGACGTTTGAGCTTTGTCGGCATAGCCAGATAAATAGACGCCGTGCTGAAAGCCGCGAATCTTACCGTTTCTTATTTCAATGTGATGGTGGCCAAAAGAGACGATGCCAGACGATGTGGTGTCGGTAGTCAGAGGGCCGGTGATGGATTGCCCATTCAGGTCAATTATCACATTGTCGGCGGCAACAGATATACCGTCGGTAGTAGTGTCCAGAGAGGTGGCCAGTTTGTAGTGGCCACTTTTCTCAATCGTGTAAGGCAGCGCATTGATGTACCGGGGTTCGGTTTGTGGGTGAGGCGTTGTCGGCTGTGCGATGCTATGAGTGGGAATGAATCCTAAGGTGATAATAATCACCGTGTTTAATGCCGTTGCTCCAGTTTTCTTGATTTTTACTTGCATGGAATTATCTATTCAGAAGAGGGGGATTTCTGCAGGATCCGGCTGTTTGCAGAAATCATGTAATTTCGGTAGGCCGGGTTGAAATACCGGTTTATATGTTCTTGCGTGAGGGCGTGTTTCGTACGGGCGCCGGGGATGCGAGAAAAAAGAGCTGATGCCGAGGAAACTGAAATTACTTCGCAGCAGTGATGAAGTTTGGTAAATAACTCAATGGGTATGTGTTCAAGTTCACTCGGGAAGGCTGCAGCACAATACTCCTCCAGTGTGACTAAAAGCTTGCCCATGAATGCCTGGCTTGTTCCAGCATGCTTTTTTATATAGATATGGTCACCTGGCTTCAGATTGGCCCTGCAGATGGCTTTATACAGGGCCAGTTCGTCGTTTTGGCTGGTCAGCTTGCTGTTGGTGAAGTTGCTGAGGATCAGAATGGCCTTGTTGGCATTGTTAGGCTGCTTCGAAAGATATCGCTCGAAGTTTGCGATCTCGGGAAATGCGGCTTTCAATGCTGCAAGGGTGCGATTGAATGTAGCGTCGGGGATGACAACGGGAAGGGGCAGACCGCATTCTTTTTCCCACTCGCCGAAGTCAACAGCAATCATGGCTGATTCAGCTGCCAGCCAAGGCGTGACATCGCCAATACGAGAAAACCAGAAGAGCTCCTTGAGCCAGCGTAAGCCCAGTGGCAAAGGTGTTCTGACTGGTTTTGTCGAAGGATAGAGAAAGCCCGGGGCATCGCCATAGCATATGTTTTTTTCGGCCTGCAGCGCCTGCATGAAGGCTTGGGCTGTGTGGTCCGCACTTGCATCGTGGGCATAGTAGAAGCTGAGCCGCTCTGAGCCCGAAATGCCAAGTGCTTTTCGTATCCAGTTCGCCCGGGAAGTCAATTTTCGGTAGGGCGAAAGTGCGAATCTGCGCTCGTGGCGCGAAAGGAATAGGCATTCGATGTGGGGATAATTGCGCAACGCCGAGTCGAAGAACTGGCGGGCACGGGAGCCTGGTTCGTGGTCGCTTTCTTGATATGACCACACGACAAGCAACGCTCTGGTATCAAGAGCTATGCCTCTGCCTGCCCTGTCATGCTGAAGCGCGCAGAGGGCGTGTAAAAGTTGATGCGGGAATGAGATCATCATTACCGCGCATCCAGGTGAAATATGACATGACGAGGCGCTTTGCATTTGTCTGTTCAAAGCAATCTGCGATTTACCGGTGATTGAATATCCCACGGAAGATGTGGGCGAAGCAGGCAACTGGGCCAAGCATTTGGCCAATTTCCGCGAACGCCTTCGGCAGCGCTGTCATCGACTACGGTAAAACTCAATGCCGCCATTTGAATGATGCGATGATCGACTTCCGAGCCAGGCCACAATTCAATGTCGAAGCGATAGTCTCCAACGTTGAGTAGCGGTGATTGGATAGTGCAGCGTTCGACGTACTGTCCCGCGGGTCGGAGACCTGAGTGTGCATGGTGGTTATCCATGCCTACCAGAATATAGTGGCCTGCCAAGTCCTTAAGGTGGATATGGACGTTCACCGGCCATTTTTCCTTCAGTACGGTGAACTTGACTTCAACGATGAAGCTTTGCTTTACGTCGAATTGGGATGTCACTTGTCCGTCCAGATCAACGATTCTCGCAGCGTCCAACCTTATACAGTCATCGAAAACCGGGGCTTCGGCTTCCGCCCACACCATCTCGGGTGTTAGCTGTATGCCTGAACGGATATATGATCGGGTAATGTCTGAGACGGTCTGAGTTGACTGGCTAGGCGCCGAGCTTGACTGCTCTTTTTCGATCTTGCTGTCATTTATGACTCGGCCATGTGCCATATGCACTGCGCGATTACAAATACGATTCACTGCATCCATATCGTGGCTGACGAAAAGCAGTGTGCGTCCTTGGTCTGCGACTTGAAGCATTTTTTCGGTGCATTTCCGTTGAAACGCCGCATCGCCCACAGCCAGGACTTCGTCCACGATCAGAATCTCTGACTCAAGGTGCGCAGCGACTGCAAAGGCCAGGCGTACATACATGCCGGAGGAGTAGCGCTTGACTGGCGTATCGATAAGCTCGCCCAGTTCAGAAAAGTCGATGATTTCCTCAAGCCGACGGCTAATCTCCCGCGGCTTCATGCCCATGATCGAGCCGTTAAGGAAGATATTCTCTCGACCCGAGAGATCACCATGAAATCCGGTTCCAATCTCCAGGAGGCTTATTAGTCGGCCGCGAAAGCGAAATAGCCCGGACGAAGGCGCTGTAATGCGTGAAAGAATCTTGAGTAGAGTACTTTTCCCGCAGCCGTTCGGGCCAATGATGCCTACCCGATCGCCTTGATTGATTTCCAGGCTAACGTCTTTTAGCGACCAGAAGTGATTGGCTGGCGCGTGTTGGGTTTGAAGCTCGTTCAAAATTGTATGAGCGGGGGGGGCGCTTGCCAGCGAGTCACCGCCCGACGGTTTGCTCAACGGTCTGACGACGCGGCCAAGCATCCATTTAAGTCGCTGATTGATCATTTCCGCAGCGGTCACATTGGACTTGCCGATTCGGTATAACTTTGAAATTTCCTCGCAACGAATGGCCCAGCTCATAGTGTATCCACCACATTCTTGTCGAAATGCTGAAAAACCAGTACCCCAGCGGAGAAGCACACGATGGCGATGGCTATCAGCGTCAATAGCGTGCTCTGCGCGGGCCAATGGCCTTGCATGGCGTCACGGTACCCGGTAATGACCAGCGATAGCGGGTTGACGGCGTACCACGGCTTGGCCCACGACGGGACTGCAGAAACTGGATAGATTGCCGGTGTCGAGTAGTAGAACAGTTGCAGCGCGAGCGGGACAAGGTGCTTGACGTCCCGGTACTTGGCGTTCAGGGGGGCGAGCATCAAGCCGACACCAAGACCGGTCATCAGCGTGCAGGCCAGAAGTAATGGCATCACCAGCAGAAGTTGCGGCGTCCATACGCCATATCCGATCGCAAAAGGGGTAATGAGCAATGTGTAAGCAATCAGGAAGTCCACGGCAGCCCCCACCGCATACGACCCACCTATGAGGAGTCTTGGAAAGTAAACTTTGCTTATCAGGCCCGCGTTACCCTCGATCATCTGGACCGAAGGGTTGAGCACGTTCATGAACGCGTACCAGGGGATTACCGCTACCAAATAAAACATGATGGTCGGTAGCCCGTCTGTGGGTACCTTTACCATCACGCCGAACACAATGACGAATACCCCAACGGTAATGAGTGGTGTGAGGATAACCCAGCCCAGCCCGAATATGGTTTGTGTATAACGGCCTTTCAGGTCACGTTTGCAAAATACCCAGAGCAGTAAGCGAAAGTCCCAGAGGTTTTTGAGCAAGGCCAGAAGATTGAACTGGCTATTGTTATTGACCACCGTTTCCTTGAGGGCAGGGCGGTTTTTTCCGTCGTTACTCATTGGCATGAAATTCTGATGGAGAGGTGGATTTGGATGGGGGGCCGGCCAGTTCATCGATCAGGTTGATGATGCGTTCCATGGAGCGTCCATCCTGCATGCCCCATTCCTTGGCACAGGCCATCTGTTTGGTGCGAGCTTCTTCATAAACTGTCTTGTTTTCAGTCAAGCGTTCAACCAGCGACACAAAAGTACTGTACCGATTGGTTGTGAATAGACCTTCGGCACCGTTGAAGTCCGTGTAGCCGTAGTCATAACAGTCATAGTTGATCGCCGGAATTGCGCAGGCAGCAGCCCAGCGCAAGGTTGAGGACACGCAGGCAACAAACAGATCACAGGCTGGAACCAGGTCCAGTGTGTCGATATCTGTCACGCGATGATGTAGGCGATAGGGACGTAGGACCTCCATCAACAGGTTGGGGTCGGTGACCGGATGTGGGCGGATCACGACATTGAAGTCGCTAAAGCGACTCGCCGCAGCCAGTGTCTTGGCCCAGGCCATGCACAATGCCTTGTAGTTGGGGAACTCCAGCGGTATATCGCGCGAACCATATTGGTCGGTCGGCCAGGCGCATACTAGCAATGGCTTGTTCGGGTCGAGCCTGAGACGGCGGAAAATCAAGCTTCTCGCAGTATCGGATTTGCGTGCAGTGTAGAGAATGTCGTCATAAGCCGCACCGGTGACCCTCAATTGGCTCGGTGGGAAGAGCATGCGCTGGTAGTAGCGTTGCATCTCCGGACTTTCTACCCCGATGCAGGTGGTGCGGCTATTGTTGGGGATCCAAGGGTGCTCTGGCGCAATACCGAGTGTCTCGAGCAGGAAGATTTTCTGTCCGGGCAGGCGCAGCAGTTTTTTCGACGCGTAGTAGTTGACCCAGTGCGGGAATAGCGATGCAGCGAGTTTGTTGATGATATTTCGTTCAGCGTCGTAAGGCGGCTTGTCGGAAAGGCTCTCAACCATTTCCTTGGCGGTACCCACGGCGAACGGAATAATCAGCGTCGGGACATTGTCTCTGTTGCACAACTTGGTCAGGAGCGAGTTGACCGAGCCGGGAAACTCCTGGCCATAGATGACGAGCGCCGGAGTGATGTGTTTATAGACGAGGCGTGCATAGTTGAATGGCTGGAGAGTCCGCGCATGTTTCCTCTTCTTGCGAGCATCTATTACACCAGCGGTGCGCTCAGTCAGTGCCAGCAGGGGGGTTGCTAAGGCTGAGAGCAAGAGTGCGGCACCAGTGGCGAATGGGCGCTTGGGTTTCCTTTCCTGGCGCAGCGAATGCGGGATATAACCGTTTTCCAGCCCGTCGGCGATTTCCTGATACTGCTTCGACTGCAGCGAGCGCCTCAAGGAGCGGCCGGGGAAATAATCATCGAAACCATTCAGGCGGCAGGAGGCGCGATCCTGCTTGAGATTTATATATCCTTGTTGGGCGAAAAGGAACGCGACGCCATAACCTGCATCTTTCGCGGCCAGGGCAACTCGGCGGAGTTCTACGAACTCACCAGCTTCATTGACGACAAAAAGTATTTTTTTGTCGGGGGAGGGAGAACCGAATTTCATCCACCACCTCTTGCGCGCATTTTGTTTGAATCTCCGTTCTGAAACATTAGAGGAAACAGCCTGGGGGTCAGCCCATCCTGCTGATTCCGGAGCTGGTCCAGCAGCCTACCATAGCGATCATGCAGCAGAGCCGCGTCAAGCCTTAAAGGGGTTAGTCTTGATCCGGGCGGGAGATTCACTCCCGTCCACTGCCTACTTTTGCTTGGCGTCAGCGAGCGCGCTAACTGCCCGCAATCTTGCGTTTTCGGTTTTTTCAGCCGCATCGCGTAGGACTTCTGAGCTCGGTGATGCGGCAGCGATTGCAGCCGTCAATTGGGCGTAGGAGGTCAGTTTCAACATCGCTGATTCGGGTGAGATTTGAAGTTCGCTCAGTGCTTGCTCGGCTCCCTCGAGCGCCGCTTGAGCCACCGACTCGGGAGCTTTTGCTGCCATTTGAGCCGCCGATTCCGGTGAGGAAAGGGACATCTCAAGCACCTGACTCGCAATGACTTGAGAGGGGGTAGCGACCTGCTCAGGTCTGCCCACTACATTGTTCTGCGGCTGCGATGATTCGTCGCAACCGGTTAGCGTGACGCTGGCAACAGCGAGTGTTCCGAGGAACAAGACGATTTTTTTCATGAGGTCGCTCATTTTTTGAGTATTTTGCAATGGACTTCGATGTCTGGGGGGCGGCTTGAGTTCAAGCGATGTTTCCCGTGTGGGAAGGCCATTCATGCTGGGCTCGCTCGAACTCTTCCATCCGACCGATGTCCAGCCAATACTCTCGAAGAGGAAAGGCTGCTGTCGTTTCTTCGGCCGCGATCAATTCTTCGAAGAGGGTTGGCATGTCATAGAACGTATCCGATGGAATTCGGTCAAGCGCGCTGGGTGATATTGCGTAAATCCCTGCGTTCACATAGAAGTTATGAACGGGCTTTTCATCAATGCAGGCGATTTTTGATCCATTCATCCTCACGACGCCATAAGGTACTTGGAAGTCGTACTCGCGCACCGTCATGGTTGCTGCGGCGTCATGCTCGGAGTGAAACTGTAAAAGGCCATCGAAGCGCGCTTGTGTAAGCAAGTCGCCGTTCATTACGAGAATTGGATGCTCAGGGCGCGTGGTCAGTAGTGACAGTGCACCTGCTGTCCCCAAACGCTTGTTTTCTTCCAGGTATTGAATGCGAACCCCCCATCTGCTGCCATCGCCGAAGTGGTCGCGTACGACATTGGCCAGATAATTCACTGACAAGAAGAAATTACGGAAACCCTGTTCGACGAATTTTTCGAGGATGCATTCAAGGATGGGCTTGCCAGCGATCGTCAGCATCGGTTTTGGGCAGCTTTCGGTCAGTGGGCGCAGACGTTCGCCTAGTCCGCCAGCCATGAGGACTACCCAGTTGGGGCGCTCGATGATGCCGGTGAGTGCATCGAGTGTAGAAAGGCCGACGACGTGCTGCTGCTCATCCAGTAAAGGAAGATGGTGTATTACATTGCGGCGCATCAGTGCCAACTGTTCGCATTGCGAGGACGAGGCGCGTGCGGTTATGGGGCATCTATTCATGACTTGCGCAACAGGAGTGTCCAGGCTCACATCTCGAAGAACGGCCCGGCGCACATCCCCATCGCTCAGGGTGCCGACCAGTTTCTGCTGTGCGTCCAGCACCAAGGCCAATTGCGTCGCGCAGTTGTCAATGCGAACGATGGCATCACGTAGGGAGGTCTCTGCGGCAACTACTGTGTCTCTCCAATCCATCACTTAATGATTTCCTAATCTGATCTGGTTGCCGAGGACAGAAATGTCCTGTTGTATCAAGCCTAGCGGTACAGTATGGCTAATTGATATTGTTTTTTTGGTGGTGAGTATGGCGAAGTGATATTAATTTTTTGCGTCTGCGGTGATCTCGTATGGGTGGCGGTAAAAGCGTCTATTGTCTCTGATCTCAACAGGTTGATCTAGATCTATTACGGTGACTGGTCAAATGGAGTGTTTAGTTGCCCGTGCGAGGCGGGTTCAAGGTGGGCTTGTCCTTGCTGTGGATTCGGGTTGATGGCATGCGAGATAGTTGGTCTGAAGCTCGGTTATAATCCGTCTGCTTTGAATAGGGAGGAGCCTGTGTTGCAAAATGTTTAGTTAAGCAGGGTATGGCATTTGGCGCATTGCAATTGCGGGCTTTTCAGGCAAACTCTTTGGCTTGTGTGGGTGTGCGTAAGGTCCTAATGTATAGTGCCGGGGCGGTACGCCTTTAAGGTGCGGGTCGTCAAGAGTGGAGCTGGTCATGCTCGGCCGGAGGCAGGTGCTTCGCTATCTTGGTCGTCGTGCTCGATGCCTGGCATTTTTTGGCATGATGGTCTGGATAGGGTGGGATGCTCTGGGATCCAGATTGCGATAAGGCGGGCTGGGCGTGAAAGCTTGGTCGAGTGGATCGTTTTGGTATGCGTCAAAGCCAGGTCGCTGTGTTGTGTCAGTCTGTCGATGTTGCAGGGGTGTCTACGAACTCTCAGTTTGCGGGTCTGTTTGGCGTACTCTAAGATTTTCCGATAGCCTCGATGATGCCTTGAAATTTTCGAGGTGCAGTAAGAGTGCTTTTGCAGTGAATGGCATGGATTTGGTGTAAGAATAGTCCTATTTATTTTTTGGTGGCCCTTTGGCTGTTGTGGTCTAGGGAACGTTAAGGGTTGAGCGATGACTACAGTTTTGGTAACCGGCGCCGATGGATTTATTGGTTCGCATTTGACTGAAATGCTGGTGCGTGAGGGCTACAAGGTCAAAGCGCTTTCCCAGTATAATTCGTTCAACTACTGGGGTTGGCTGGAAGATGTAGACTGTCTGTCTCAGATTGAAGTGCTTAATGGGGATGTTCGTGATCCGCATTATTGCAAGCATATTACCAAGGATGTGGATATTGTCTTTCATCTTGCGGCTCTGATTGCGATTCCTTATTCATATGTCGCACCTGATAGTTACGTTGATACGAATGTCAAAGGGACGTTGAATATTTGCCAGGCCGCTCTGGAAAACGGCGTAAAGCGTGTTATTCATACGTCGACCAGTGAGGTTTACGGTACCGCGCAGTACGTGCCGATCGACGAGCTCCACCCGCTGCAAGCGCAATCCCCTTACAGTGCATCGAAAATTGGTGCAGATGCGATGGCCATGAGCTTCTTCAATGCGTTCGATTTGCCGTTGACTATTGCGCGCCCATTCAATACTTATGGCCCGCGTCAGTCGGCCCGTGCGGTTATTCCGACGATCATCAGTCAGATTGCTTCGGGTCAGAAGCAGATCAAATTGGGCGATGTGACGCCGACGCGAGACTTCAACTATGTTACTGATACTTGCCGTGGCTTCCTGGAGCTGGCGCGTTGTGAGCAGGCTGTTGGTGAGACAGTCAACATTGGCTCGAATTTCGAGATTTCGGTAGGTGATACCCTCAACCTGATCCGCGAGCTGATGGGCAGTGATGTCGAGTTCCTTACCGACGAGCAGCGGATGCGTCCAGGAAAGTCCGAAGTTTTCCGTTTGTGGTGTGATAATTCCAAAATCAACGGACTTACCGGCTTCAAACCTGAGTACTCAATCCGCGATGGCTTGGAAAAGACTGTTGAATGGTTCACTCAGCCACAGAACCTTGCAAAGTATAAAGCCAATATCTACAACGTTTGAGGCTCGGTATGTTTGATTCCCTTGTCAGGTTTGTGCGCGAGCAATACGGCACGCAGGATTTCATCCCGCTGCATGCTCCGGTATTTGCAGGAAACGAGCAAAAGTATCTGGCCGATACCATCGTCTCGACTTTTGTTTCGAGTGTGGGAGCGTTCGTCGACCGATTTGAGCATGACATGCAGGCCTATACAGGCAGTGCGCGCGCGGTCGCTACTGTCAATGGTACGGCGGCACTCCACGTGGCACTGCTGCTTGCCGGCGTCAAGCCAGGTGAGTTGGTGATCACGCAATCATTGACGTTTGTGGCTACCTGTAACGCTATCACCTATTGTGGCGCTCAGCCGGTCTTCGTCGATGTGGATCGCGAAACGCTCGGTTTGTCACCTGTTGCGCTGGAGGCTTGGCTTGAGCAGGAGGCTGTTATCGATGCTGATGGTGTCTGTCGTCTACGCAGTGATGGTCGGGTAGTACGTGCCTGTCTGCCGATGCATACATTCGGCCATCCAGTCGCGCTGGACGAGTTGATGTCTGTGTGCTCGCAATGGGGGCTGGCGCTCGTCGAAGATGCCGCCGAGTCATTGGGTAGCACCTACAAAGGTCGTCATACGGGTACCTTCGGCCTCATTGGAACGCTGAGTTTCAATGGCAATAAAGTGATCACTACCGGCGGCGGCGGCATGCTGCTGACCAATGCAGAGTTGGGTGCGCGGGCGAAACATTTGACCACGACCGCCAAGCAGCCACATCCCTTTGAATTCGTTCATGACGAAGTCGGGTTCAATTACCGTTTACCTAACCTGAATGCGGCACTGGGATGTGCGCAGCTTGAGCAGCTCGATGGATTTCTGGCTGCCAAGCGCGAACTTGCGCTGAATTACCAGCAGGAGCTGCTGGCCAGCGACCTGCAATTTGTAGTTGAGCCGCATGAATGTCGCTCCAACTATTGGCTTAACGCGGTTATTTGCCAGGATCGCGGACATCGTGATGCCTTGCTTGAGGCGACAAATGGAGCGGGTGTCATGACGCGCCCTATTTGGGCTCTGATGAACCGTCTTCCTGCCTTTAAGGAATGTCTCAAGGGTGATTTGAGCAACGCCGAGTGGCTGGAGGCGCGAGTTGTCAACCTGCCGAGCAGTGTGCCTTCGAGACAGGCTTCATGACGCGTCGTGTTGCCGTTTTCACGGGCACTCGAGCAGAGTATGGCTTGCTCTATTGGTTGATGAAGGAGATTGAGGGCAGCGCGCATCTGGAGCTCCAAGTCATTGCCAGTTGCATGCATCTATCTCCGGAGTTTGGAGAAACCTGGCAGCAAATCGTTCAGGACGGCTTCCAGATCGACGCAAAAGTCGAGATGTTGCTCTCCTCGAATACCGATGTCGGTACTGTCAAGTCGATGGGCATCGGTACGTTGGGTTTTGCCGATGCGCTGGATCGGCTGCGCCCAGACCTGTTGGTCGTGCTAGGTGATCGGTTCGAGGCGCTGAGCATTGCCCAGGCGGCACTGATCATGCGGATCCCGATTGTTCACCTGCACGGCGGGGAATTGACCGAGGGCGCTTATGACGATGCTATTCGTCACGCGATCACCAAAATGGCGTATTTGCACTTTGTGGCGGCGGAGCCCTACCGCGATCGTGTGATTCAGATGGGTGAGTCGCCGGAGCGTGTGTTCAACGTGGGGGCCGTGGGTCTGGATCATCTCGCACGAACGCCTCCCATGTCGCTTGAGGCATTACGTGAAAGCTTGGACTTCGACCTGAGCAAACCGTTTCTGCTGGTCACTTATCATCCAGTGACAGTCCTTAACGAAGATCCAGTGAATAGTTTTGAGGCGCTGCTTCAGGCGCTGGAAATGTTTCCGGCTTATCAAGTGGTAATTACGTATCCGAACGCTGACAACGGAGGTCGCGCGATCATTCCGATGATCGAGAAATTCGCGGTGCTGCATAAAGAAAGGGTTCTGGTCGTACCATCTTTGGGGTTCCGTCGTTATCTCAGCGTGGCGGGGCGGGCTGCGGCAGTTGTGGGTAACTCTTCCAGTGGTGTGATTGAGGTGCCTTCGTTTGGTGTTCCAACCGTGAACATAGGTAGTCGTCAGGCTGGTCGCCTATGTGCGGACTCGATAGTTCACTGCGAGGCGGATAAGCAGTCGATCGTGGGGGCGTTGAGCAAGGTTCTGGAGGAGTCTTTCACTCAAGCCAGCCGGAAAACCGTGAACCCTTATGGGCGGGGCGATGCCGCGAGGAGCATCGTGGGTATACTCGAAAACTGTGACCTCTCGGGGCACAAATCATTTCACGATCTGAGTTGATCTATGAAACCAGAAAACAAGGATTCCGTGTACATCATCGCCGAGGCGGGGGTGAACCATAACGGTCAGCGTGATCTGGCATTCAAGCTGGTGGAGCTGGCGGCGGCGGCTGGCGCCGACGCGGTAAAATTTCAGACCTTCGATGCGCGCAAGCTGGCGTCAACGACTGCACCCAAGGCGCGTTATCAGCAGCAAACCACGGATGCCGCTGAAAGTCAGTTGGCAATGCTTCAGAAGCTCGAGTTGCCGCGAGATTGGCATGCGGAGCTGCAGGCCCATGCCAGGGCGAACGGCATAGAGTTCATCAGTACCGCGTTCGACGGCGATAGCCTGGAGTTCCTCTGCTCATTGGGTATTCCATTCTTCAAGGTCCCTTCCGGTGAGCTAACCAATGGTCCATTGTTGTGGCAGTTTGCCCGCACGGGCAAGCCGCTGATCGTATCCACTGGGATGGCAACGTTGAGTGAGGTGGAGCAGGGGCTTGCCATCATTTCTCATGCGCTGACCAATGATCGTGAGCCTGCGAGCATGGACGAGGTGTGGCGCTGCTGGAGCGATGAGCAGGCACGTAACCATTTGCACGGACATGTAACGCTGCTGCATTGCACCTCCCAGTATCCTACGCCGTTCACGGAGGTGAACCTGCGTGCAATGGACACCTTGCGGCAGGCGTTCGGACTGGAGGTCGGCTATTCGGACCATACGGAAGGGCTGCTCATCCCGCTGGCGGCAGTTGCTCGCGGGGCTTGTGTCATTGAAAAACACTTCACCTTGGACCGCAGCATGGCAGGTCCTGATCACAAGGCCTCTCTGGAGCCAGCCGAGCTGGCCGAAATGGTCGTAAAGATCCGTGGGTTGCAAGGCGCGTTGGGCGGTGCTGCCAAAGCGCCACAGCCGAGCGAGTGGGACACCCGCACCGCTGCCCGACAGCAGGTCGTGGCGGCTTGCGATATTGCGGCCGGCAGCCGCTTCTCGCGAGAGCATTTGACGACTGCTCGTTGTGGTGGCGGGCTTCCGGCCGTCGCCTTGTGGGAGCGCGTTGGCGCCGTTGCGGGCAGAAACTATCGGTCTGGCGAGGCGATTGAGTGACTTTGTCGGGCTATGGTTTCAGCTCCCCTCCCTTGATCGTTCTTGGTGCTGGAGGGCACGCGAAAGTTGTGGTCGCCTTACTCAGGGCGCTCGGTGCTGACGTGAAGGGGGTGTGTGACCCCGGCCTGGTGTCGACGTCGATCACATCCTGGCGTGGCCTTGAGGTATTAGGCGGTGATGAGGTTCTTCAGCGCCATGACGCAGGGAGCGTCGCATTGGTCAACGGTCTCGGGCAGGTCGTTGGGTCTTCCCGGCGCAAAGATATGTTTTTGGAGTTGAAGGCACGGGGATATCAGTTTCCTTCGTTGGTGCATCCGACGGCCTGGGTCGATCCGAGTGTCGAACTGGGTGAAGGCGTACAAGTGATGGCGGGGGCGGTCATTCAGCCAGACGTCACCATTGGTGAGGATACGATCATAAATACCGGATCCAGAATTGATCACGATTGTATAATCGACCGTCATGTTCACGTTGCACCTGGTGCTGTCCTCTGTGGTGCTGTGCGCGTAGCATCCGATGTCTTCATTGGTGCGGGTTCCACAATCATCCAGGGCCTGTCGGTGGGACAGGGAGCCATAGTGGGAGCCGGGGTGACGGTCATAAGAGACCTGCAAGCGAGGCGCGTGGTGGTGAGTTCACCCGTGCGAATCCATGAATCCAAGTACCCAATTCAGCCGAAAAAATCATGAAACCACTTGATCAGAAAATTTGGCGAAAAGTGTTGCTTTCCCCTGCTGCAACCATTCAGCAGGCTATCAGTAACCTGGACGAGTCCGGACTACAGATCGTGCTGGTGGTCAATGCTGAAGGCTTGTTGCAAGGAAGTGTGACCGACGGCGACGTTCGGCGTGGTCTGCTGCGCGGGCTGAGTCTGAACAGTCCGGTAGACCAGATCATGTCAGTGAATCCTTTGGTCGTGCCGCCGGAAATGGGACGCGACATGGTGCTGCATCTAATGCACGCCAACAAAATTCACCAGATCCCGGTCGTTGACACGAGCCGTTGTGTCACTGGTTTGCACTTGTGGGATGAGGTTCTGGATACGAGCGAGCGTACAAACACGATGGTGATCATGGCGGGAGGCCTTGGCAAGCGTTTGCTTCCGCTGACAGAGGACTGCCCAAAACCCATGCTTTCTGTGGGGGGCAAGCCGATACTCGAACTGATTATCGAGCGTGCAAAGGCTGATGGTTTCGTAAACTTCGTACTGTCTGTGCATTACCTGGGGCACATGATCGAAGAGTATTTTGGTGACGGTCAGAGATGGGGGGTCAATATAAGTTATCTTCACGAGGACTCCCCGTTGGGTACAGCAGGCGCAATCAGTCTGTTGTCGCCTCGACCTACCTTGCCGTTTCTAGTAACCAATGGCGATGTCCTCAGCGACATTCGTTACGGAGAAATGCTTGATTTCCACTTACGACATGGAGCGTTGGCAACAATGGCAGTAAGGCTCCACGAATGGCAGAACCCGTTCGGGGTAATCCGCACGGATGGAATCAGGATTACCGGCTTCGATGAGAAGCCCGTTTATAGGACTCATGTAAACGCTGGTATCTATGTTCTGGACCCGATGGTGCTCGATGAACTGGTTGTCGGCGCACAATGCGACATGCCAACCCTGTTCGAACGAGTGCAGCAGAAAGGTGAAGGCACTATTGCCTATCCCATGCACGAGCCTTGGCTGGATGTGGGGCGCCCGGACGATCTGCAGCTGGCTCGTAATAAGTACCCTGTTTGATTGTTGATTTTGAATTTGGAGACCGGTTTTGAAAATTTCCCCTAGCTCATCTGTAGATCTTTCGAAGTTTGCCAAGCCTCACAGTGAACTCGAAGTGTTTTATGGGTTACCTCGTGATGTTAAGTTTTGCAAAGTCTGCAACATGTCGAACCAGCAGCCAATGTCGAGCAACGAGTATGCCCACAGCAATAGCTCGAAAAAATCGACATTGAGCTTCGATGAGCATGGCGTCTGCCATGCTTGCAATTTCAATAAGCTCAAGGAAGATGGCGAGATCGACTGGGATGAGCGCGAGCGCGAGCTGGTCGAGCTGTGCGACCGCTATCGCAAGTCCGATGGTACCTACGACTGCATCGTTGGCGGCAGTGGTGGTAAGGACAGTGCCATGCAGTCTCACCTGCTCAAATACAAGTATGGTATGAATCCTCTTACCGTTACTTGGTCTCCACACCTGTACACGGATATTGGCTGGAAGAACTTTCAGAATTGGCTGCACGTGGGGGGGTTCGACAACTTCCTGTACACGCCGAACGGCAAGATTCATCGGCTGCTCACTCGTAACGCCACCATCAATCTGCTGCATCCCTTCCAGCCCTTCATCCTGGGGCAGAAGACCTTCGTCGCGAAGATGGCTGCGCAGCTCAATATTCCCTTGATTTTCTACGGGGAAATGCCAGGCGAGTACGGCGAGAAAATTTCGCACAAGACGTCGAGCTATGCCGCCAAGGATCAGGAAGTCGAGAGCGAGGGCTTCTCTCTGGACTATTTGGGCGACAAGGACGTGCGTGATGTTTATCTGGGTGGCAAACAGATTGGTGAATACCTGGACGAAGGCATTCCGCTGGTCGATCTCACGAGCTACCTGCCGATGGCGCCGGATGTGCTTGAGAAGAAAGGCATCGATTTCAAATACCTTGGCTACTACAAGAAGTGGGTACCGCAAGAAGCCTACTATTACGCAGTTGAGCACACGGGCTTTGAAGCCAACCCTGTTCGCACCGAAGGTACGTACTCGAAGTACAACAGCCTTGATGACAAAGTCGACGGTTTCTTCTATTTCACTCGCTGGATCAAGTTCGGTGTCGGTCGGACGATGATGGATTCCGCTCAGGAGATTCGTAACCATCATATCGACAAGCAGGAAGCGATTGCGCTCATGCAGCGTTATGAAGGCGAATACCCATCGCGCTACGAAAAAGAGTTCCTCGATTACATCAGCATGACGCGTGAAGAGTTTCTGGCCACTTGTGACAAATTCCGCTCTCCGCACTTGTGGCATGTTGTCGACGGTGAGTGGAAGCTGCGTTATACCCCGTGGGACCAAGCTGAATGAGTAATACGCGACTGATTGCCCGCCTGGATGTAAAGGGGGCCAACCTGATCAAGGGTATTCATCTAGAGGGGCTGCGCATCATTGGCTCCCCCGCCGAGCATGCCCAGTTTTACTACGATCAGGGTATTGATGAGTTGATATATATGGACTGCGTGGCGAGCCTGTACGGTCGCAACAGTCTCGGCGAGTTGATCAAGAAGACGGCTGAGAACGTCTTCATTCCCATGACTGTCGGCGGGGGCGTTCGTTCGATTGAGGATGTTGCTCATCTGCTGCGCTGCGGTGCCGACAAGGTTGCAGTGAATACCGCTGCCGTTGGCAACCCACAGTTGATTACTGAAATTGCGCGCCGCTTTGGTAGTCAGTGCATGGTGCTCTCGGTGGAAGCAAAGCGAGTCGGGAATCAGCGTTGGGAAGTGTTCACCGATAACGGTCGCGAAAGTACGCAGCTGGATGTCGTGGAATGGGTCCGTAAAGCTGCTGCTCTCGGAGCTGGCGAAATACTGCTGACTTCGGTCGATCGCGAAGGAACGCGAAAGGGCTTTGATTTGGAGTTGGTTGAGGCGGTCGCCGAGGCTGTTGAAATCCCGATTATAGCCAGCGGTGGCATGGGCAAGACGCAGGACCTCGTCGACGTGGTGGGGCGTGGCGCAGACGCCGTTGCAATGGCTGATATTCTGCACTACAAGCGGGCCTCTTTGAATGACATCCGGGCAGGCGCTTTGGCTGCCGGGATTCGAGTGCGTACTTATGAGTAATGTTGTGGCTGTTGTTGATTACGGCGTAGGCAACCTGTTCAGTGTCCAGAGAGCGCTGGAGCATTGCGGTGCCACCGTCGTTCTGGTGGATGATCCGGAGAAGCTGAAACAGGCTTCCAAAGTCCTGTTGCCAGGGGTCGGGGCATTTCCGGATGCCATGGCGGCTCTGAGTCGCAACGGTATGGATCAGGCTATCAAGGAGTATGCCCGCTCGGGTGCGCCGCTGTTCGGAATCTGTCTTGGTATGCAGATGCTGCTCGACAGCAGTAACGAGTTTGGATTTGCCAGCGGCTTGAGTTTGATCCCGGGTACTGTCGAGCCGATCCCGACGCGTGATGAGTCCGGCAAGCGTTTCAAAGTGCCGCATATTGGTTGGTCCGATCTTGTCTATCCCGAAGGGCGGAGCTCGTGGGATGGCACGTTGTTGTCCTCAATCGACTTGAGCAACAATGCCGTTTACTTCGTGCACTCGTACATGGCTGTTCCGGTGTCCCGTGAGCACCGTATTGCTGATTGTCGGTATGGCGATACTTCTGTTGCGGCGGTTATCGGGAAAGATAACGTATGGGGGGCTCAGTTCCATCCGGAGAAGAGCGGTAAGGTGGGCCTGTCCATGCTGCATAACTTTGTGAATCTGGTATGAGGATCCTGGCAATAGTCCCCGCGAGGGGAGGCTCCAAGCGCTTGCCTGGCAAGAATGTAAAAATTCTTGGCGGGCGACCGCTGATCGCCTGGACGCTCCAGGCTGCGTTGGACAGCCAGGTTATTCTGGAAACGCTCGTTTCCACGGATGATCCAACTATTGCCGAGGTTGCTCAGCGTTATGGCGGTGTGGTGCCGGGTTTGCGCCCGGCCCATTTGGCCACGGATACAGCGAGCAGCGTGGACGTTGTGCTGCATGTGTTGAATGACTTTGAAACTCAACATGGTGCAGTGGATGGTGTCATGCTGCTTCAGCCCACTTCTCCGTTTCGAACGGCGGAGTCGATCAGGCAGGCGGTCGCATTGTTTCATCAGGACCGCTCTCGCCCTGTTGTCAGCGTGTGTGCTGCCAGCATCCATCCTGCCTGGTGTTTCAGGTTTGAAAATGGCGCAATGGAACCCTTTATGGGGTGGGAGCCACTTGTCCAACGGTCACAGGATCTGGAGCCTGCCTTTACCCTCAACGGCTCCATTTACCTGATCGCACCGCAGGTATTGCGTGAACAACAACGATTCCTGTGCCCCGGTACGGTTCCGTTGGTAATCCCTGATGGGGTCGAGTCATTGGATATTGATACGGCGGACGATTGGGACGCGGCGGTGAATGCTGTTGATGAGCTCCGCAGCCGCTGATGTTGTTTGATCGATGCTCTGATGTCCTGAGAAATTCTAGTTCCTGGGTTTCCGCTTTTCGTATCAAAACCAAGCTGAATGGGCGGTCCCTGTAATGAGTTTGAAGCGGGTCGGTGGTACGGCAATTATCTATGCGGTATCGAATGGCGTCGGGGCCGCAGCCCAATTACTGCTGATCTTGTATTGCGCCTATGTTCTCCCAGGTAGTGCCCTGGGTATTTTGACGCTCTTCAGTGCCATTGTTGCCCTCGCCACACAAATGTTGGGCTTGGGGTTGGTGGCAGCTTTTCAGCGTGATTTTTTCACCGCCCAGGCTGATGCTCGAAGGAAACAATTGTCGTCTGTCGTGTGGGCGGTGGTAGGAGCCGGTGGTGCTCTCTTGCTGCTGGTTTGCGTCCTGCTACCGATCGTTGGATATGATTCCCAGGCCCTGCCTTCGGGACTCGTCGTGACCGCGTTGGCAGGTGCATTGGGGCAAGCCTTGCAACAATTCCTGCTGGTGACGTGGCAGTCAGAAGGCAAGTCAGCAACCTATGCCAGATACATGCTTGGCATCTGCATTCTGCAGGTGATCGTCCCCATGACCTTTCTGCAGATGGTGGGACATGATTGGGAAAGCGCGGTGTATGGGCAGGCGTTGGTGTTCATCTTTGGGGGGGGGTATTCCCTCGTCGTCCTGCGTTCGCTCGGATATCTTCAGTTCTCGGTCGATAGGGCTTATTTGAGGCAAGCGCTAGGTTTCAGCTTGCCTCTTGTTCCCTACCAACTGGCTGGCTGGGGAATGGCTATGCTTGATCGCTTCATCATCACAAGCTTTTGTGGTGTTGCCATTGCGGGCTACTATGCCTTGGCGTTTCAGGTGGCGCAGGTACTGAATATTCTATCCGGCGGCTTCACCCAGGCGTTTACGCCTTGGCTTTATGCCTTGCTGGCAAGGCGTGATGTTCGTGCCAATGGGCAAATCGCAATCGTGGTTATAGGCTACGCCGGCGGAATGATGGCTATGTGCTTGCTAGGCTATTTGTCTTTCAGCGTCGCGGTCGATATCCTTGCTAAGGAAAGCTATCAACAAGCGCTTGTTTTTGCTCCCTGGCTGTTCTTGGCGATGCTGTTCAACGGTTTGTATCGAGTGGCAAGCAGTTTTGTTCTTTTCTATGGCAAAACAGCCATGCTGGCTCTGGTGCTGGGAGCCGTGGCTGTGTTGAGCTGTGGTTTGAATTACCTCTTCGTTCCTGTCTATGGCGCAATCGCTTCGGGATGGATTGTGGCGTTCTCTTTCGGCTTGCTGTTCGCTACAACGTCATTGATGGTGGTCAAGCGTCGCGGTGGACAGACCGCGCTTGGTGCGCATCAATGCTAATTTTGGTTGGTCTAGGCTAGCGTTCTGCTCGCCGGACTACCGCCGTTTTTCATAGCCAGCTGTCGGCGAAGCGTCACCATCAGTACGCAAGCTTGAGGTGAATCCATTGAATACTGAACACGTCCTGCTTGCAGGAGGGCGAGTCATACCGTTTTCCGATATTCGTTCACGCTACTCGTTGAGCATTTTTCAAACTGAACTTTTTTATACGGTTTGCGAGTATATGGCCAAGCAGGCTGGCGCTCGCGACGTTGCCTACAAGGTCCTGGCCAACCTATACGCATTGAAGTCTTCACGGGTTAAGGACTTGGTCTCGCTGCTTTATTTTCTCAAGGAGGAGGGGCATAGCTGTATACAGATTCGTGGCTACGAGGATGCCGTCAATCTGCTTGATGAGTTTCATCACGAGATCATGCCTCGCGTCGTTTCGCTTGGCTCCAATCACATACCCTACCTCGCACGCTCCACCACCTTATTCATCGTTTTGAAGATCGCTCTCCATCGATTGTTTCGGATTTTTTCTGGGCGCTCGATAGGTGCAACTTCGATTGTACGTGGCTGGGTCGAAGTGACCGACTCGATGTACAAGGATCGGCTAGCGTCCTCGGTGTTGCTGCTTTATCCGTTTCCTTACGGCATCGCACGACAATTCAGATTTTTTCGTACCTGCAAAAAGAGTGGCTTGCGCGTACGCTTGGCCGGCCTGCCCTATAGCTGGCGGCATTTATCCGGACTTTTGTTTCACCCGTGCGATTCGGCGCTGCGAGTGGTCGAGGCGGAAGTGCAGGCATACGTGGACTATGCGGACGAATTGCTCGCGCAGGGAGTGAGGACGGTATACACCAGTGATGAGTTCGAAGTTGCGTCAGTGGCTTTGTATGAGCGTCTGATTGCAAACGGAGTCAAGGTCGTCAATACCGCGCATGGTGTTGGGCTGTACGCGCCGTTCGTTGCATATTCCGAATTTCGCGGAGTTAATTTTGCTCAGGCGGATTTCTATCGCCGTCGCTGTCCTGATCTCACGCCAGTTGTACGAGAGGGCAAGAACACTCAGCTTGCATTGGCTCGCGCGGAGGATGCCCTCGATTTGCCGCCAGCTGTGGTGCTGCTAGACCAGAATTTTCTGGATTTTCAGTGTCTTGCTGAGGATCGCGCCCTCAAATCGACATATGAAACGCTTGAGACCTTATGCGCGCGTGATGGCTTGCCGCTGTTTGTGAAGATTCATCCGAATAGTAAGGATGACAGTGCGTCCAAGGCCTCCGGCTCGGTGAGACGAGTCAGGCGCTGGGAGGATATCAACGGCGTGAGACCCATTTTCGTAACGGTCAACTCTACGGCGTTCTACGACGTTCAGGGGCATGGGCCGATACTCATCTGTGACGAGCGATCATTTTTTCCTGAGATCTATTTTGGTGAGAGGCTTATGACCTACACCTTGGACAACCTTGAGCTGAGCATCGAAAAGTTGGTCGACAGTGCCAATTGGATGGCTGCGGCCAGGCTGCATGAACAACGGGGGCGCTAGGTTTGTGATGAAGTACTTGATAGTCAGGTTGTACACAGCATTACAGCTACTTTTTTGCTATCGGTTTCGTTCGGTTGGCCGCCAGCCCAGGTTAGGCCGCAGGCTGTTCATATTTCCGAAAAAGGTGACATTGGGGGATCATTGCTACATTGGTGCTGGGAGTTATCTGGACGGTGATATCACCATTGGAAACCACTCCATGCTGGCCAATAACGTCGCCATCGTAGGCGGCGATCATGCGTTCGACAGGCCAGGGGTGATGATGCGTGATGGTGGCCGAGAGGAGTGGTTGCCGACGATACTGGGCAGAGATGTCTGGATAGGCCATGGCGCGATCATTCTGAATGGCATTTCCGTGGGCGATGGAGCAATCGTCGCAGCCGGCTCGGTGGTAACCAAAAATGTTGCCGCATTTTCAGTGGTTGCTGGTAACCCGGCCCGGCACATAAAATGGCGTTTTGATGAGGCGGGCCAAAGCGTGCATTCAGCAGTGTTGGGTGGGGGTTATAGCGGTGTTTAAGGCAAAAAAACTCCTTATTACAGGGGGAACGGGGTCTTTTGGTAATGCTGTATTAAAGCGGTTCCTTCACACTGATATTGCAGAAATTCGCATTTTCAGTCGCGATGAGAAAAAACAAGATGACATGCGTAAGCGTTATGCCAATAGCAAACTCAAGTTTTATATAGGCGATGTGCGCGATTATCAAAGTATTCTCAATGCCAGTCGTGGCGTCGACTATATATTCCATGCGGCTGCTCTGAAACAGGTTCCTTCGTGTGAGTTTCATCCGATGGAGGCGGTGAAGACTAATATCTGTGGTACGGAAAACCTTCTCGAGGCCGTCATCCAAAATGGTGTGAGACGTGTTGTCTGTTTGAGTACCGACAAGGCGGTCTATCCGATCAATGCGATGGGCATATCCAAAGCCATGATGGAAAAAGTCATGGTGGCCAAGTCCCGCGGCCTTGATGACTCCACTACTGTTATTTGCGGCACGCGTTACGGCAACGTGATGGCGTCCCGCGGTTCGGTCATTCCGCTATTTGTCGAACAAATACGTGAAGGACAACCATTGTCAATCACTGACCCGAACATGACCCGTTTCATGATGACGCTTTCCGATGCCGTGGACTTGGTTCTTTACGCATTTGAGCACGGTCGAAATGGTGATCTGTTTGTACAAAAAGCACCGGCCGCCACAGTACATACGCTCGCCAAAGCCTTGACATATATGATGGGCAAGCCCGATCACCCTATTCAGGTGATCGGCACCCGACATGGTGAAAAACTGTACGAAGCCCTGTTGAGTCGTGAAGAAATGGCGTGTGCCGAAGACCGTGGCGGTTATTATCGAATCCCGCCTGATTTGCGCGACTTGAACTACAGCAAATTTGTGGAGCAAGGTGAGGAGAGAATTTCGCGTGCCGAGGATTACAACTCACATAACACTGAGCGTTTGGACGTCGATGGTATGCAACGCCTGTTGCTGAAGCTGGATTTCATGCAGGCCATTCAGCGTGGCGAGCATGCCACTCCAGAGGAGTGAGGGGCATGAAAGTTCTTATTACCGGGGCCAATGGCTTTGTCGGCAAGAACCTTACAGCCTACCTGCATGAACGCCACGACGTTCAGATCGTTCGATTTGGTCGCGAGGATGCGCCGTCCACTCTGTTGTCGATGTTGGAGGGTGTGGACTTTGTGTTTCATTTGGCCGGGGTCAATCGACCCCAGAATGTTCAGGAGTTCGGAGAGGGAAATACCGGCCTCACTGCAACATTGTGTGCCGCCATCAAGGCCACCGGTCGATCGATACCTGTGATTTACACCTCATCCATACAGGCGCAGGTCGATAATCCTTATGGGACGAGTAAACGGGACGCTGAGCAAGTTTTGCTTGATCTATCAAAACAGCAAGGCTCACCAGTTTACCTTTATCGTTTGCCCAACGTTTTCGGAAAATGGGCACGACCTGACTATAATTCGGCTGTAGCGACGTTCTGCCATAATCTGGTTCGAGACCTACCGATTACCGTTAATGATCCCGCTGCGCCACTACAGTTGGTTTATATCGACGATGTCATCCAGAGCTTTATCGACGTGATGGATGGTGGCCTCGCAGAAGGTCCCTATCTGGATGTGCAACCGGTCTATGCCACAACGGTGGGAGCGTTAGTCGATCAACTGCAGGCGTTCAAGCAAAGCCGCGACACCCTGATCACCGAACGGGTTGGGACGGGGTTGGTCCGTGCTTTGTACTCCACTTATCTGAGCTATTTTACCCCGGCAGTTTTCACCTACGAAGTGCCCAAGCATGGTGATGCGCGAGGCGTCTTCGTTGAAATGCTCAAGACCCCGGACTCCGGTCAGTTCTCCTACTTCACGGCCCACCCGGGTATCACACGGGGAGGGCATTACCATCACAGCAAAACCGAAAAGTTCCTGGTTATTAAAGGTCAGGCCTGCTTCCGTTTCCGGCACATCGTCAGCGGAGAGTTCTATGAACTCTTCACTGATGGTGAAACGCCCAAGATCGTGGAAACCGTGCCCGGTTGGAGTCATGACATCACCAACATTGGCGAAACTGAAATGATCGTAATGCTGTGGGCTAACGAAATTTTTGATCGTGAGCGGCCAGACACGTACGCCATGCCTGTTGTTACCCAGGCCTGAGGGATTGGTCATGAATACTGTATTGAAGAAGTTGAAAGTTGTCACCGTGGTGGGTACTCGTCCTGAAATCATCCGTTTATCGCGGGTCATGGCGGCATTGGATAAGTACTGTGAGCATGTACTCGTGCACACCGGTCAGAATTACGACTATGAGTTGAACGAGATTTTTTTCCAGGACTTGGGTATCCGCAAGCCCGACTACTTCTTGAATGCTGCTGGCAGCACCGGCGCAGAAACCATTGGCAATGTGATCATCGCCGTGGACCGGGTGTTGGCGACTATTCAACCTGAGGCCTTGCTGGTGTTAGGTGACACTAATAGTTGCATGGCAGTGATTCCCGCCAAACGGCGTAAAATCCCCACGTTCCATATGGAAGCCGGAAACCGTTGTTTTGACATGCGCGTCCCTGAAGAGATCAACCGACGCATCGTTGACCACACAGCTGACATCAATCTGACCTATAGCTCAATTGCCCGCGACTATTTGCTCAGTGAGGGCTTGCCCGCCGATCGTGTGATTAAGACCGGCAGTCCGATGTTCGAGGTGCTTGGTTATTACCGCGATAGCATTTTGGCGTCGGATGTTTTAACGCGACTTGATTTGGAAGCGGGCAAGTTCTTTTTAGTCAGTGCACACCGTGAAGAGAATGTCGATTCGGACAAAAATTTCCTGAAGTTGGTCGAGGTGCTCAACACGGTTGCCAGCACATTTGGCCAGCCCGTTATCGTTTCCACACATCCGCGTACCCAAAAGCGTGTCGATGCCATGGGCATCGTGTTCCATGAAAATGTCCGACTGCTGAAGCCGTTGGGGTTTATGGATTACAACAAGCTGCAACTAGAGTCTCGTGCGGTATTGTCTGACAGCGGTACCATCAATGAAGAGTCCTCCATTCTCAACTTTCCAGCTTTGAATCTGCGTGAAGCCCATGAGCGACCAGAAGGTATGGAGGAGGCAGCGGTGATGATGGTTGGTTTGGAGGTTGAGCGAGTCCTGCAAGCACTGAATATTCTCCAATCGCAACTATCAGGCACCGAGCGCAGCTTGCGTCTGGTGGCGGACTACAGCATGCCTAACGTTTCCGAGAAAGTAGCCAGGATTGTGCACAGCTATACCGACTACGTGAACCGTGTTGTGTGGAAACGGTACTGAGTCGAGCCTTGAATATGCCTGAGAGTAAGCTAAGTATTTTGGTGGTCACGCAATACTTCTGGCCGGAAAACATGCGCATCAACGATCTGGTGCGTGATTTTACTGAAAAAGGGCATTCGGTTACGGTGCTCACTGGAGTGCCTAATTATCCGGAAGGGAAGGAGTTCGAGACGCATAAGTCCGCACCTGAGCAGTTCGTCGAATATTATGGTGCGCGTATCGTCAGGGTCCCCATGGCTCCGCGCGGGAAACGCAGTATTCAGTTGGTTTTCAACTATCTTAGTTTTTTTACCAGCGCTTCCACCGTCGGCGCTTATGCGCTTCGCGGGCGTGCTTTCGATGCGATCTTCGTCTATGCAGTGTCGCCTATCATGGCGGCTATCCCGGCCTTGGTGATCGGTCGCTTGAAGAAAACTCCCGTTTTCATTTGGGTACTGGATTTGTGGCCGGAAACATTGAGAGCGGTGGGCGTTCTGAAGAAACCGGCGCTGCTGTCCTTGGTTGGCCGAATGGTGTCGCGAATCTATAACCGCGCTGACTACCTTCTACTGCAATCAAGTGGTTTTTTTGAGAACGTTAGAGGTTACTGCACTCGGCCTATAGATCCGCAACGCCTGATCTACTTCCCCAGTTGGGCTGAAGACGACTTTTCCGGGCCTTCGGATCACTCGGTCTCGATACTCGCGCGCGATGAGTCGGTATTTACCGTGGTTTTTGCGGGTAATTTGGGCGAGGCACAGGATTTTCCTGCCGTGCTGGATGCCGCAGAACAATTGCGTGGGAAAGTCGCGGTGCGTTGGGCCATCGTGGGGGATGGCCGGATGAGTAAATGGCTGAGTCAGCAGGTGAGCGCACGTGGCTTGGATAATGTTTTGCTCCTCGGTAGACATCCGCTGCAGGCTATGCCGACCTTGTTCGCGAATGCTGATGCTTTGTTGGTTTCGTTGAAGACCAACGATGTGTTTGAAAAAACCATACCCGGCAAAGTTCAAGCTTATCTAGCCTCAGGCAAACCTCTGCTGGGTATGATCAATGGTGAAGCCGCGCGCGTAATCAACGAGTCAGGTGCTGGCTTTACTTGTGCGTCGGGCGATGCCAAAGGCTTGGCGCGCATCACTCAAGCCCTGGCTGATACTTCCCCATCCCAACGTAAAGTCATGGGTGAAAACGGTCGTGACTATTACCTTCAGCATTATTCCAAAAAGCAATTACTGGCGCGTTTGGAAGACCTCTTCAGAAAAGCCACGCTACGCAAGGTGAGCCACCGATGAAGCACAATATCCTGGTGACTGGAGCGAGTGGGTTTGTAGGTGGGGCGGTAATCGAACGACTGCAAGCAGACGGTGAGAAGTCTGTAATCGCAGTCGTTCGCGGTGAAGGGCGTTTATCGGCGCCCGTCAGCATTGCGCGGATCGAAACATTTTCTCCGCAAACCCAATGGCAACCACACCTGCTCAACGTGGATACCGTTATTCATTGCGGTGCTCGTGTGCATGTGATGAATGATACCGAAGCTGACCCACTTGGCGCCTTTCGGCGGGTCAATGTGGAAGGAACGATCAATTTTGCAAGGCAGGCAGCTGCGGCCAACGTGCGTCGTTTTATTTTTATCAGCTCTATCAAAGTCAATGGTGAAGGTACATTGCCTGGCAATCCTTACACCGCTGCTGATGTACCTGCGCCTGCGGACCCCTATGGCATTTCCAAGAGCGAGGCGGAGCAAAGCCTGAAGCAGATCGCGCAGATGACGGGAATGGAAGTGGTCATTATCCGCCCTGTCTTGGTATATGGGCCGGGGGTGAAGGCTAACTTTTTGAGCATGATGCGTTGGTTGGACAAAGGCGTACCTTTGCCATTCGGTGCGATTAATAATCGCCGCAGTCTGGTGAGCATCGACAATTTAGTCGACCTGATCGTGATATGCATCGATCACCCGCAAGCGGCGAATCAGACGTTTCTGGTTAGTGATGGGGAGGACCTGTCCACCACGGCGTTACTTAGTCGTATGGCCCGCTCGCTGGGTAAGCCTGCTCGACTTATTCCAGTTCCCAGCTGGATCCTGGAGTGTGGTGCCAAGGCGTTGGGTAAAGCCACATTGTCTCAGCGTTTGTGTGGTTCTCTGCAAGTCGATATCGAAAAGACCCGGGCACTCTTGAATTGGACCCCTCCCGTGAGCGTCGATGACGCACTGGACAAGACAGCGCGGCACTTCAGGATGAACCCAACGAAATGATGTACTTCTGGTTATTTGTCTCTGTCGCGACGGTTTCGCTGTTCTTGACAGCGGCGCTGCGACGCTACGCCATGGCGCGTAGCATCATTGACGTTCCCAACGCACGCAGCTCGCATAGTATCCCGACGCCCAGAGGCGGCGGTGTCTCCATTGTCGTGGCGTTCCTGCTGACGTTGGCTTTGCTGGGTCAACTGGGCTTGGTTCCGCTCGAATACGCCGTAGCGTTGGGTGGTGCAGGTGCATTGGTCGCCATCGTTGGGTTCATGGATGACCATGGGCATATTGCCGCGCGGTGGCGACTGCTTGGGCATTTTAGTGCGGCTGTTTGGGCATTGTTATGGCTAAAGGGTTTGGCGCCCTTGAGACTGTTTGGTGTGAGCTTCGATTTATCTTGGCTTGGGCATGTCCTCGCGGCTTTTTACCTGGTCTGGATTCTAAACTTATATAACTTCATGGACGGTATTGACGGTATCGCCAGTGTAGAAGCGTTGCTGGCATGCTTGAGCGCAAGCCTGCTCTATGTGCTGACGGGCTTCACTGATCTGGTCTGGCCACCGCTGATGCTGGCGGCTGCAGTGCTGGGTTTTCTGTTTTGGAATTTCCCGCCCGCGAAGATTTTCATGGGGGATGCGGGCAGTGGTTTCTTGGGTATAGCTCTTGGGGTTATCTCTCTGCAGGTAGCTTGGGTATCTCAGGACTTGTTCTGGGCCTGGCTTATTCTGCTGGGTGTCTTTATCGTCGATGCAACTGTCACTTTGCTTCGGCGCCTGATACGAGGCGACAAGGTCTATGAGGCTCATCGCAGCCATGCCTATCAGTTTGCTTCGCGTCAGTATGGTCGGCATCTGCCGGTGACGCTGGCGGTGGCTGCAATCAATTTGTTCTGGTTGTTGCCTCTGGCGGCATGTGTCGTGTTGTGGCAGCTGGATGGCGCGTTGGCTTTGATAGTGGCTTACGTGCCGTTGGTGCTGCTGGCCCATAGGTTTCATGCTGGCGGGCTTGAGAGCGCCTGATTTCAGGGTAAGGTTTCCGGCTTCCGTTTTTCCCACATTGATGATGTGACCGCGTGCATCAGGAATGGATTTGTTTAGGAGCGGGTCAAGGTGCGTGAAGGGTTTATAGATAAGTTAAGAGCCGCTTTGTTGGGATTGCCAAGACGCCATAAACGCGCGATCCAAGTGGCGACAGATATCATATTGGTCTGGATTGCCCTGTGGCTGGCGTTCATTGTTCGACTGGGGGTCGAGGTATTGGCCAGCCCTATCGCAACACATCTTTGGCTTTTCGCATCGGCCCCACTGGTTGCCATTCCGATTTTCATTCGCTTTGGCATGTATCGCGCCGTCATGCGTTATTTCGGTAACGACGCGTTGATCACCATCTGCAAGGCGGTGAGCCTCTCCGCTTTGTTACTGGCGCTCGTGGTGTACTGGTACAGCAACCATAAAACCGTGGTACCTCGCTCGATCATATTCAACTATTGGTGGCTGAGCCTCATCATGATTGGTGGCTTGCGCCTGGTGATGCGGCAATATTTCCTCGGCGACTGGTTTACCGCAGCCCAGCATGTCCCGTTTACCAATCGTGACGATGGCCTGCCCAAGGTTGCTATTTATGGTGCCGGGGCCGCAGGTAACCAACTCGTGGCCGCATTGCGTATGGGGCGGGTGATGCGTCCGGTCGCGTTCATTGACGATGACCGCAGCATCGCTGACCGCGTTATTGCAGGGTTACAGGTCTACCAGCCCAAACATATCCAAAAGATGATTGATGCAACTGGTGCGCAGGAAATTCTGCTGGCGGTACCTTCTTCATCCCGAGGCCGTCGTCGAGAGATATTGACGCTGCTTGAAAGGTTCCCGCTGCATGTGCGCAGCGTCCCGGGCTTCATGGATCTGGCCAGCGGCCGGGTCAAGGTCGATGATATTCAGGAAGTCGATATCGCGGACCTCCTCGGGCGCGATGCAGTGCCAGCTCAAGCCGATTTGCTTAAACATTGCATCACAGGACAGGCCGTTCTAGTGACCGGGGCCGGGGGATCCATCGGCTCTGAACTTTGTCGGCAAATCCTGACGCTAAAGCCAACAACGCTGCTGCTTTTCGAGCATAGCGAATTCAATCTATATAGCATCTTGTCAGAACTTGAGCCTCGTATAGTTCGAGAGTCGTTATCTGTTCGGTTGTTGCCTATCCTGGGGTCCGTAAGGGATCAGGACAAGTTGCTGGACGTGATGAAAACCTGGAATGTCGACACGGTCTATCATGCCGCCGCCTATAAACATGTTCCGATGGTTGAACACAACATCGCCGAAGGTATCCTGAACAATGTGATTGGAACGTTGAATACCGCGCAGGCTGCGTTGCAGGCAGGTGTGTCCAACTTCGTCTTGATCTCCACAGACAAGGCTGTGCGCCCGACCAATGTAATGGGCAGCACCAAGCGACTCGCTGAACTGACCTTACAGGCCCTCAGTCGCGAGCTGGCGCCCGTGCTGTTTGGCGACAAAGCCAACGTATCCCGCGTTAATAAAACCCGTTTTACGATGGTCCGGTTCGGCAACGTACTGGGCTCGTCCGGGTCGGTTATTCCGCTGTTCCATAAACAGATCAAGTCCGGTGGGCCACTGACCGTCACCCATCCGAAGATCACGCGCTATTTCATGACCATTCCCGAAGCTGCTCAGCTGGTGATTCAGGCAGGCTCCATGGGCTTGGGCGGGGACGTGTTTGTGCTGGATATGGGCGAGCCGGTAAGGATTGTCGAGCTGGCGGAAAAAATGATTCATTTGTCTGGTTTGAGTATCCGCTCGGAGAAAAATCCCCACGGCGACATCTCGATCAAGTTCACGGGCCTGCGTCCAGGCGAGAAGCTTTACGAGGAGTTGCTGATTGGCGACAACGTCGTTGCGACCCAGCACCCGATGATCATGAGTGCCAACGAAGATCATCTGCCTTGGGATGTGCTCAAGGCCAGCCTGTCGGAGCTGCTCGCTGCCATTGAGCACGATGATTACGCCAGAGTCCGCCAGTTGCTTAGGAACACGGTCAGCGGCTACGCCCCGGACGGGGAGATTGTCGACTGGATCTATCAGCAGCGCCGCCTTGATCCCTGATTGTTACACATACTGTAACGTACACATTTTTGACAGTGATTCATCATCGCCTAAGTTTGAGAGGCAGCTTCGGAAAAGCTGCTTCTCTCTCAACGATGTCATGGAGCGTCACTTATGCGTACAGGCTATTTCTACTCTCTGCTTTTTGCCCTTCTGACCAGCGCCTCTATAGCGGTTATCGCTGCGCCTACGGTCAAAATCGAGACGGCAGTTGCGCCTCCGGCAACGGAAGTATCGGCAAAGCCGCAGGGCGCCAAGGTGGATCTTAACGGGGCAGATGCCGCTACGCTGCAACGCGAGTTGGCGGGGATAGGTGAGGCCAAGGCCAAGGCGATTGTTGCGTACCGTGAGAGTAATGGGGCCTTCTCGTCGGTGGAGGAATTGCTGGAGGTCAAGGGGATTGGCAAGGCGCTTCTGGACAGGAATCGTGACAAGCTGGAAGTGAACTGAGGCGAGATAGTGAGGAAGGCCGGTCGAGATGACTGGCCTTTTGCGTTCTGGCGGATGGAAAACTACGGCAACGATTGTGGCGGGGATCCAGTTTCGGGATATTGGCATGCCGATATGGCACAAATCGTGATTACTCATTGCCAAACGATTGTTGAACAATCTCGAGCCCCCGACCATGAACAGCGAACTCTCATTAGCCGACCACATCACCCTCGAACTACGTGCCGACATCATCGGCGGTCGCTTGCTGCCCGGCATGGCCTTGGTGGAAAGCGACCTGGTGTCGGCCTACAACGTTTCACGCAATACCATTCGTGAGGCGTTGCATCGTCTGGGGCAGGAGGGGTTGACTCGTTATGTGCGTAACAAGGGGGTGATGGTCCGCAGGTTGAACGTTGGTGATGTGCAAGACTTGTTCAAGGTCCGTCGCACTCTGGAGCTCCAAGCCATCCTAGGCAGTCAGCCTCTGCGTGAGTATCAATCCGACCGAATGCTCGAAGCCCTCGAGGCAGCCGAGCTGGCTCGGGAGCGTGAGGACTGGCGTGCGGTCGGTACTCATGGCTTGGCGTTCCATCAACACGTCGTTGGGTTGATGGGCAGCCCGTTACTCAATGAGTTTTTCACCAACGTAGTTGCGCAATTACGCCTGGTGTTTTGCGCCGCGCCCGATGAACCGCGCTTCCAGGCACCGTGGTTATCCCGGGATCGCGACATTCATGACTGGCTGGCCGAAGGCGACAAGGGCGCGGCCTATGAAGCGATGAGTCTTTATCTCGACGATTCCGAGCAACAGCTTCTGCAGTTCCTGACCCCATCGATCCACCACTGATCAAGGATCCGCGCCATGTACAAAGACTACCCAGCCGCCTACCAGGTCAGCAAAGGCTCAGCCCTGCAGGTGGACAAACCCTTCTACGACCGCATCCGTGCCGAGCAGGGCCAGCGCACACTGATCGAACAGTTCGAAGTGCCAATCCGCACGGGGAGGGCGTGGCATGTGCCGGCTGGGCATGTGTTTCGTGTCACGACACCTGTAGGCCCGCAGGTGGGCGACTTCAACGTCTGGAACGCCCACGATCCGCGGGAGCGCCTGTGGGCGGCGCGCACGCGTCAGCTTCAGGGCGCCCACGTCAGCACCTATGATCGGTTGTGGTCGAACCTGCCATTCCTCAGGCCATTGGTGACGATCACTGATGACAGCCTCGCTGGCTACGGAATTGATGAGCATGGCGGGCGGTTGCACGATTTGCTGGGGACCCGCTGTGACCCCTACGTGAACAAGATGCTCACCGGCGAGGACTTCCACCATCACTGCCACTCGAACCTGACCCGTGCGGTGTTGCCCCATGGCTTGACGGAGTTCGATGTGCACGACGTATTGAATATTTTCCAGTGCACCGGGCTCAATCATGACGACATGTACTTCATGAAGGCTTGCCCGGCACAGAAAGGTGATTACCTGGAGTTTTTTGCCGAGATCGATTTGCTGTGTGCTTTGTCTACTTGCCCCGGCGGGGACTTGTCGTTGGCGATGTGGGGGCCGGATGCGCAGGATCCACTCAGTGTCTGTCGTCCGCTGGGGGTGGAGATCTATCGGTTGGAGGATTCATTGCTGGAAGGCTGGAGCCAGCCTGAGCGGGCGGCGTACAAGGGGTTGCATGGGTTGCACATTGCCAAGGCGGATTGGGAGAAGTAACGCTGCGCGGGCTGTCTATGTGCAGACCCTTGTGGCGGGGGATAAATCTCCTCGCCACAAAAGTGTTGGGCAGGTCAGCAATCAGCGATCCTTGGCCTCCTTCGCATCCATCTCCGCATTGCGCTCGGCAACACGCTTACGCTGTTCATCGGTCAGCTCAACCTTGTTGGCGGTGTCGCGCAGCATCATCAAACCACCAACGATCGAGCCGATTGCAACAATCAGAATCAACCAGGCATACCAGGGCATAGGGCTCTCCTTGAGGGGGCGATGGACGAACGAACATTTCGCCGGTCCATCGCCCCTACCACTTATGAGCGAAGGTTGTTCGCAGTGGTTCCATACTACGCCCGTTGCGCCGGGTTCACCTTAAAGCCCGGTGAGCATCGCATCGGCCGGGGCATCGGCGCGTAGCTGTGCGGTGAGCATGAAATACAGGAAACCTACCGCCATGAAACCGAGGAAGATCAGCCCGATCAGCGCGTTGAACCAAGCCATTGCCGCCAGGCACACCACGGCCAATACCAAGGCGATGCCGGGTACAAGCGGATAACCCGGCGCCCGGAAGGTGCGTTCCAGGTTGGGTTCGGTTTTACGCAATTTGAACAGGCTGAGCATGCTCATGATGTACATGACGATGGCGCCGAACACGGCCATGGTGATCATCGCCGCCGTCAGGGTCATGCCGCCGAGGTTGATCAAACCGTCGCTGTAGATCGCCGCGATGCCGATCAGCCCGCCGGCGATGATGGCCCGGTGCGGGGTCTGGAAGCGGGACAGTTTGGCGAGGGAGGCGGGCAGGTAGCCGGCGCGGGCCAGGGCGAAGAATTGCCGCGAGTAACCAAGGATGATGCCGTGGAAACTCGCCACCAGGCCGAACAGGCCGATCCATACCAGCATGTGCAACCAGCCGGAGCTTTCGCCAACCACGGTTTTCATGGCTTGGGGCAGCGGATCGTTGATGTTCGACAGCGTGCGCCAGTCGCCAACACCGCCGGCGAAGAACATCACGCCCATGGCCAGGACCACCAGGGTCAGGATGCCGCTGATGTAGGCCTTGGGAATCGTACGTTTTGGGTCCTTGGCTTCTTCAGCGGCCATCGCAGCGCCTTCGATAGCCAGGAAGAACCAGATGGCGAAGGGAATTGCCGCGAACATCCCCGCAATCGCCGGCGCGCCGAACACATCGGAGCCGGCCCAGCCGTTCAAGGCAAAGTTACTGAAACTGAACGCCGGGGCCACGACGCCCATGAACACCAGCAGTTCGGCCACCGCCAATACGCAGACGATCAGCTCGAACGTCGCCGCCAGTTTCACCCCGAGGATGTTCAGGCCCATGAACACGATGTAGGCACCGACCGCCGCGTGTTTCGGGTCCAGGGCCGGGAACTGCACGTTCAGGTAGGCGCCGATGGCCAGGGCAATGGCCGGTGGGGCGAAGACGAATTCAATCAGTGTCGCCAGCCCGGCGATCAAGCCGCCTTTCTCGCCGAAGGCGCGACGGCTGTAGGCAAACGGTCCGCCGGCATGAGGAATGGCGGTAGTCAGTTCGGTGAAACTGAAGATGAAGCAGGTGTACATGGCCGCGACCATGAACGATGTCACCAGAAAGCCCAGCGTCCCGGCAACGCCCCAGCCGTAGCTCCAGCCGAAATACTCGCCGGAAATTACTAAGCCGACGGCGATGCCCCATAAATGCAGGGTGCCCAGGGTCGGTTTGAGTTGTGTGTTCATCGGTGGCTCCCCTTTGATCTATAGCAAAAGCGCTGGAAGGGGGCATTGCAGTGGGCGTGCCAGGGTAGCGGGAGCCGTCGTAAAGGCTGAAATCGTGTCGTATCGGGGATGTTCGCTGCCGGATCGCTCGGTTTTGTGCTCCAGTTCAGGGCATCAGTGGCTGGGCTGGCCTCATCGCGAGCAAGCTCGCTCCCACGGGGGATCTTCAGTGGCCACAGACTTTCTATTCACAACAGGTCAAATGTGGGAGCGAGCTTGCTCGCGATGAGGCCATCCCAGTTAGCCGAAAAAACCATTCTTTACACATTCTTTATCACCCAAGCCCCCCTTAGATCTCGTTCCTTTACAGCCTCCCTGCCGACAATCACTCCACACACGGCACGACGCCGTACCACGGAGAAATCCCATGAGCCTTCTGGACGGGGTGTCGCTGCTGCTGGCAGTGGCGCTGTTCATTTATCTACTGGTCGCGCTGTTGCGCGCGGATCGGAACTAGGAGCGGCTATGCACGGTTATGACTACGGGCTGATCCTCGCCTTTTTCGCGTTGGTGCTGATTCCGGCCCCATTTCTGGGGCGTTTTTACTACCGGGTGATGGAAGGCCAGCGCACTTGGCTTTCACCCATTCTTGGCCCGCTGGAGCGTGGTTGCTATCGCCTGGCAGGGGTCGATCCCGCTGTTGAGCAGAGTTGGCAGAAATACACCCTGGCCTTGCTCGCCTTCAACCTGGCGGGTTTTTCGCTGTTGTTCGCAATCCTGCTGTTGCAGGGCCATTTGCCTCTCAACACTGAGAAAGTGCCGGGCATGGAGTGGACCCAGGCCTTCAACACTGCCGTCAGTTTCATGACCAACACCAACTGGCAGTCCTACAGCGGCGAAGCGTCCCTGAGCTACCTGAGCCAGATGATCGGCCTGACGGTGCAGAACTTCGTCAGTGCCGCCACCGGCCTGGCCGTGCTGGTGGCGCTGTGTCGCGGGATCGGGCGCAAATCCACCGCAACGCTGGGTAACTTCTGGGTCGACATGACCCGTGCCACCCTCTACGGGCTGTTGCCTCTGTGCCTGCTGCTGGCGCTGTTCCTGGTGTGGCAGGGCGTGCCGCAAACTTTCGCGCATTATGTGCACGGGGTGACGATGCAGGGCGTGGATCAGGTGATCCCATTGGGTCCGGCCGCCAGCCAGATCGCGATCAAGCAACTGGGCACCAACGGCGGCGGTTTCTTCGGCGTCAACTCGGCGCACCCGTTCGAGAACCCGACGGCCTGGAGCAATCTGTTTGAAGTCGCGTCGATCATCCTGATCCCCGCCGCGCTGGTGTTCACCTTCGGTCATTACGTCAAGGACCTGCGCCAGAGCCGGGCGATCATCGCCTGCATGCTTGTGCTGTTTTTGCTCGGCGGCGTCACGTCACTGTGGGCCGAATCCCAGCCCAACCCGGCGCTGAACAACGCCGCTGTGGAGCAGACCGCGCCACTGGAGGGCAAGGAGGCTCGCTTTGGCACCACCGCCACGGTGCTGTGGTCGGTGACCACCACGGCGGCGTCCAATGGCTCGGTCAACGGCATGCACGATAGCCTCAACCCGCTCAGCGGCATGGTCTCGCTGGTGAACATGATGGTCGGCGAAGTGATCTTCGGCGGCGTCGGCGCCGGTCTCTACGGGATGTTGCTGAACGTGCTGATTGCGGTGTTCCTGGCCGGGTTGATGATTGGCCGCACCCCGGAATACCTGGGCAAGAAGCTCGGGGCCAGGGAAGTACAACTGCTGGTGGTAACCCTGCTGGTGATGCCCGTGAGCGTGCTGGTACTCGGTGCTATCGCCGCGAGCCTGCCCGGGCCGGTCGCAGCGGTGAGTAACCCTGGCGCCCATGGTTTCAGCCAGTTGCTGTACGCCTATACCTCGGCGGGGGCGAACAACGGTTCGGCCTTCGCAGGTTTCGGCGCCAACACGCCCTTCCACAACCTGATGCTGGGCCTGGGCATGTTGATCGGTCGTTTTGGCTACATCCTACCGGTGCTGGCGTTGGCCGGCAGCCTGGCGCTGAAGAAAACCGCGCCGATCGGCCAGAACAGCTTTCCCACCCACGGTCCGTTGTTTGTGACCTTGTTGACCGTGACCATCCTGCTGGTGGGCGGCCTGACCTTCCTGCCGACCCTGGCCCTGGGCCCGATCGCCGAACACCTGAGCCTGGGCTTCTGAGGGATATGAAGATGAATATGCCGATGAGCAAAACCGTCGTCGCCAAGGCGCCGGAGCAACCGAAAACCGCCATCTCCGCCCTGTGGCGGCCAGCCCTGGTACAAGCCTTCGTCAAGCTCGACCCGCGCCAATTGCACCGCGCCCCGGTGATGCTGGTGGTGGAGTTGACCGCGATCCTCACCACGGTATTGTGCTTCATTCCTGACAACGCCGTGCCGACCTTTGTTGCCGCGCAGATCGCCCTGTGGCTGTGGTTCACCGTGCTGTTCGCCAACTTCGCCGAAGCCTTGGCCGAGGGGCGCGGCAAGGCCCGGGCTGACAGTCTCAAGGCCGGCAGCGAAGGGCTGAGCGCACGTCGCCAGACCGCCGACGGTTTTGAAGATGTCCCCGCTACCCGTTTGCGCAAAGGCGATGTGGTGCGCGTCGCAGCCGGGGAGATGATCCCCGGCGACGGTGAAGTGATCGAAGGCATCGCTGCGGTCAACGAGGCGGCGATCACTGGCGAGTCGGCACCGGTCATCCGCGAATCCGGCGGGGATCGCTCGGCCGTCACCGGCAATACGCGGCTGGTCTCCGACTGGTTGCTGATACGCATCACCAGCAACCCTGGCGAGTCCACCCTGGACCGCATGATCGCGTTGGTCGAAGGCGCCAAGCGCCAGAAAACCCCGAATGAAGTGGCGCTGGATATCCTGCTGATCGGCCTGACGCTGATCTTCCTGCTGGTGGTGGTGACGCTGCAACCGTTCGCCCATTTCGCCAACGGCAACCTGCCGCTGGTGTTTCTGGTGGCGCTGTTGGTGACGTTGATTCCCACCACCATCGGCGGGCTGCTGTCGGCCATCGGCATTGCCGGGATGGATCGGCTGGTGCGCCTGAACGTGATCGCCAAGTCCGGCCGCGCGGTAGAGGCGGCGGGGGACGTGCATGTGTTGATGCTGGACAAGACCGGCACCATCACCTTTGGCAATCGTCGCTGTGCAGCGGTCTATACCGCCCCTGGTGTGAGCACCAAAGAGCTGGCCGAAGGCGCGCTGTTCGCTTCGCTGGCCGACGACACGGCTGAGGGCAAGTCTATCGTCGAGTACCTGCGAGGCTTGCATGCGCAACCCGAACCAAGCCATGAGGCGTTGACCGCCGTACCGTTCAGTGCTGAAACCCGGTTGTCGGGTGTCGATTATCAGGGGCGCATTTACCGCAAGGGCGCCGTGGATTCGCTGCTGAGCTTTATCGGCCTGGCAAAAACCGAGTTGCCGCCAGCGTTGGCCCGGGAGGTCGACAAGATTGCCCAAAGCGGCGGTACGCCATTGTTGGTCTGTGTTGACGGCAAACTGTTGGGTGCCATTCATCTGAAGGATGTGGTCAAGCCCGGTATCCGCGAGCGTTTCGCCGAGCTGCGCAAGCTGGGGATCCGTACCGTGATGGTCACCGGCGACAACCCGCTGACCGCCGCTGCGATTGCTGCCGAGGCGGGTGTCGATGACGTGCTGGCCGAGGCCACGCCGGAGAAAAAACTGGCGCGCATCCGTCATGAGCAGAACGACGGTCGGCTGGTAGCGATGTGCGGCGACGGCGCCAACGACGCTCCGGCCCTGGCTCAGGCGGATGTCGGCATGGCGATGAACGACGGCACGCAAGCGGCGCGGGAGGCGGCCAACATGGTCGACCTCGACAGCGACCCGACCAAGTTGCTGGACGTGGTGCAGATCGGCAAGGAGTTGCTGGTGACCCGTGGCGCGCTGACGACGTTTTCCATCGCCAATGACATCGCCAAGTACTTCGCGATCCTGCCGGCGCTGTTCGCCTCGATCTATCCACAGCTCGGGGTGTTGAACGTGATGCACCTGAGCAGCCCGCAGAGCGCGATCCTCTCGGCCATCGTCTTCAACGCTTTGATCATTGTGGTGCTGATCCCCCTGGCTTTGCGTGGCGTCCGGGTGCAAGCGGCGAGCGCGGCGGCGCTGTTGCGGCGCAATCTGTTGATCTATGGCCTGGGTGGGATCGTGGTGCCGTTCGTGGGGATCAAGGCGATCGACATGTTGCTGACGGCGTTGGGGCTGGTTTGAGCCTGTTAACGACACCAACTTTTGACGTTGTTGCGAGGGGATTTATCCCCTCGCCACAGATGTGTTTTCAACTGAGGAAATTTGGATGTTCACATTAATTCGTCCGGCCTTGAGCCTGCTATTGCTGATGACCCTGATCACCGGCGTCGCTTACCCACTGCTGGTCACTGGCGTGGCGCAAGTCGCCTTTCCCTCCCAGGCCAACGGCAGCCTGATCGTCGATGCCGCCGGCAAGGTTCGTGGCTCGACGTTGATTGCCCAGGATTTCACTGGCGATGCCTGGTTTCATCCACGGCCATCGGCCGGGGCCTTCGCCACGGTAGCCAGCGGCGCCAGCAACTATTCTCCGAGCAACCCGGCCCTGGCGACGCGGGTGATCGAAGACGCCGGCAAACTGCAAGTGCCCGGTCAGGGCCCGGTACCGCTGGCGCTGTTGACCACCTCCGGCAGCGGGTTGGACCCGCACTTGCCACCGGCCGCGATTGCCTATCAACTGGCGCGTGTCGCCGCGGCGCGTAACCTGCCGGTTTCGACGGTGCAGCAATTGCTCGATGCCCACATCGAGCAACCCCTGGTGGGGCCGCCGGTGGTGAATGTGCTGGCGTTGAATCTGGCCCTGGAAAAACTGTAAACCTGTGGAAGTAGAGCCTGTGGGAGCAAAGCTTGCTCGCGATCAGGACGACACGGTTCAACGGCAGAACCGCGTTATCGTTCATCGCGAGCAAGCTTTGCTCCCACAGGGTGATTGAACATATTCGAAACAAGAGATCCCCCAGCATGAGCGACTCCGGCCGCGCCGACGCACTGTTAGCCAATCTGCCCCGCAACGACCGTGGCCGGCTCAAGGTTTTCCTTGGCGCGGCGCCCGGTGTCGGCAAGACCTTCGCCATGCTGCAAGCAGCCCACACTCAACTGCGCCAAGGCGTGAAAGTTGTCGCCGGTGTGGTGGAAACCCACGGTCGTGCCGAAACCGAAGCGCTGCTGGGCGGCCTGGTGCAGCAACCGTTGGTGCGTTCGGAGTATCGCGGGGTGATGCTCGAAGAGATGGACCTCGACGGCTTGCTCGCGGCCCGGCCGGCCCTGGTGCTGGTGGACGAACTGGCCCACAGCAACGCCCCCGGCAGCCGCCACGCCAAGCGCTGGCAAGACATTCAGGACCTCCTCGCCGCCGGCATCGATGTCTACACCACCGTCAACGTCCAGCATCTGGAAAGCCTCAACGATCAGGTCCGCGGCATCACCGGTGTGCAGGTTCGCGAGACACTCCCGGACTGGGTCTTGCAGGAGGCCGATGAACTGCTGCTGATCGACCTGCCATCGCGCGAGCTGCTGGAGCGTCTGCGCGATGGCAAGGTTTATGTGCCGGAGCAGGCGCGGGCGGCAATCGATGCGTTTTTCACCCAGACCAACCTGACCGCGTTGCGTGAACTGGCCATGCAAACCGCCGCGGCTCAGGTCGACAACGACCTTACCCAGGGTTATCGACAACTGGGCCAGGCCGCTCCGGCGGTGCGCGGGCGACTGCTGGTGGGGGTCGACGGTGACGTTCAGGCTGAACGTCTGGTACGCCACGCCAGCCGCGTTGCCCAGCGCCGACATCTGCCGTGGAGCCTGGTGCATGTGGACAACGGTGGCGCGCGGGACGAGTCGTCGCGCCAATACCTGCAAAGTGCTCAGCAACTGGCTGAGCGTCTCGGCGGGGAAGTGGTGCTGCTGCGGGCCGGCGAAGTCGCCAAGACCTTGATCCAGCACGCCACCGAGCGACGCGCGACGTTGGTGCTGGTGGGGCAGTCGCGGCCACGCCTGCGCAGGCGGCTGTTCGGTGGCGGCCTCGCTTCACGCCTGCTGCGCGATGCACGGGGCCTGGAAATCAATGTGCTGGACAGCGATGAACAACCGCGTCCCGCTCGCGTGCGTTCAAGTGCGGTGCAGACGGGGTTTGACTATGTGCTGGCGCTGCTGGCGACCGTGGCGGCCAGCGCCTTGGCCTGGGGCGTTTCGGGGTTGCTGGCGTTGCCCAATATTTCCCTGGTGTTTCTGATGGCGGTGTTGCTGGTAGCGGTACGCAGCAGCCTCGGCCCGGCGTTGGCCTGCGCGGCGCTGTCGTTCCTGGCTTATGATTTTCTGTTCATCCCGCCGAATTTTTCCCTCACCATCCAGCGTGAGGAAGATGTGCTGACGCTGGTGTTTTTCTTGCTGATGGCCGCCCTGACCGGCAACCTCGCGGCCCGTCAGCGCCGCCAGTTGCAGGCCCTGCGTGATACCCAGCAGGAAACCGGTGAGTTGCTCGATCTGTCGCGCAAACTCACTGCCGCCACCGACCGCCAGGCAGTGGTCAGCGCCGCCGCGCAGCACCTCAACAGCTTGCACGATTTGCAGCTTTGCTTGCTTAACCGCGACAGCCAGGGCAGTTGGAAGGTCGAGACCGGCGAGCCGTTGACCTTCACCGAAGCCGAACGTGCGGCGGCCGACTGGGCCTGGCAGCACGATCAGCCGGCCGGGGCTGGCACCGGGACGCTGCCGTCCGGGCGCTGGTGGTGGTGGCCGTTGTCGGCGGAGGGTGGGCCGCTGGCGCTGCTGGGCGTGTGCCCGAACGAAGGCAAGCCGCTGAGTGGCCAGCGACGCCGCTTGCTGGCCGCCCTCAGTCAGCCCCTGGCCCAGGCGCTGGCACGGGCGCAATTGGCCCAGGACCTGGAAGCGGCACGCTTGCATGGCGAGACCGAGCAACTGCGCAGCGCCTTGCTGGCGTCGGTGTCCCACGACTTGCGCACGCCGCTGACGTCCATGCGCGGCAGCATCGACAGTCTGCTGGCGCTGGGGGAGGCGATCCCGCTGGCGGATCGTCGTGAACTGCTCGAAGGCACCCGCGATGAGGCCGAGCGGCTGGATCGCTACATCCAGAACCTGCTGGACATGACCCGTCTCGGCCACGGCGCCCTGAAGCTGGCGCGGGACTGGGTGGCGCCGGCCGATATCGTCGGCAGCGCGCTGAACCGTCTGCGGGCGGTGCTGGCACCGCTGGCGGTCGGCGTCGAAGTGCCTGCCGAGTTGCCCTTGCTGTATGTCCACGCGGCGTTGATCGAGCAGGCCCTGGTCAACGTACTGGAGAACGCCGCGCGATTTTCACCGGCCCACGGGCGGTTGCTGCTGAGCGCCGGCACGACCGACAGCGAAGTGTTTTTTGCCGTCGCCGATGAAGGGCCGGGGATCCCTCAGGAAGAGCGGGAGAAAATCTTTGATATGTTCTACACCGCCGCCCGCGGCGATCGGGGTGGGCAGGGCACCGGGCTGGGGCTGGCAATCTGTCAGGGCATGGTCGGCGCCCACGGTGGACGAATCAGCGTCGACGACGGCCTCGACGGGCGTGGCACCTGCATCACGTTGCACCTGCCGTTGCAGCCTCAGCCGGGCATGGACGATGAAGCCTGAGCGGCGCTGCGTTATTCTCTTTTCACCTGATTGCCTTGAATGGACCCCATGAGCCAGACCGCGACCCTTTTGGTCATCGATGACGAACCGCAGATCCGCAAATTCCTGCGCATCAGCCTGACTTCCCAGGGCTACAAGGTGCTGGAAGCCGGCACCGGTACCGAAGGCCTGGCCCTGGCGGCGCTGAATAAGCCCGATTTGCTGGTGCTCGACCTGGGCCTGCCAGATATGGACGGCCAGCACGTGCTGCGCGAGTTTCGCCAGTGGTCGACGGTGCCGGTACTGGTGCTCTCGGTGCGGGCCAGCGAAGCGCAGAAGGTCGAGGCGCTGGACAACGGCGCCAACGATTACGTGACCAAGCCGTTCGGCATCCAGGAGTTCCTCGCCCGCGTCCGCGCACTGCTGCGCCAGGCCCCGGCAGGCGAACCCCAGGAAGCGGCGCTGCGGTTCGGCCCGCTGACGGTGGACCTGGCGTATCGCCGGGTGCTGTTGGACGGCGCCGAAGTGGCCCTGACCCGCAAGGAGTACGCGGTGCTGGCGCAACTGGCACGACACCCGGGGCGGGTCATCAGCCAGCAGCAATTGCTCAAGGACATCTGGGGCCCAACCCACACCGAAGACACTCATTACTTGCGGATCGTGGTCGGTCATCTGCGTCAGAAACTGGCCGACGATCCGACCCGGCCGAGATTCATTGCGACCGAGGCGGGGGTGGGGTATCGGTTGTTGGAAGAGGGTGGCAGTTAGTTTTTCACTGCCTGGGCTGCCGCCATCGCGAGCTTGCTCGCGATGAGGCCTGCGCAATCAATCGAGATTTCCCGGATTCAGTTCTGCTCACTCTCATACCGATCCAACGTATCACTGGCAATCTCCCGCCCAAGGGCGATCAACTCCGGCGCCTTGTAAAACTCAAAAAACCGACACACCCGTTTCGGCACGTTGATCAGTACGTCCGGCGGATAACCGGCGATTTTGTACTGGGCCAGCGATGTCTGCATCACCTCGAAACTCTGGTTGATCAAATCCAGTAGCGAAGCCGGGCCGACGTTATCGATGATGAACGAGCCGGTGGCGGATTTTGGTGCGCCTTCGGTTTGCGGCGCGGCGGCTGGTTGCTGGCCTTCAGGTTCGGCCGATTCGATCCACGGGTTGATCTCGGCGGCCTCGGCCTTCAACGCTTCCTGCTCCAGCAGCAACAATTGCTCGGCCTGCTTGCGGCGAAACGGCAGGCGCGAGCCCAGGGAACTGACGAGGGTGTCGAAGCGGCGCCTGAACGCGGCGGGGCGCGGGATCACCGGCAGTCTGTACTGTTTCTGGTTGGTGGCATTGAGATTGACCGCGATGATCAGGTCACAGTGGCTTGATACCACTGGCACGATTGGCAACGGATTGAGCAGGCCGCCATCTACCAGCATGCGGTTGCCCTGCATCACCGGCGTGAACAGGCTGGGAATCGCTGCCGAAGCCCGCATCGCTTGATGCAGGCAACCTTCCTGGAACCAGATTTCCTGCTGATTGGTGAGGTCGGTGGCCACGGCGGTGTAGGGAATGCGCAAGTCCTCGATATTGATGTCGCCGACGATCTTGTGGATCTGCCCGAAAACTTTCTCACCGCGAATAGCCCCCAGGCGAAAGCTGACGTCCACCAACCGCAGGACATCCAGGTAGTCCAGGCTCTCGATCCAGTCGCGGTAATCCTTGAGCTTGCCCGCGGCATAGATCCCGCCCACGACCGCGCCCATGGAGCAACCGGCGATGCAGGCAATGTCGTAGCCTCGTCGTTCGATTTCTTCGATCACCCCGATATGGGCATAGCCCCGGGCGCCGCCCGAACCCAATACCAATGCGACACGTTTTGTCATGATCCGGCCTCTTGTCGAACAGACTTCAACAATGCACTCATCGACGGCTGGGCTCAATCGTTCTGGCGAGGGCGTCGTTTTTTGACACGCCGTGGCGGCATTTGCGTATGCTCGGCCACACATGAATTTCCGTGGTCAAGCCAAGGCACTTTTCGCCTTTGCCACCGTCTTAACAGCACGACTGTTTTCTGACTTGAGGTGTAATCGATGAAAGCCCGGATCTGCCTGCCCCTGGTGGCGTCCCTGATGGTTCTGGCCCTGGCCGGTTGTGCAGGCAAAACCGCTTACCGCGACAGCTGCGGCAGCCAGCTCGACAGCGCCTGGCGTGAACTTGACCTGGCCAAGGCCGAAGGTTTTGCCGGCACCGTCAGCTACTCAAAGGCCCTGTCGTTGCTGACTGGCGCTAAGACCCAACAACAATTCGAAGCGTTCGAGGGCTGCTCGAAGAAGGCCGAGAAGGCGCGTTTCTACATCCGCGAATCCCGCGCAGGACGATAGAAACAGCGGCAAGCTGCAAGCTTCAAGCTAAGGGTGCACACTGCTGCTCACCCGAAGCTTGAAGCTGCGTACGGAGTACGTCCCCATGATTGATCGGCTAGTGGCCCAAATACTGGGCCTGGAAGTCCGGTTGCTGGCCTGTCAGGCCCGCTTGAATGCCCATACCGACAGCGAAGCACTGCATGACCTGCGGACCACGGTACGCCGATTGCGCAGCCTGCTGCGCCCTTTGCGCGGGTTGCCCGGCGTCGAACAGCTCGAAGCAGCCGCTTCGGCAGTCGGCACCCTGACCACGCCCTTGCGCGACCGGGAGGTGCTGGCGGCTTACCTTGAGCAGCACGGCAAAAGTGAAGCGGCGAAGCGGCGTCAGGTGCAAATGGCCGATGCTTATCCCGCCGTAGCCGCCAGCCCGGAATTGGCGCAGTTGCTGATGTTCCTCGATGCGTTTCCCCGTTTCATTCGCGCCGCCCAGCGCGAGGGACTGCTCAGGGGATTGCGCCAGCGCATCGAAAAGCGCCTGGATAAACAGTGGAAAAAGCTCGGTGAAGCCCTGCGCGATCCGGCCCATGACCGTCACCGGTTACGCCTGCTGATCAAGCGCGTGCGCTACGCCATCGAAGCTTATCCTGAACTCGACCGCCTGCCTGAAGCGGCCATGCCACGACTCAAATCCGCCCAGGGCGCATTGGGCGACTGGCACGATTGCTGGCAATGGTTGGCCAGGGCCGAGGAGGAGGCCGATCTGCAATCTTGTGTGCTGGTCTGGCAGGTCACCATGGAAAAGGCCGAGTCCAAGTCCGATAAGGTGCTCGATAAGCTGATGGCGAGCTGCTTCGAAAAATCCTGAGTTCGCTCCCACAGGGACTCATGGTGGATTCAAGGTTTGCGGCCTATCTGTCAGTCTCTTTGGCCGGAATGAGCGCTGTGCCGCCTGCCCGGGCTGGTTAAGATCCTTCCATCTTGTTCCCCTGTTTTCGAGGTCGTCATGCGCTTTTCCGATTTGATCGATGCTGTGCGCCGTCAGCCAGACGCCGTGACCATCGCGCCTGAATGGGGCCAGGGCCGCGCCAGTTTTGGCGGGTTGGTGGCGGCGTTGCAATATGAGGCAATGCGTGCCCGGGTGCCGGCGGATCGTCCGGTGCGCTCGCTGGCGATTACCTTTGTCGGCCCGGTCGAGCCCGACGTGCCCGTCAGTTTCGAAGTCGAGGTGGTGCGTGAAGGTAAGGCCGTCAGCCAGGTCTTGGGGCGTGCCGTGCAGAAAGGTCAGGTGGTGACCGTGGTGCAAGGCAGCTTCGGCGCATCGCGTCCCTCCGTGGTGGCGGTGCCGGCCGATCCCGCGCCTGAATTCAAAAGCGTGGAGCAATGCCAGGAGCTGCCTTACATCAAGGGCGGCACCCCGGAGTTCATGCGTCACCTGGCGCTGTGCTGGAGCGTCGGTGGCCTGCCGTTCACCGGCAATAAATCCCGGAGCATGGGCGGCTGGGTGCGCTTGCGCGGGGACGTGAAGGAGGAGCCGTTGAACGAAGGCCACATTCTGGCATTGGTGGATGCCTGGCCGCCGGCATTGTTGCCGCACCTCACGCAAATGGCCCCGGGCAGTACGCTTACCTGGACCATTGAGTTCGTCCAGCCGCTGCTGGAGCTTACGACACTGGACTGGTGCAAATACCTGGCCGACATCGAGCACGCCCAGGACGGTTACGGCCATGTTGCTGCGAAGTTCTGGAGTGCCGACGGCCGCTTGATCGCCATGAGCCGGCAGACGGTGACCGTTTTCGGCTAAGGCTCTGCGTGACTGTGGTGCTGCAACCCGAGTGCGGCGACCACGCCGATAATGCCGATGGCGACATCGGCCAGACTCTGGCTGAACACTCCCGACACCATCAGCACAAACGCAATGATGAACAGCGGAACGGCCATCAGGTACGACGCCTGGTGGGTCGGCTGGCGATGATTTCCAGGGTGGGCGCGCCATTGCCAGGCCGCAAGGTTGGGGTGACGTTTGCCCATGATGCTGATCCTTGAGTTCATGAAACTGAATGACCCAAGAATAGGCTTGGCCGGGCAGGGCGGCGAATCACGGTTGGCTATCGACGCGATAGGTGGCGATAGCTCTTTCACCCTCGTGGCAGGCACTGTTTTTGTGGCGAGGGGATAAATCCCCTCGCCACAAGAGCTGCTGCGCGGTTCTACAGCTTGAGCTGTCCGATCGCCCTGTTCAACTCACCGGCCAAGGTCGCCAGTTCATGGCTGGTGGTGGCCGAGTCCACTGTCTGGCGCACGGTGTTTTCGGTCACGTCGCGAATACTCACCACTGCCCGATTCATCTCCTCGGCGACCTGGCTTTGTTGTTCGGCCGCGACGGCAATCTGGGTGTTGCTCTCGCGCATCTGCGCCACAGCCCCAGTAATCTGCTCCAGTGCCTCGCCGGCCTCGCGGGCCTGTTGTACGCAATCGTCGGCCTTGTGCGAGCTCTCCTGCATGAAATCCACTGCGTCTTTGGTTCCGGCCTGCAGTGCCGAGATCATGGTGGTGATTTCATCCGTGGAGATCTGCACTCGCTTGGCCAGGTTACGTACCTCGTCGGCCACCACGGCAAAGCCCCGGCCCATCTCGCCAGCGCGAGCGGCTTCAATGGCCGCGTTGAGGGCCAGTAGATTGGTTTGTTCGGCGATGCTGTGAATCACACTGACCACGCTGTTGATCTTCTGGCTGTCTTCAGCCAGGCGCTGGATCATCTCGGCGGTCTGCTGCACGCCCGAAGACAGCCCGGTGATCGACTGTTGCACGCGGCCGACCACTTCGCGGCCATTCCCGGCCAGGGCGTCGGCGGTTTTCGACAGGTCACGGGTGGCGCCGGCATGTTGGGCGATGTGATAAACCGTGGTGGACATTTCATTGATCGCCGTGGCCGCCTGATCAGTTTCGCTTTGCTGGCCGAGCATGCCGTGGCGAACATCGTTCATGCTCGACGCCAGGCGCGCCGCGCCGCTGTCGAGTTGCCGGGCAGTGCTGGCGACGGTGTCCACCACACGTTGATATCCGGCCTGCATGGCATTGAATGCGGCGGCCATCTGGCCCACTTCATCCTTGCAGGCCAATGGCACGCGGGCGGACAGGTCACCGGTTTTTTCCACGTGCAGCATCACGTCCTTCAGGGTGTTGAGCTGGCTGAGCAGAAAACGGATCAATAACTGCGACGCCCCCAGCATTGCCAGCATCAGCACGAACACTGCCACGGCGTATTGGCTGAAGCGCTCGCCGAACACTTGGCTCAGGCTGGCGCCATGGGCCAGTACGGCGAGGCGTTGGTCGTCGCCTCGACGGATCACTTCGGCGCCCAGCAGGGGATCGTCGCCGAACAGCGCTCCGGCGTTCAGTTCAACCCAACCATCGGCCTGCACCAACGAAGGCAATGGTTGTTCGTTGAAAACGGGGGCCTGATCACGCTGGAACGTCAGGAGGTAGTCGGCCGTGGGCAAGGGTTGCCCGGCAGGCCAGGCGTTGAGCAAGTGAGCCTGTGCCTGGGCGTTCGCCTGGGCCGCATGGTTGCGCGCTTGTTGCTCCAGATGCACGGCGTAGAGCACCAGCAGCAAGGTGGTGACAAAGGCGACCGCATTGACCGCCCAGAATTTGTACTTCAGTGAGATATTGCTAAGCCAGGCACCCATGGAAGGTCTTCTCTGATAGCGGAAACAGCATTGGCAAGGTGCCATTATTGTGCCGCTACTCAGGTGCCGGGATTTTGATGTGGGTCAACAGACACCGCAGATCCTCTAATGTGAGAGCGAGCAAGCCCGCTCCCACAAGGGGGATGTGTGTTTAATCGGAAATGATGGGCAACCCAAAAAACGCCCGGGCACAGGCCGTGCTGTGGGCCGCCAGGTCTTCCTGGGTTTCGCCTCGATGCACGGCGACTTCACGCAAGACCTCTGGCAGGTAGGCCGGCTCATTGCGACCGTTCTTCGGTTTGGGTCGCAGCGTGCGGGGCAGCAGGTACGGCGCGTCGCTTTCGAGCATCAGCCGACCGCGGGGTATTTCGCGCACCAACGGATGCAGGTGCGTGCCTCGGCGTTCATCGCAGATCCAGCCGGTGATGCCGATGTGCAAATCCAGATCGAGGTAGCTGAACAGGGCCTTTTTTTCACCGGTAAAGCAATGCACCACCGCAGCAGGCAACTGGTCGCGAAATTCCCGGAGGATTTCCAGCAGGCGTTGATCGGCGTCCCGTTCGTGGAGGAAGACCGGCAGTTGCAATTCCACCGCCAGGGCAAGATGTTCCTCCAGGACTTTTTCCTGCTGCGGTCGGGGGGAGAAGTCCCGGTTGAAATCCAGTCCGCACTCACCCACGGCGCGGACGCGGCTTTGCCTCAGCAAATCCTTGAGGTGCCTGGCACTGTCGGCAGTCCAATCGCTGGCGCTGTGAGGGTGAATGCCAGCGGTGGAAAACAGCCGCTCTGCGCTGTCGTCGAGGCGTTCGCACAGCGCCAAAGCCTGTTCGCTGCCCTCGATGCTGGTGCCAGTCAGGACCAGTTGGCAGACCCCGGCTTCATTGGCGCGCTCAAGCACCGCCTGGTGTTTGTCGGCAAAACTGGGGTTGGTCAGGTTGACGCCGATATCGATGAGTTGCATGGTGCTACCTCGGCCCAAAGGCCGGAAAGCATATCAGAGCTGTAGATTTATAAGAAAAGCCAAGAACTACAACGAGTTGAGGCTGTCTGTTGAGGCCGCGAGACACGTCAGGTTGGTATAAACGCCATCACTGTGCCAGTCTTGCGCACTTTTTCAGCGCCCCAGGTGCTCTGTTTCTGTCGACCCAGCCTGGTTTTCAAGGAGGCGGTCCACAGTATTCCTTCCGGAGAGTGGATGACACGTCCCCAGGTGTTGCTACTGTTATGTTGTTCGCTGTTGCTGCCGATGCCGGCCGAAGCGCGGCTGCCTGGCCCGGTGCAGGCCGTGGCGCCGGGCACGGTGCGCGATCTGGCGCAAATCCGCAGCAGCCGGGTGCTGAAGGTTCTGGTCAACCAGAGTCGCAACAGCTCCGGTGAAGTCCAGGGCCAACCCATTGGGGGCGAATACCATCGGTTGCGAGCGTTCGAGCAATACCTCAACGGCCACGCCCGGGATGGCCAGGAAATCACCCTCAAGATCATTCCCATGGCCAAGGACCAGCTACTTGGCGCCTTGCGGCGCGACGAGGGCGACCTGGTGGCGCCCGGTGAGTTGCTCGATCCCCTGACTGGCCATGGGGTCAGCGCCAGTGATCCGATCCGTACCGACGTGCCGTTGTTGCTGGTGGGCATCAAAGGCGAGAAGCGCTACACACGAGTAGAGCAGTTGTCCGGCAAGACCCTGGCCCTGCCTAACGGCAGTGCGGCGGGGGATGCGGTAAGCCAGATCAACCAGAAGCTCGCGTTGCTCAAGTTGCCACCGGTGAAGGTCGAATGGGTTGACCCAACCCTGGCGGTGGAAGATGTGTTGGAAATGGTCCAGGGTGGAATTTTCCACCTGACGATCGTCGAGCAGCCCATCGCCGAACGCTGGGGCAAGATCCTGCCCAAGCTGCGCTTTGATCGCCAGGTGCTGATCGGTGAACCGGCTGACGAGTATTGGTTCGTTCGTCGCGACGCTGCCATGCTACGGGCGAGCATCGACCAGTTCCTGGCGATCTACAAGGTACCGGCCAACCAGGATGCTGCGTTCCTGCGCATCTACCGCCGCTTGTACCAGGTTCACTATCCGCTGGCCCGGGCTGATCGTCAGCGCCTGGAGAAGCTGCGTCCGGTGTTGCAAAAACATGCCGAGGCCCAGGGCATGGACTGGCTCAACCTGGCGGCCCTGGCATTCAAGGAGTCAGCCCTGCAACCCAACGCCCGCAGCGGCAGCGGCCCTACCGGCCTGATGCAGATTACCCCGTCGGCGGCCCAGCGAGTCGGGGTCAATAACATTCAGAACCTGGATGCCAACGTGCAGGCCGGCGCCAAGTACCTGGCCCTGATCCGTCGCAAGTTCTTTGCCAGCCCCAAGCTTAACGAGCGCGAACGCATGGCTTTCGTGTTGGCGGCCTACAACATGGGGCCTGAGCGCGTCCAAGGCATGCGTGCCGAGGCCCGGCGACGAGGGTTGAACCCCAACCAGTGGTTTTTCCAGGTCGAGCGCATTGCCATGGAGCAAGTGGGAATGGGCGCCGTCAGCTATGTTAATAGTGTGAACAAATACTATCTGGCGTTTGATCGTGAGCGGGAGTCGCTGGAACCGAAGGAGCAAAAGGTTGCATTGCGTAAGTGATCGAATAAACTGATTGGTATCACGGAATTATTCCGCTTTTAACATGAGTTTTATTGATTAATATGGCGGCCAACCCAACACATCCCAAGGAATGCACCTTATGAGCACTCTCATCAACAAAGTTCTGTTCACCCGCGCCGGCTACGGCCTGACTGTCCTGCGCATCGTTGTCGGTATCATTTTCGCCGCTCACGGCTCGCAGAAACTCTTCGGCCTGTTCGGTGGCTACGGTCTGGCGGGGACCGCGCAGTGGATGGAAAGCATCGGCCTGACCCCAGGTTATGTGATGGCGACACTGGCGGGCGGTACCGAGTTTTTCGCCGGCCTGGCGCTGATCATTGGCCTGTTGGCCCGTCCAGCAGCATTGGGCCTGGCCTTCCTGTCGCTGGTGGCGATTTTCTCCGTGCACATCGGCAACGGTCTGTTCATGGCCAACAACGGTTATGAGTTTGCCCTGGCGTTGCTGGCCGGCAGCATTGCGGTGTTGATCGAGGGGGCTGGCAAACTGTCGGTCGATCGTGCCATCGCCGGTTGATTACCTGATTTGATCCCGAGGCCCGTCTTGCACGGGCCTTTTTTGTCGGCGTCGATTCTTGACACTGGCCGGTCAGCTTCTCTAGGATGCTGCTCATGCGCCGATTTAAACAGCTACTTGCGGGGCGCCAGGTGACTGATCCAGTTGCCGACAGAAGCCGGAAAGCCGGGCTTCGAAATACCGCTAAAGCGCTGGTTCGGTGTTGCCTCTCACCTGCCATGCAGACTTTTGAGGCAGAGACACGACACGATGAACGCACCCAGCCCCCTTGTACGTCTTGCGCCGATCACGGCGAACCTTCTGCAGCGCAATCCAAAAATTCTCCTGGGCGGTACCCACCAGCCAACGCTGTTGCGCTATCTCGATGGCTGGCCACGACGCAGTCACGGGCCGGCTGCTTTCCTGATCCAATTCATAGAAGACGGTGAGTCCCTGGCACGTTTCGCCGACGACAGTTTCGACCTGGCCGTCATCCAGTCCCCCAGTGCCGCGCAAGCGCCTGAAATGATCCGGCAACTGACCCGTGTTGCACGACAGGGCTTGATCACTCGTCGTTGAGGTGATCGGCTCTTACGAATGCAGGTTACGGATAATTGATATCCACGATGTAAACCTGCTTTTCTCCGGTCGGTGTCTGTACTTTGACCTCAGCGTCCAGGGCCTTGCCAATCAGGGCCCGTGCCAACGGTGAATCGATGCTGATCAGGTTCTGCTTCAAATCGAGCTCGTCCGGGCCGACGATGCGGTAGCGTGATTCTTTGCCATCCTCGTCTTCGACCGTGACCCAGGCGCCGAAATACACTTTGTTTGGATCGCTGGGTTTTTCACTGACTACTTTGAGCGCTTCAAGGCGCTTGGTGAGGAAGCGCACGCGACTGTCGATTTCCCGCAGCATTTTCTTGCCGTAGGTGTATTCGGCATTTTCCGAACGATCACCCTGGGCCGCCGCCTCGCTGACTGCCTGGGTCACTTGCGGACGGCGCACATGCCACAGTTCATGGAATTCAGCACGCATCCGCGCCTCACCCTCGGGGGTGATCAGCGCGGTGCCGGCGGTGCGGGGTGGACGATAACGGCTCATGGCAACTTCTTGTCAGGGTGAAGTCGGAGTCTATCAACCCTCGCGCAACACTGTCAGCGGGCTGGCATTGAGCGCACGACGGGTGCCAAACACGCCGGCGGCGCCGATCAGCAAGGCGCCCACCAGCGGCAATACCAGCAGCCACGGATGCGGATGCCAGGGCAGGTCGAAGGCGTAACGGTAGAGCACCAGGCTCACCAGTTCCGACCCCAGGGCCGCGAGCAGGCCGCTGACCGCACCCAGCAAGCCGAACTCGATGCGCCGGGCCTTGACCAGCAATGGCCGCTCGGCGCCCAGGGCACGCAGCAGCGCACCTTGGCGAATCCGTTCGTCGAGGGTGGCCTGTAGACCGGAGAAGAGCACGGCCATCCCCGCCGCCAGCACGAACAGCAACACATACTCCACGGCCAGCGTCACCTGGGCCAGGATGCTGCGCAGTTGTTCCAGCAAGGCTTCGACCTGCAGGATCGTCACCGCCGGGAAGGATCGGGCCAGGTCGACAATCTGTTGGTCGTGACCGGCCGCCAGATAGAAACTGGTGAGGTAGGTGGCTGGTAGATCCTTCAGCGTGCCCGGCTGGAAGATCATGAAGAAGTTAGGCTGGAAGTTGTCCCAGTTGATCTCTCGCAGGCTGGTGACCTTCGCTTCACGGTTGACGCCACCTACGCTGAAGACCAGGCGATCGCCCAACTTGATCTTGAGGTTCTCGGCCACTTTGCCTTCTACCGAAACCCCTGGAATATCGTCCGTTGGTTGCTGCGACCACCAGGTCCCGGCCGTGACGACATTGCCCGGCGGCAGGTCGGCGGCCCAGGTCAGGCTCAGGTCGCGCTGCAGCGCCCGGTCGCCCGCCGAGTCCTTGGTGACAAACTCCTTGGCCGGTTCGCCGTTGATGCTGATCAGCCGCCCCGGGACAACGGGGTAGAGCGGCGCCGATTGCGCCGACAACGCCAGCAGCTTGTCGGTGAAGGCCTGCTTGTCGTTGGGCAGGATGTTCAGGGCGAAATAGTTCGGGGCATTTTTCGGCAACTGGTTTTGCCAGGTGTCCAGCAATTCGCCGCGCAACAGCGCGATCAGCGCCATGGACAACAGAATCAGGCCGAATGCCAGTGCCTGTCCGGCCGCCGCCAAGGGATGGCGCAGCAACTGACCGAGGCCCAGTCGCCAGGGCAATGAGGCGCGGGCCAGCATGCGGCGCAGGCTCTGGAGCAGCAACAGCAGCAGGCCGCCGAGGACCAGCGCCGCCACGACGCCACCACCGAGCAGGGCGAAGGTGAGTACCAGGTCCAGGCTCAGACGCCACATGATCAGGCCAAGGGCACCCAATGCGGCACCGTAGATCACCCAGGAGCTGGAAGGGATCGGCAGCATGTCCCGGCGCAGCACGCGCAACGGCGGTACCCGGCCCAGCGCGGCCAGTGGCGGCAGGGCGAACCCCGCCAGCGCCACCAGCCCGGTGCCGATCCCGGCGATCGCCGGCAGCAGGCCACCCGGCGGTACGGTGGTGGGCAACAAGTCATGCAACAGGGCGAACAGGCCCAACTGGGCGATCCAGCCAAGCAGGGCGCCGCTGATGCTGGCCAGCAGGCCCAATATGGTCAATTGCAGGCTGAACAACACCATGGTTTCCCGGCGTGACAGACCCAGGCAGCGCAGCAGGGCGCTGGCATCGAAACGCCGGGTGGCAAAGCGATTGGCCGAGAGCGCGACGGCGACGCCGGACAGCAACACCGCCACCAGGCTGGCCATGTTCAGGTAGCGCTCGGCCTTGCCCAGGGCACCACCGATCTGCCGGTTGCCGTCGCGGGCATCCTGCAGGCGCTGGTTGGCCTCCAGGCCCGGCTTGATCAGGTCGCGGTAGGTCTGCAGTGCGGTCGCCGGGCCGCGCCACAGGTCGCGATAGCTGACGCGGCTGCCGGGCTGCACCACGCCAGTGGCGTCCAGGTCCTTGAGGTTGATCAGGACCCGGGGTGTAAGGCTGTAGAAATTACCGGCGCGATCCGGTTCATACGTCAGCACCCGGCTCAGGCGCAGGGTTTGATTGCCGACGTCGATGCTGTCGCCGATCTTCAGGTCCAGGGCCGTCAGCAGCCGTGCTTCGACCCAGGCCTCGCCAGGGTTCGGTCGGCCGCCGGTTTCTTCCGGGGCGAATGGTGCAGGGGCGCTTTTCAGTTCGCCGCGCAGTGGGTAGATGTCGTCGGCGGCCTTGACGCTGGAAAGCTGGATGCCATTGTCGGTGGCGACGACGCTGGAAAACTCCACGACCCGGGCATGTTCCAGGCCCAGCTCGGTGCCACTGCGGATTTGTTCGGGACGGGCGGGCGAGCTGCCTTCGAGCAGCAGGTCGGCGCCAAGGAATTCGGTGGCGCGCATCATCATCGCGCCGTTGAGGCGGGCACCGAAATAACCGATGGCGGTGCTCGCCGCCACCGCCACCAACAGGGCGAAGAACAATACGCGCAATTCGCCGGCGCGGGCATCGCGCAGCAATTGACGGACAGCGAGACTGAACAGGCGCAACAGCGGCAAACGTGCCATCAAGGCTCCAGGGGCGCGACCATCTGGCCCGCTTCAAGTCGGATCAGGCGCCGGCAGCGATGGGCCAGGCGTTCATCATGGGTGACCAGCACCAGGGTCGTGCCGCTTTCCTTGTTCAGCTCGAACAGAAGATCGCTGATGCGCTCGCCGGTGTGGCTGTCGAGGTTGCCGGTGGGCTCGTCGGCGAACAGCACATCGGGCTCGGCGGCAAAGGCGCGGGCGATCGCCACGCGTTGTTGCTCGCCACCGGAGAGCTGGCGGGGCGAGTGGGTCAGGCGCTGGCCCAGGCCGACCCGCTGCAGCAATTCCGTGGCGCGTTCGCGAGCGTCGCGGCGACCGTCCAGTTCCAGCGGCAGCATGACGTTTTCCAGTGCGTTGAGGCTGTCGAGCAATTGGAACGACTGAAAGACAAAACCGACATGTTCGGCACGAATCCGCGCCCGCTGATCTTCATCCAGCGTGCTGAGGGCCTGGCCGGCGAGGGTCACTTCGCCGCTGCTGGGCAGGTCGAGGCCGGCCAGCAAGCCCAGGAGGGTGGATTTGCCGGAACCTGATGCGCCAACGATGGCCAGGCTGTCGCCCTTGTTCAGTTCCAGGCTGAGTTCGTGCAGGATGGTCAGTTCACCTTCCGCGCTGGGAACCACTTTGCTAAGGTCCTTCGCGGTGAGAATGCTTGAGCCCATGGAGAATCCGATGCGTGTGTGGTTTTTGAGTGCCGGCCTGGCCTTGATGTGCATGGCCCAGAACGCAGCGGCGGGTACAGTCCTGATCGTTGGCGATAGTATCAGCGCGGCTTTCGGCCTGGATACCCGGCAAGGTTGGGTATCGTTGCTCGAGCAACGGCTCAAGGCCGAGGGTTTCGACGACAAAGTGATCAATGCATCGATCAGTGGCGACACCAGCGCGGGAGGCCAGGCGCGCCTGCCAGCGCTGCTTGCAGCCCATAAACCGGAACTGGTGATCCTCGAGTTGGGGGGCAACGATGGCTTGCGCGGACAGCCGCCAACACAATTGCAACAAAACCTTGCAGCGATGATCGACAGCTCCCGCGCCAGCGGTGCCAAGGTGCTGTTGCTGGGCATGCAACTGCCGCCCAACTATGGGCGTCGATACACCGATGCCTTTGCCCGGGTCTACAGCACTCTGGCCGAGGAGAAACAGGTGCCGCTGGTGCCGTTTTTCCTCAAGGACATCGGGGGTGTCCCCGGGATGATGCAAGGCGATGGCCTGCACCCGTCCGTCGCGGCCCAGGGCAAGTTGCTGGAAAATGTCTGGCCGACGCTCAAACCGCTGCTTTGACGCTTTTCTACAGGCGGTCTTTCGGCTAATGTGGCGCCCCCGATTTGGAGCCCCTGATGCCGCGTCCCGCCTGGTCCCTGTTTGCCTACCAACTGATCGAGCCTGACGAGCAGCTGGACCTGTTCGCCTGCCAGGAAGTGCGGGTGCATCTGGTGACCCGGCAGTTGGAACTCGGCGGCTCGGCCGACCGGACCCTCTGCGGCAGCCTGCTACCGGCCCAGCCGCGATGGTCGAGTGTCGACCGCAAGATCTTCCAGGATCATCGCCTGTGTTCATTGTGCCGGGCGATTCTGGAGTCGCAGAAACGCGGCACCTCGCCGATCTGGCCGGAGTTGCGGTTCGAGTTGTAGCGCACTGATTCGAAGCCCGCCTCCACAGGAGTTTGTGGTGGATGCCAATCCGGTGAATGCCTCAAAAAATGCTGCGCATCGGACGCCTCATTGCCGCCCTCCCCGAAATAACAGGTGGCGGTGTACAATCGCCGTTTTCATACCCTCTGTTCGTTTTGCGAAGGATTTCCGGATGTTGCCGCGCTTGCCTGCCGTCGCCCGCTGCTTGTCTCTTGCCGCCCTGTGTATGGCTGGCCCCGTTGCAGCATTGGAGCTGCCCCTGCCACCGCCGGGTGAAGACATCATCGGCCAGGTGCAGGTCATCAAGGCCAAATACGAAGACACCTTTGCCGACCTGGGCACTGCCTACGACCTGGGCTATACCGAGATGGTCGCCGCCAACCCGGGCGTGGATCCGTGGTTGCCGGGCGCCGGCACCGAGATCGTGCTGCCGACCCGGTTCATTCTGCCGCCGGGCCCGCGCCAGGGTATTGTGATCAACCTCGCCGAGTACCGTCTCTACTACTTCCCCAAAGGCCGCAACGTGGTCTACACCTTCCCACTGGGGATTGGTCGGGAAGGCTGGGGTTCGCCGATCGCCCACACCAGCATCATCGCCAAGACCCCGAACCCGAGCTGGACCCCGCCGGCCTCGATCAAGGCCGAGCATGCCGCCGACGGCGACCCGCTGCCTAACGTGGTGCCGGCTGGCCCTGATAATCCGCTGGGGCCGTTCAAGTTCACTTTGGGCACCCCGGGCTACCTGATCCATGGTTCGAACAAAAAGTTCGGTATTGGCATGCGCACCAGCCATGGTTGCTTCCGGATGTTCAACAACAACGTCCTGGAAATGGCCGGCATGGTGCCGGTAGGCACTTCGGTGCGGATCATCAACGACCCGTACAAGTTGGGTTTGAGCGGTGGCAAGGTTTACCTGGAAGCCCATACACCGCTGGACGACAAGGGCAACCCGTCGGTGGTGGACAAGCACACCGCGGTGATCAACGCGATGCTCAAGCGTGAAGACATTACCAGTAACCAACGCATGAACTGGGATGTGGTGCGTGACGTGGTGGCTGCCGAAGACGGCCTGCCAGTCGAGATCGCTGTTCCGAGTACTTCCGCACCGATGGTCTCAAGTGCACCGCTTGATCTGCAGCAATAAAGGCTGATTAGAGCCCGCCGATGTTTTGCGACGTCGGCGGGTTTTTTATTGCCTGGGTAAACACCGGGCAAAAAAAAGCCGACCCAAAAATGGGTCGGCTCGATAACAATCCCGAAGGACTATTACTTGCGGCTAGCTTTGTCCAGCATGCGCAGAGCACGCTCGTTAGCTTCGTCAGCAGTCTGTTGTGCTTTTTGAGCAGCAGCCAGAGCTTCATCAGCTTTACGGTAAGCTTCGTCTGCACGAGCCTGGGAGCGAGCTGCTGCGTCTTCGGTAGCAGTCAGACGTGCTTCGGTTTCTTTCGATGCGCTGCTGCAACCGGTAGCCAGAACTGCGGCCAGGGCCAGAGCAGAGAATTTCAGAACGTTGTTCATCGTGTTCCCCTTCAAGGACTTTCTATTAGTGACTGTCTCCTCAGACTGAGGAGTTAGCCGGCGTACATACTACCCATTACTCGTAGTAAGTAAACTGACGTAGCGCAAGAAGCAAAAAAATTGTAGGCGGTGATTCTTTTTCGAGCAACTTTTCTGAGGATTGTTTGAAAAATATACAGCCTCGAGCCCCTGGCGGGAGCGCGCGGATGAAGGAAAGTTCCGCTTGCAGGAGAACACTTCCAACCCGCGCTAACGTCGTTGTTTATTGATTCAGATGCACTTTTGTACAAAATTTGCTCAATGCCTCAAGCATCTTTATTGGTTATTGGCGGTGACTTTAATAACGGGCGCTCGTCTCAAGACTCAACAACTGGCGATGTTCAGCTATTGCACCTTGGCCGACTACCGCACGACGGTGGCGCTCAATCGATAAACCCGAGAGGGTTTCCCCTTCAATGACGGGCGTGCCTTGAGCATTTGCGTCATTGGTGCCTACTATTCACGACGTGCTCGGGTTTGAGCGGCTGGGTTTTTGACGCTCGGTGACCAGACAGGCACGGGGTGGCGTAGATGTTCCTTCGCCGGAAAAACATCGGTAAGGTAGGGGTCAGCATTCAGACCCGCGAGGAGTAGTGATGAGCGAGGCGTTGTCCATCCACCATGACCAGGCTGGTCATCAGTTCGAGACCAATGTGGACGGTCATCGTGCTTATCTGACCTATATGGACCTGGGCAAACAGACCTTGGATATCTATCGCACTTTCGTGCCCAACGCCTTGCGCGGCAGAGGCATTGCGGCGGCGTTGACCGAAAGGGCGTTGCAGTATGCCGAAGAAATGGGCTACACGGTGATCCCATCCTGCTCCTACGTGGAGCGCTACATGGAGCGTCACCAACGGCACGCGGCGAAGCTCTGACACAACGGATTCCCCAATAAAAACGCCGGACTGAAAAGCCCGGCGTTTTTTTATGCGTTGCTTTTTATGCGTTGAAGCAGGCCGATCAGCTGCGCTGGCGCTTGGGCAGCACGTCCTTGAGTTTGGCGTGCATGCTACGCAGGGTGTTCTCGGTTGCGCTCCAGTCGATGCAGGCATCGGTGATGGAGACGCCGTATTGCAAGTCGGCGAGATCCTTGGGGATCGCCTGGCAGCCCCAGTTCAGATGGCTTTCGACCATCAGGCCGATAATCGACTGGTTGCCTTCCAGGATCTGGTTGGCCACGTTTTCCATCACCAGCGGTTGCAGCGCCGGGTCCTTGTTGGAGTTGGCGTGGCTGCAGTCGACCATGATGTTCGGCTTGATCTTGGCCTTGTTCAGCGCCTGTTCACACAGGGCGACGCTGACCGAGTCGTAGTTCGGCTTGCCGTTGCCACCACGCAGTACCACGTGGCCGTAGGCGTTGCCCTTGGTGGTGACGATCGACACGCCACCTTCCTGGTTGATACCCAGGAAACGATGTGGGCTGGAAACCGACTGCAAGGCGTTGATCGCCACGGTGAGGCCGCCGTCGGTGCCGTTCTTGAAGCCCACGGCCGAGGACAGGCCGGAGGCCATCTCGCGGTGGGTCTGGGATTCGGTGGTGCGCGCGCCGATGGCCGACCAGCTGATCAGGTCCTGCAGGTATTGCGGGGAGATCGGGTCCAGGGCTTCGGTGGCGGTGGGCAGGCCCATTTCGGCCAGGTCCAGCAACAATTGGCGGCCGATGTGCAAGCCGTCCTGGATCTTGAAGGAGTCGTCCAGGTACGGATCGTTGATCAAGCCTTTCCAGCCGACGGTGGTGCGCGGCTTTTCGAAATACACCCGCATCACCAGGTACAGGGTGTCGGAGACTTCCGCGGCCAGCACTTTGAGGCGCTCGGCGTATTCGTGGGCGGCCTTGATGTCATGGATCGAGCAGGGCCCGATGACCACGAACAGGCGATGATCGGTGCCGTCGAGAATGTTGCGAATGACTTCCCGGCCCTTGGTCACGGTGCGCAGGGCAGCATCGCTCAAGGGAATATCGCGCTTGAGCTGGTCAGGCGTGATGAGGGTCTCGTTGGAGGCGACGTTAAGGTCGTTGATCGGTAAATCAGCCATCGTGTTACTCGTCAGGTCACGGGTGCCGGCCGCCAGCGATCCCCGCGCGGCGGTGCACAGCGGATTTTAAGCGCGTCGGGGAGCCGAACCTTATCGCGTTACGAGGCTGCTCGACAATGGGCAAGGGCGGGTTTAATCCCCTATTGACTGGGTAAAAGCCTTTAAGGGGGGGCTGCAAGAGATTCGTGAGCGGATGTAATGAAGATTGCGCGGCGCGCCGCTCACGCTGATAGTGTGCAGGGGCCGTTTACCAGAGGAGGTTGCAAAGATGCAGGCAGGCGTTAAACCGCGGATCGGGATGATCGGCACGGGGGCGATTGGCGGATTCTACGGCGTGATGCTGGCGCGCGCTGGTTTCGACGTGCACTTCTTGCTGCGCAGCGAATTTGGTGCCGTGGCCGACGGCGGCCTGCAGGTCGACAGCGCGGTTCATGGCGCGCTGACCCTCAATCCGGCCCAGGCATATCGCTCGGCGGCCGACATGCCGCCTTGCGACTGGTTGCTGGTCGGCGCCAAGACCACCAGCAATGCCGACCTGGCCCCGGCCATCATCCAGGCTGCCGCTGACGGTGCAAAAGTCCTGTTGCTGCAGAACGGCCTGGATGTCGAGGACGAGCTTCGCCCGTTGCTGCCGGACTCTCTGCATTTGCTGGGCGGCCTGTGCCTGATCTGCGTGCATCGTGTTGGCCCCGGCGTCATCGCCCACCAGGCCCTTGGCGCGGTCAACATTGGGTATCACAGTGGTCCTTGCAATCATCAGGCTGAGCGCATGGCGATTGTCGAGCAAGGGGCGGGGCTGTTCCGCAGTGCCGGTATCGACTCCCAAGCCATGCCTGACCTGCAACAGGCCCGTTGGCAGAAACTGGTGTGGAACGTGCCGTACAACGGCCTTTCGGTGCTGTTGGGCGCCAGCACCACGCCGTTGATGGCTGACGATCACAGTCGTGGATTGATCCAGGCGCTGATGGGGGAAGTGGTGCGCGGCGCCCAGGCGTGCGGCCACCATGTTGCGCCGGGCTACGCCGAGTATCTGTTCGCGATGACCGAAAAGATGCCCGACTACTGGCCGAGCATGTATCACGACTATTCCCACAAACGTGCGCTGGAGCTGGAGGCGATCTACGGCCGGCCATTGGCGGCGGCGAAAGCTGTGGGGTGTGAGCTGCCGAAAATCGAAGCCTTGTATCAGGCGTTGGCGTTCATCGATCGACGCAACCGCTGATCGGGCGAAAGGGGAAGCGACATGGCAAATAACATCGACGACAAACTGGTGCTGGCGATTTCGTCGCGAGCGCTTTTCGATTTGAGTGAAAGCCACAAGGTGTATCTGTCCAGCGGTGTCGAGGCCTATCGGCAATACCAGATCGAGCATGAAGACGAAGTCCTGGCCCCCGGGGACGCGTTCGCCCTTGTGCAAAAGCTGTTGAACCTCAACGAACATTTGGGCCGGGCCCGGGTCGAGGTGATCCTCGTCTCGCGCAACAGTGCCGATACCGGTCTTCGCGTGTTCAACTCGATTCATCACTATGGCCTGGCGATCTCCCGTGCGGCGTTCGTCGGTGGGCGCAGTCCTTATCCTTACCTCAAGGCGTTCGGTTGCGACCTGTTTTTGTCCACTCATGCCGAGGATGTGCGCAGCGCACTGGATGCCGGGTTTGCCGCGGCGACCATTCTGTCGGGTGGCGCCAGCCGCGCCGCCAGCGAAGAATTGCGCATCGCCTTCGACGGCGATGCGGTGCTGTTTTCCGATGAGTCCGAGCGGGTCTACCAGACCGGTGGTCTGGAAGCGTTCCAGGCCAGCGAGCGCCAGGCTGCACGCGAGCCGTTGCGAGGCGGACCGTTCAAGGGTTTCCTGGCGGCGCTCAATGCGCTGCAACGCGAGTTTCCCGAGGACGCCTGTCCGATCCGCACGGCTTTGGTTACTGCCCGTTCGGCGCCAGCGCACGAGCGGGTCATCCGCACGTTGCGCGAGTGGGATATTCGCCTGGACGAATCGCTGTTTCTCGGCGGCCTGACCAAGTCGGCGTTCCTCGAAGCCTTCGCCGCCGATGTGTTTTTCGACGATCAGACGGGCCACTGCGAACTGGCCCGCGAGGTGGTCGCCACGGGGCACGTGCCCCATGGCATCAGTAATGAAGTGAAGCTCTAACTGCCCGTTGTTCAGGACGTTACACCGCACGTCACGCTCCTCTAGGCACTGCTAAGCTGAATCAATCTCCGCCATCTTGGCACGCGAGGAGGTCACATGATTCGTTCGATGCTGTACGCCACAGACCTGGGGCTCTATGCCCCCTATGTGATGCAGCATGCCTTGGCGCTGGCACGGACGTTTGAAGCCGAGTTGTATGTAGTGCATGCGGTGGAACCGATGGGGCTGTTCGCCGAATCGGTGTTGCAAAGCTATCTCGATGAGCAGGCGCTGAACGAATTCCATAGCCAGGGTCTGAATACGGTGATGGCCAATATCGAACAGCGGGTGCTCGACAGCTTTCGAGAGGAGTTGGGGGAGGGGCAGCAGGACTTGAAGCTGATCAAGTCGGTGAGGGTGTACCAGGGCGATCCTTCGCAAGTCATTCTCGAACAGGCTGCGAAACTCTCCGTCGATTTGCTGATCGTCGGCAGCCATTGCCAGGGAGCAAGTGGCGAGAGCCCCTTGGGTAGGACCGCCGCACGGGTATTGCAGTTATCCCGGGTGCCGGTCTACCTGGTGCCGTTGGTGCAGCGCCGACGGCAGGGGGAGGCTTGAGGCTAAATAATAGTGTCTTATAAAAAGTTCTAGATTTATTGTCTAAACCTTCCATATAGTTATATACCGTCGCTGATGCCCGTGGCGTCCAACTGCTTTGAGGGATACATATGAAGCTTCAACAACTGCGCTACATCTGGGAAGTGGCGCACCACGACCTCAACGTTTCCGCTACTGCCCAAAGTCTCTACACGTCGCAACCCGGCATCAGCAAGCAGATCCGCCTGTTGGAAGATGAACTGGGCGTCGAAGTCTTCGCCCGCAGCGGCAAGCACCTGACCCGCGTGACCCCGGCCGGTGAGCGCATCATCACCACGGCTGGCGAGATCCTGCGCAAGGTCGAAAGCATCAAGCAGATCGCCCAGGAATTCTCCAACGAGAAAAAAGGCACCCTGTCGATTGCCACCACCCACACCCAGGCCCGTTATGCGCTGCCTCCGGTGATCAGCAACTTCATCAAGCAATACCCGGACGTGGCGCTGCACATGCACCAGGGCTCGCCGATGCAGATCGCCGAAATGGCTGCCGACGGTACGGTGGATTTCGCCATTGCCACCGAGGCCCTGGAGCTGTTCGGTGACCTGGTGATGATGCCGTGCTATCGCTGGAACCGCTGCGTCGTCGTGCCCCAGGGCCACCCGCTGACCAAGCTGCCAAAGCTGACCCTCGAAGCCTTGGCCGAGTACCCGATCGTCACGTACGTATTTGGTTTCACTGGCCGTTCGAAACTCGACGAAGCCTTCAGCCATCGCGGCCTGACTCCGAAAGTGGTGTTCACCGCCGCCGACGCCGACGTGATCAAGACCTATGTTCGCCTCGGGCTGGGCGTGGGCATCGTGGCGAAAATGGCCGTTGACACCAAGCTCGACAGTGACCTGGTGGTGTTGGATGCCAGCGAGTTGTTCGAGTCCAGCGTGACCAAGATCGGCTTCCGTCGTGGCACCTTTCTGCGCGGTTTCATGTGCGACTTCATCGAGAAGTTTGCCCCGCACCTGACCCGGGAAGTCATGGCCAAGGCCATCCAGTGCCACAACAAGCAGGAACTCGAAGAGCTGTTCGACGGTGTCGAACTGCCGGTGCACTAAGGCCCAACCCTTCTAGATCGCCTCGGTGACAGCGAACTGTTGCCGGGCGCCCGCTACGACGATCTCCACCTCATCCCCTTCGAATTTGCCCAACAGGCCTCGGCCCAGTGGCGAGCGAGGGGTGATGACCGTGATCGGCTGTCCCACCAGCGAAACCTTCAACCCCGCCGCATCGGGCCCCAGAAACAGCCATTGCTGGCGACCCTCCTCGTCCTCCAGCCCGATCAACGTGCCCACCTGAATGCCGCGCTGATCGTCGTATGGCCTGAGCGTCAGGTTTTGGCAAAGGGTCAGGGCCTGGCGGATTTCTTCCACGCGCCTGGCTTGTCCGGCGGCGAGGTAAGACGCTTCCAGGCCCAGGGTGTCGTACTTGTTCTCGGCGATGTTTTCCTCGTGGGTCGCGGTTTCGTAGGCGGTCTGCGCGGCGCGCTCGGCGATGTCGAGATCAATCTTGAGCTTGTCGAGAATCAACTGGTGGACGGTCTGTTTGTTCATGATCATTCACAGAATTGCAAAACGTTGGCGCGGCTTTTTTCGCTGGGCGCGTTCTGGTCCTGTTGCAACCAGAACTGGCACTTGGGGTTGGACAGGTTGCGCGGGTTGCTACGGACCTGATCGAGCGCCTGGCGCTGCTCGTTCCTTTGCAGGTTTTGCTGATACTGCTCGAACATCGGCGTTGGCGGTTCGGGGGGCGGTTGCACGGCCGGTGGTTGCGCCAGTTGATGGACGGCGGCGGCCACCGGGGCCAGTTGTTCGTTGAACGGGAATCTGGACAGCAGCCAGCCGGTCAACACGATGGCGAGGAACCCCAGCCACAGGCCCAGGGCAACGCTGACGGTCAATTGCAAGGCTGAGAGACGCGGGGCTGGCGGGTGATCAGGCATGGCTGCATCCTGGCAGGGGCACGGGGAGGCGATGATTGTCGCATGAAGATTAATCGCCGTCGGCTCTTCTGCATCATCGGTTTATTCGGGACAATCGGAGCTTTGCCACAAGGAGTCGGGAATGACCGTGCGTTGGGATATTTTTTGCACCGTCGTCGATAACTTTGGCGACATTGGCGTTACGTGGCGCCTGGCTCGGCAATTGGTAGCCGAGCATCAATGCACGGTGCGGTTATGGGTCGATGACCTGCGGGCCTTCGAACGGCTGTGTCCGGAAATCGACGTCAGCCTCGGCGAGCAATGGCAGCAAGGCGTGCAGGTGCGTCACTGGCCCAAGGAATGGTTGCCTACCGAGGCGGCTGATGTGGTGATCGCTGCGTTTGCCTGTCAGTTGCCGAGCGCCTACATGGATGCAATGGCCGAGCGCCAGACCACGCCATTGTGGATGAACCTCGATTATCTGAGCGCCGAGGATTGGGTGGTCGGCTGCCATGGCTTGCCGTCGGTCAAATACAAGCATGTGCAGAAGTACTTCTTTTTCCCCGGCTTCCAGGCGGGGACAGGTGGCCTGCTGCGTGAGGCAGGTCTGCTGGAGCGCCGTCGGCAATTTCAACAGAATGCCCAGGCGCAACGAATATTCCTGCAAGGGTTGGGTGTCGATCGGGAGGCGGATGCCTGTCTGATTTCGCTGTTTGCCTACGAAAACGCCGGGCTGGCGAGTTGGTTCGACGCCATGGCAGCCGATACCCAGGCATTTCACGTGCTGGTGCCCGAAGGGCGGGTACTGGGCGATGTCGAGCGTTGGCTTGGGGTCGATGGCCTGAAGGTGGGGGCGCTGCATCGGCGCGGCGCACTGACGGTGCAGGTACTGCCGTTCGTCCGGCAGGATCAGTACGATCAACTATTGTGGTGCTGCGACTTCAACGCCGTGCGTGGCGAAGACTCCTTTGTGCGCGCCCAGTGGGCCGGTCGACCGCTGCTCTGGCACATCTATCAGCAGGAAGAAGACGTTCATCTGGAAAAGCTCGAGGCATTTCTCAGGCTCTATACCCAGGGGCTTTCGCCGGCGGCGCAAAAAGCGATCAGCGGTCTTTGGCGGGCCTGGAATGCCGGCCAGGACATGACCGAACACTGGAAAGCCACCCGCCAAGAGCAGCAGGAACTGGCCGAGCATGCCCAGGCGTGGTGTCTGGAACAGGCCTCGCGAGCCGATCTTGCCGCAGCGCTGGTGAAGTTTTATGGAAATTGGATATGATACGCGGCCTAGATTTTTGTAAATCCCATCCAAATTCGGATATTCGCAATGAAAACTGGTAAAGAACTGAAACCCGGGACCGTGATCCGTCTCGAAAACGATCCTTGGCTGGTTCAGAAAGCTGAGTTCACCAAGTCGGGTCGTAACAGCGCGATCATGAAGACCAAGCTGAAGAACCTGCTGACCGGTTACAAGACCGAGATCGTCTACAGCGCCGATGACAAACTGGACGACGTGATCCTCGACCGCAAAGAAGCGACCCTGTCCTTCATCAGCGGCGACACCTACACGTTCATGGACACCACTGACTACACCATGTACGAGCTGAACGCCGAAGACATCGAAAGCGTTCTGCCGTTCATCGAAGAAGGCATGACCGACGTCTGCGAAGCCGTGTTCTTCGAAGAGCGCCTGGTTTCCGTAGAGCTGCCGACCACCATCGTGCGTCAGGTTGACTACACCGAAGGCTCCGCTCGCGGTGACACTTCCGGCAAGGTGATGAAGCCTGCCAAGCTGAAGAACGGTACCGAGCTGTCGGTTGCTGACTTCATCGAAATCGGCGACATGATCGAGATCGATACCCGCGAAGGCGGTTCCTACAAAGGCCGCGCTAAATAAGCGAAGTCTTGTGTATGAAAAAGCCCGACCATTGAGTCGGGCTTTTTTATTTGCACTGTCTCCTGTTAGACCGGGGGACAGCGGGAGCTTGTGTGGGAGCAAAGCTTGCTCGCGATATAGGCACCTCGGTTCCAGAGGCACCGCGTCGCTTTCATCGCGGGCAAGTCTTGCTCCCACAGCCCTCGCCACAAAGGCTTTGGCCTGCAGTCACTTCAGGTGTTGCTTGAGCTCTTCGGACGCCTGCAACATCGCCGAACGCACCGCTGGCACCTGGCTCACCACGTTGAGTAAACCGTAGTCGTGGATCATGCCGTTATAGCGCACGGCGGTGACGGGCACCCCGGCCGCGTCCAGTTTGCGGGCATAGGCTTCACCCTCATCGCGCAACACATCGGCCTCGGCGGTCTGTACCAACGCTGGCGGCAGGCCCTTGAGTTGTGCGGTCGTGGCCCGCAACGGCGAGGCATAGATCTCGTTACGCTGCCCGGCATCGGTGGTGTAGTTATCCCAGAACCACTTCATCATGTTTTTGCTGAGGAAATGTCCTTCAGCGAACTGGTTGTAGGACGCGGTCTCGAAGCTGGCGTCGGTCACCGGCCACAACAGCGCCTGGAAACGGATCGCCGGCGTGCCTTTGTCCTTGGCCATCAGCGCCACGACGGCCGCCATGTTGCCACCGACGCTGTTGCCTGCCACGGCCAGGCGCTTGCCATCGACGTTGATTTGCTTGCCGTGTTCGGCCACCCATTTCGTCGCGGCGTAAGCCTGGTTGATCGCCACCGGATAGTGCGCCTCGGGTGAGGGCGTGTAGTTGACGAACACCGCGACGGCGCCCGAACCCGCCACCAGATCCCGAACCAGCCGTTCATGGGTCGGGAAGTCTCCCAGGACCCAACCGCCGCCGTGGAAAAACATGAACGCGGGCAGCTCACCCTTGACCCCGGCCGGCCGGACGATGGTCAGGCTGATCGGCTGGCCATCGACCTGGATGGTTTTCTCGCTGACGTCAGCCTTGGGCAAGGTCAGTTTCACACCTGCCTGGGCGCCGACCAGGACGGCGCGGGCGTCCTTGGGCGACAGCTGCTCCAATGGCTTGCCGGTGCCGGCATTCAGCGCATCGAGAAACGCCTGGGTGTTGTGTTCGACGATGCCGTCGGCGAAGGCGCTGCTGACGCTGAGCGCGAGAAGGGTGCCGGTCAGGGCTTTGCTGAGCGTGTTCATGTGCATCTCCTTAAGTTCGGGTCCAAGGTGGGTGGTTAGACGGTGACGTGCAGGCGCACATCAACGTTGCCGCGGGTGGCGTTGGAGTACGGGCAGACTTGGTGAGCCGCATCCACCAGGCTTTGCGCGTCGGTCTGCTCCAGGCCTGGCAGGCTGATATGCAGGTCGATGTCGAGGCCGAAACCGCCGGGGATCTGGCCGATGCCGACATGGGCGGTAATCGAGGCGTCGTCGGGGATTTTGCGTTTGCTTTGGCTGGCAACGAATTTCAGCGCGCCGATGAAGCAGGCCGAGTAGCCCGCGGCGAACAGTTGCTCAGGGTTGGTCGCCGCACCACCGGCACCGCCGAGTTCCTTGGGCGTGGCGAGTTTGACGTCGAGGATGTTGTCGCTGGAGATTGCGCGACCGTCACGGCCGCCGGTGGAGGTTGCGATTGCGGTGTAGAGAGTTTGCATGGTGAGAGCCTCGCTTTGGGTTGGTGTTTTCGCGCTAAATGTTTGCGCGCTAAGTAGGTGTGAAGCGAATGTATAGCGCTAATATTTTGCGCGCAAGTTAAATTTTCGAAATGAGTTGAGTTTGAGAAGCTGAAAGGGCGTGTAACCCTTGAGCTAGAGCTGTTTCAGAGGGTTGAATTTTTTTCAGTGACGCCAGGCTGAACGCAACATTCAGGCTCGCCACAATTCTCCTGTGGGAGCGGGCTTGCTCGCGAAAGCGGTGGGTCAGTCAGAGATAATTCAGGATGTGCCGCCGCCTTCGCGAGCAAGCCCGCTCCCACATTGGATTTGTGGTGTTCACAGCGTTTGGGTTTGACTCAGGTACCTGTGGGAGCATCGCTCCCACAGGGAAAGTCAGAGGCTGCCCTGCAAATTCCCGCGCAGTGCCTGCAGGTCCAGTTGCAGTTTTTTCAACTGCTCCAGGGTCTGGCCGCTGGCGGCGAGGATGCATTGGGGGATGTCGAGGGCCTTTTGCTGCAGGGCGCGGCCCTGTGCGGTGAGTTCGACAATCACCACGCGTTCGTCTTCACGGCTGCGGGTGCGGCTCAGCAGGCCTTCGGCTTCCAGGCGCTTGAGCAGCGGGGTCAGCGAACCGGGGTCAGTGAGCAGGCGTGTGCTGATTTCACCGACGGTCAATCCGTCCTTTTCCCACAACACCATCATCGCCAGGTATTGCGGATAAGTCAGGCCGAGGGCCTGTAGCAGCGGCTTGTAGACTTTGGTCATCAGCAGCGATGTGGAGTGCAGGGCGAAACAGACCTGGTTGTCGAGCAACAGGGCTTCGCAGGCTTCGGGGGTGTCGCGCGGGGTGCTCATGGCAAAAACCTTCAATCAATGATCGTGACAAATCTAGCGGGCGAACCTTTAATGCGCCAGATAATTTTGACGTTCTGATCAGATGTTACGTTCCCCCGCTGGCGCCGACTGCGTAGGATAAGCGTCCTGATGAAAGGGGAATCGTCTGTGATCGAATTTGTAATTTTTGTGGCGTTCGGTGCCGTGTTAGGCACCCTTGGGGGATTGTTCGGCATTGGTGGCGGCTTGATTGCAATTCCGGTGCTGGGCGTTTGGTTCGGCCTCGACCAGCAACTCGCCCAAGGTACGGCCCTGGTCATGGTGGTACCCAACGTGATGCTCGCGTTGTGGCGCTATCACCAGCGCAATCGCCTCGAGTTGCGCCATGTGCTACCGCTGGCTTGCATGGGTTTTTGCTTTGCCTGGTTGGGTTCGATCTGGGCCGTGGGTATTGATGCAGAAAGCATGCGTATTGGCTTCGTGGCGTTCCTGATTGCCTTGACGATCTACAACCTTGTACGAATGTTCGCGGCCACTGCCCCCGTGTCGGCGCAGATGCGTTATGGCTGGCCATGGCTCGCCGTGTTGGGAGCGGCATCCGGGACCATGGGCGGTTTGTTTGGTGTGGGTGGGGCCGTTGTCGCGACACCGATCCTGACCAGTGTGTTCGGCACTACCCAGGTGGTTGCCCAAGGCTTGTCCCTGGCGCTGGCCTTGCCCAGTACCGGCGTGACCCTCGCCACTTATGCGTTTCATCACGAGGTGGACTGGAGTATCGGCCTGCCGCTGGCGGTCGGTGGCCTGCTGAGCATCAGTTGGGGGGTGAAAGTTGCCCACGCGCTGCCGGAGCGACTGCTGCGCGGGCTGTTCTGCGGTTTCCTGGTGGTCTGCGCGGTGCTGCTCGCCTTTAAAGTTTGAAGCCTTCGACGATGTGTTCGGCCAGGCACTCGGTGATCGGCGACGGATTATGCAGGTTGCGGATCAACATGATGCTGGCCTCGGGCAGCTCCGGGAGGTCTTCGGCTTCGCCGAGCACGCGCATGTCCGCGGGCAACAGGCTTTCCAGTTGTGCGGTGATCGCCAGGCCCGCGCCCACCACTGCCATGAGCGCCGACAAGCTGGAGCTGTTGTACGCCACGCGATAATCGCGGCCCATGGCATCCAGCGCATTGCAGGCCCATTGCCGACAGAAGCAGTCACTGTTGAACATCGCCAGTGGCAGCGGTGTTTTTTCATGGACGTTGAAGCAGGCGGCTTCGGCCCAGACAAAGCGTTCCTTGCGCAGTAACTGGCCGATTTCGTCCCCCGGTTTACGGGTGACGATGGACAGGTCCAGGTCTTGGCGCTGCAGCAGCTGCTTGGACGATTCGCAGTGCACTTCAATTTCGATCAGCGGGTAGAACTGGGCGAAACGCTGGAGGATCCCCGGCAGGAACCGCATCACATAATCGTCCGGCGTGCCGATGCGCACCGTGCCGACCATGTGCGGCTCGCGCAGGGTATTGAACACCTCGCTGTGCAGTTTGAGGATCCGCCGGGCGTAACCCAGCAGCACCTGGCCTTCGGCGGTGAGCTTGACCTGGCGACCGTCGCGCTCGAACAGCCGGCGCTGCAGCACATCTTCTTCCAGCCGCTTCATCTGCATGCTGACGGCCGACTGCGTGCGATTGACCAACTCACCGGCCCGAGTGAAGCCGCCCTGGTCAGCGATGGCGACAAAGGTGCGCAGTACTTCGGTATCGATGCTCGGGTAACTCGACAATTGATCAATCTCCGAGATGTATTGCATAAGAAACATTCGTTGGATTGATCTTAGCGTTAGCGTGAGACTTGAGCCATCCCCAACGGAGGACATCACGATGAAAGGTCAAAAAGGATATCTACTGATAGACAAACTCTCCCACGGCTTTTCGGTCAGCGCCCTGCTGCACAAGTTTAGTCGCTGGTACGAATTGCACCATGAACGCGAACTGCTCGCCGGAATGAGCGACGAGGCGCTCAAGGACATTGGTGTCAGCCGTGCCGACGTGGAGCAGGAAGTGGTTCGGCCATTCTGGGATGACCCAATGCACAAATGAGCCATCCTTTCCTACACAAACCCCTTATTGGTGAGGTAGGTTGCGAGCAGACAAGGAGATCTTCATGCCCGCGACTCAGTCCTTTACCCTCAAACAGGCCCGGCGTCTGGCGTTGTCCGCCCAAGGATTCGATGGGCGGTCATCGCCGGCTTCGGTGCAACCGGCGCGCCTCAACCGTCTGATCGAACGCCTCGGTGTCGTGCAGATCGACTCAGTCAATGCGTTGGTGCGCTCGCACTACCTCCCGCTGTTTTCCCGTCTTGGTCACTACAACCCCGATTTGCTCGATCAAGCTGCCTGGAGTCAGGGCCGACGTCGCACGCTGTTCGAATACTGGGGCCATGAAGCGTCGCTGCTGCCAATGTCCATGTATCCGCTGATGCGCTGGCGCATGAATCGTGCGTCCCGTGGCGAAGGTATTTATCAGCAGTTGGCGCGTTTTGGTCATGAACGCCGGGATGTCATTCGCCGCGTCCTGGCTTCGGTCCAGGAGCAGGGCGCCATTGGCGCGGGCAGCTTGTCCACGCGCCAGGAAAAGGCCGGACCCTGGTGGGACTGGAGCGTCGAAAAACACGCGTTGGAATGGCTGTTCGCCGCAGGTGAAGTCACGGTGGCGGGGCGGCGGGGTTTCGAGCGGCTCTACGATTTGCCGGAACGGGTACTCCCGGCCGCAGTCCTGCAGCAAGCGCTGCCCGACGAGGCCCAGGCTCAACGCGGCTTGCTGCTGCATGCCGCTGACGCCTTGGGCGTTGCCACCGAGAAAGACTTGCGCGACTACTTTCGCCTCGCTCCGGCTGACTGCCGTGGACGACTGGCCGAACTGGAAGAGGCCGGTGATCTGTGGCGTTGCCAGGTGCAGGGTTGGAAGCAACCGGCCTGGTGTCGACCCACCGTGAAAATCCCGCGCAAAGTGACGGCCAGCGCCTTGCTGTCGCCGTTCGATTCGCTGGTCTGGGAGCGCAGCCGTACCGAGCGGCTTTTCGATTTTCGCTATCGATTGGAGATTTACACCCCGGCTGACAAGCGGGTGTACGGCTACTACGTCTTGCCGTTCCTGCACAACGAACGCATCGCGGCGCGGGTCGATCTGCGGGCAGAGCGAGCCCTCGGGCGATTGGCGGTGCATGCCGTGCATGAGGAGGAGCCGGGGCTGGACGAGGAGGGGATACAGGCGTTGGCGATAAACCTGCGGCGCATGGCTGACTGGTTGGGGTTGGCGCGGGTTCAGTTGAATTGCCGGCGGGTGAGTGGGGTTCGGTTGGCGGTGGCGTTGGCTGAGATTGGTGGTGACTGAACTGGCCTCTTCGCGAGCAAGCCCGCTCCCACATTGACTGCGTCGTTCACAAATATTGTGTTCACCAGAGATCAAATGTGGGAGCGAGCTCGCTCGCGATAGCAGTCCAACAGCCGACGAATGCCTTACTGACTCACCGCCGAACCTGCTTCAACGTCTCGGCAATCAAGAACGCCAATTCCAGCGACTGATCGGCGTTCATCCGCGGGTCGCAGTGGGTGTGGTAGCGGTCCGATAGTCCGTCTTCGGTGATCGGTCGCGCGCCGCCGATGCATTCGGTGACGTTCTGCCCGGTCATCTCGATGTGAATCCCGCCGGCATAGGTGCCTTCGGCCTGGTGGACCTGGAAGAACTGCTTCACTTCGCCGAGGATCTGCGCGAAGTCCCGGGTCTTGTAGCCGCTGCTGGCCTTGATGGTGTTGCCGTGCATCGGGTCGGAGCTCCACAGCACCTGCTTGCCTTCGCGCTGCACGGCGCGCAACAGCGGCGGCAGGTGCTCGCCGACCTTGTTTGCGCCCATCCGCGCGATCAGGTTCAGCCGGCCCGGGTCGTTGTCCGGGTTGAGCACGTCGATCAGGCGGATCAGATCGTCGGGGTCCATGGTCGGCCCGACCTTGACCCCGATCGGGTTGTTCACCCCACGCAGGAATTCCACATGGGCACCGTCCAATTGACGGGTGCGGTCGCCGATCCACAGCATGTGGGCCGAGCAGTCGTAGTATTCGTTGGTCAGGCTGTCACGGCGCACGAAGGCTTCTTCGTAATTGAGCAGCAGCGCTTCGTGGGCGGTGAAGAAGCTGGTCTCGCGCAGTTGCGGCGAGCTGTCCATGCCGCAAGCGCGCATGAAGGCCAGGGTTTCGTCGATGCGGTCGGCCAGGTGGCTGTACTTTTCCGCCAGGGCCGAATTGGCGATGAAATCCAGATTCCACTTGTGCACCTGGTGCAGATCGGCGAACCCGCCCTGGGCGAACGCTCGCAACAAGTTCAGCGTGGCAGTGGACTGGTGGTAGGACTGCAGCAGCCGCTCCGGGTCTGGTACACGGCTTTTCTCGTCGAAACCGATGCCGTTGACGATGTCGCCCCGGTAGGCCGGTAGGGTCACACCATCAATGGTCTCATCGTTGGCCGAGCGCGGCTTGGCGAACTGGCCGGCCATGCGCCCAACCTTGACCACCGGGCAACCGGCGGCAAAGGTCATGACGATCGCCATTTGCAGCAACACCTTGAAAGTGTCGCGAATCTTCGCCGCCGAGAACTCGGCAAAGCTTTCGGCGCAGTCGCCGCCCTGTAGCAGGAAGGCCCGGCCCTGGGTCACCTCGGCGAACTGACGGCGCAACTCCCGGGCTTCACCGGCAAACACCAGTGGCGGATAACTGGCCAGGGTCTGCTCCACCTGCAACAGATGCGCTGCATCGGGGTACCGGGGTTGTTGCTGGATCGGCAGGGCGCGCCAGCTTTCAGGGCTCCAGGGTTGGCTCATCATGATCTCTAAGGTGATTTAAGCTCGGGTGGCCATGTTATCAGCAATTAGTGCGTGACCTGTTTGTGTCGCTTCGCGGACAATTGCACCTTTGCCCAGTTTGCGCATAGGTTCAACGGGTTGCTGCAGTCGTCCGGTTACCATCAGGAGATGAAATGACAGAGGAGCGCGTCGAGCATCTGCTCGCCGAGGTGCATGACGAGTTCGGCATGATCCGCGTACTCGAAGTGGCCGATTACCGGTTTCTTGAATTCGGTGATGCCATCGAGCAGAGCTGCGTGTTCACGGCTGATCCGAGCTGGCTCGAATACGATTACACCCGTGCGATGCTGATCGGTGCGCTGTGCCATGAGCAGCCGGAGAGTGCGTTGTTCCTGGGGCTGGGGGCGGGGACGCTGACCCAGGCCTGCCTCAAGTTCCTGCCGCTGGAAGATGTCGAGGCCATCGAACTGCGCCCCGATGTGCCGCGCCTGGCCATCGAGTACCTGGGGTTGGACGACGATCCGCGGCTGTACATCCGCGTCGGCGATGCCCTGGAACTGCTGGAAACCGCCGAGCCGGCGGACCTGATTTTCGTCGACCTTTATACCGATGTGGGCCCTGGCGTCGGGCACCTGGCCTGGGGTTTCCTGGAAAACTGCCAGAAACGCCTCAACCCGGGCGGCTGGCTGGTGATCAACCAGTGGGCCACCGACGATGGCAAACCGTTGGGCGCGGCATTGCTGCGTGGCCTGTACCATCGTCATTACTGGGAGCTGCCGGTGAAGGAGGGCAATGTGATCCTGATCGTGCCGGCTGACCTGGACCAGTCGCTGGACATGCAAGGCCTGGTGGCCCGGGCTGAAGGGCTGGCACCGCGATTGGGTTATTCGCTGCAGTCGTTGATCAAGGCGATCCGGCCGGCGACTTGAAACACGTTCAGGGTGTGACAACCCCACTGTGGGAGCAAAGCTTGCTCGCGCGCAGACACTGCGATTCCCGCAAGTACTGAGTTGAGTTCATCGCGAGCAAGCTTTGCTCCCACAGGTAAAGATGAACCGTTTTAGCATCCCGCCCCCGCAGCGCCGGGCCTTTGCGAAACAGACGATTCTGCAGTGATCCCCAAAGCCTGTGGCAGAGAGCCATATACCGGGCTTTTCCGATAAAAAAAGCTCCCTTTTTGGGCAAATTCCGGTATAGTGCGCGCCGGCCTTTAGCCGGGCCGCGTCAAGGTAGCGCAATTCCCCGAAGCCAGCTTCGGTTGCATGTCCGCACAACGGATGCTTCCACGACGTTCTTATTCATTCATTCGTTTTCGCAAATCCCCGCCGACAAAGCAGCCAGGGCGACTCTTGAGTCTCAACACGGCACGCGCAGCTTTGGAGCATGGGTCTTTGCGGATGCACTTAGAGGCAGACCCATGACCCAGGAAACCGGCGGCTTCGCCGCTTTTAATCTTAATCCGAACATTCTTGCAGCCGTCACCGCGACCGGCTACGAAGAACCTTCGGCGATTCAGCAGCAATCGATCCCGATCATCATGGCCGGCCACGACATGATTGGCCAGGCGCAAACCGGTACGGGTAAAACCGCTGCGTTCGCCCTGCCGATCCTGCATCGCATCGATCCTGCCAAGCGCGAGCCGCAAGCCCTGATCCTGGCGCCAACCCGCGAGTTGGCGCTGCAAGTAGCAACCGCTTTCGAAACCTACGCCAAGCAAATGCCCGGCGTTACCGTTGTGGCCGTCTACGGTGGTGCCCCGATGGGCCCACAACTGAAAGCCATCCGTAATGGCGCCCAGATCGTGGTCGCCACTCCGGGTCGTCTGTGCGACCACCTGCGTCGTGACGAAAAAGTTCTGGCTACCGTGAACCATCTGGTTCTCGACGAAGCCGACGAAATGCTCAAGCTGGGTTTCATGGATGACCTGGAAGTCATCTTCAAGGCCTTGCCAGCGACCCGTCAGACTGTACTGTTCTCGGCCACCCTGCCGCAGTCGATCCGTGCCATTGCCGAGCGCCACCTGCGCGATCCGCAACACGTGAAGATCCAGACCAAGACCCAGACCGTTACCGCGATCGAGCAGGCTCACCTGCTGGTTCACGCTGACCAGAAGACCTCGGCTGTATTGAGCCTGCTGGAAGTCGAGGATTTCGACGCCCTGATCATGTTCGTGCGCACCAAGCAAGCGACCCTGGACCTGGCCAGTGCCCTGGAAGCCAAAGGCTACAAAGCCGCTGCGCTGAACGGTGACATCGCCCAGAACCAGCGTGAGCGCGTGATCGAGTCCCTCAAGGATGGCCGTCTGGACATCGTTGTGGCAACCGACGTCGCCGCCCGCGGCCTGGACGTTCCGCGCATCACCCACGTGTTCAACGTGGACATGCCGTACGATCCGGAATCCTACGTTCACCGTATCGGCCGTACTGGCCGTGCCGGTCGCGAAGGTCGTGCACTGCTGCTGGTCACCCCGCGTGAGCGCCGCATGCTGCAAGTGATCGAGCGTGTGACCGGTCAGAAGGTGGCTGAAGTTCGCCTGCCGGATGCCCAGGCCGTTCTCGATGCCCGCATCAAGAAACTGACCAACAGCTTGTCGCCGCTGGTGGCTGACGCCGAATCGACCCACGGTGATCTGCTCGATCGCCTGACCGCCGACATCGGTTGCACCCCGCGTGCCCTGGCCGCCGCACTGCTGCGCAAGGCCACCAATGGCCAGGCGCTGACCCTGGCTGCGATCGAGAAGGAACGTCCTCTGGTGCCGAACAACGCACCGCGTGGCGACCGTCCTGAGCGTACCGGTGACCGTCCGGACCGTGGTGATCGCGAGCGTCGTGCGCCGATCCCGCTGGCCGAAGGCCGTGCTCGTTGCCGTACCGCGCTGGGTGCCCGTGACGGCATCGCAGCCAAGAACCTGCTGGGTGCCATCCTCAACGAAGGCGGCCTGGCGCGTGAAGCCATCGGTCGCATTCAAGTGCGTGACAGCTTCAGCCTGGTGGAACTGCCGGAAGATGGTCTGGAGAAATTGCTGACCAAACTGAAGGACACCCGTGTGGCCGGCAAGCAGCTCAAACTGCGTCGCTATCGCGAAGATTGATCGGCTTGCGGGCTGATTGATCGAACATAAAAAATCCCCGACTGGTTCGGGGATTTTTTTGCCTGTCGTTTGGGGTTTCTTCAGGTTGACTGGCGTTGCCTCATTCGCGAGCGAGCCCGCTCCCACACCGGACTACGGTGCGCACAGAGGCAGTGTTCACCGCAATCACCTGTGGGAGCGGGCTTGCTCACGAATGCAGCGACTCGGTCTATCTGTCAGTCAAACCGATAGATATCCATCCCCAACGTCCCCATCGTGAACCCCGTATGGGCAACACTGAATTTCCCTCCCGCACCCCGGGCGAAATACAGCGGCAACAGATGCTCGTCACTGGGGTGGCTGCGCACGGCGTTCGGCGCCTGGTGCCGGTAATCATGCAGCGTGGCCTCATCGTTGGCCGCCAGTTGCTCCACCATCCAGTCACGAAAGGCTTTCGCCCAGGGCTCGATGCTTTCAGGGCCGGCGTTCCAGTCCAGGTCGCGCAAGTTGTGGGTGATGCTGCCAGAGCCGATCAGCAGGACGCCCTGCTGGCGCAGGCTCGCCAGGGCATGGCCGACTTGCGTCTGCAATGCCGGTCCCTGGCGGCTGGGCAGGGAGATCTGCACCACCGGGATGTCGGCCTCCGGATACATCAAGGACAGTGGCACCCAGACGCCGTGATCGGACGGCCGTTGAGGGTCGAGGCGTGTCGGCAGGTGCGCGGCGTTGAGCAGGTCTGCTACTTGCGCCGCCAGCTGCGGGTCGCCCGGCGCGGGGTACTGCACCTCGTACAACGCCGCTGGGAAGCCGCCGAAGTCGTGCCAGGTGGGTGGTTGCGGGTTCGCGCTGACCAACAGTTCACTGCTTTCCCAGTGGGCGGACACGATGACGATGGCGCTGGGGCGGGGCAGTTGAGCGGCCAGGCGAGCCAGCGCCGGGCCACTGTCGCCGGGTTCCAGGGCCAACATCGGTGAACCATGGGAGATAAACAGGCTGGGCAGCATGAACAGGCTCCTGAGCGTTAAGATGTTGTCATCTTCCGCCAGGTCAATGATCTAAATCTAATATAAGTTTTAGCCCGTTTTGATCGAATTTTTGGAGCGAATCATGGAGCCTGAGTTTTGGCACAAGCGCTGGTCATCGAACCAGATTGGCTTTCATTTGCCGGAGGTGAACCCCTATCTGCAACGTTTCTGGTCGCAACTGGGGGTAGAGCAGGGCAGTCGGGTGCTGGTGCCCCTGTGCGGGAAAACGCTCGACCTTTTGTGGCTCGCCCAGCAGGGGTATTCGGTACTGGGGGTGGAGCTGTCGGAAAAAGCCGCCGCGGATTTCTTCCTTGAGCATCAGCTTGAGCCGAGCGTGAGTGAAGAGGGCGCGTTCAAGGTGTTTCGTGCCGGGGATATCGAAATCCGTTGCGGTGATTTTTTTGCCTTGGATGCTGCGGATGTGGCCGATTGCGCGGCGTTGTATGACCGTGCTGCGTTGATCGCCTTGCCTGGGGCGATGCGGGAGCGGTATGCGGCCCATTTGCAGAAGATCTTGCCGGAGTGCGTTGGGTTGTTGATTACCCTGGATTACAACCAGGATGAAATGCCCGGCCCGCCTTTCTCCGTAGGGGATGATGAAGTGCAACGGTTGCTGGGTGGCGGCTGGCGGCTGGAGGTCTTGCAGGAGCAGGATGTGCTGGGGGAAAGCTGGAAGTTCTTGCAGGCTGGGGTGAAGAGGCTGGAGGAGCGGGTGTATCGGGTTTCCAGGCGCACCTAAACCAGCAGACAAAAAAAGCCCGCATCTCTGCGGGCTTCCTATGATGCTCGAACCTGTCAGCCGCGACGACGCAGTGCGTCGATACGCTCTTCCAGGGGCGGGTGGCTCATGAACATGCGTGCCAGGCCCTGCTTGATGCCACCGTTGATGCCAAAGGCATTCAAGGTATCGGGCATGTGAACAGGCAAACCCTGCTCGGCACGCAGGCGTTGCAGTGCGCCGATCATGGCGCTGGTGCCAGCCAGGCGTGCGCCGGCTTCGTCGGCGCGGAACTCGCGTTTGCGCGAGAACCACATGACGATGGCGCTGGCGAGGATGCCCAGTACCAGTTCGGCAAAAATGGTTGCCACGTAGTAGGCGATACCCTGGCCTTCTTCATTCTTGAAGATCACCTTGTCGACGAAATTGCCGATGATGCGGGCAAAGAACATCACGAAGGTGTTCACCACGCCCTGGATCAACGCCAAGGTCACCATGTCGCCGTTGGCAACGTGGCCGATCTCGTGGGCCAGCACGGCCTTGACTTCATCGCGTGAAAACCGCTCGAGCAAACCCTGGCTGACCGCGACCAATGCGTCATTCTTGTTCCAGCCGGTGGCAAAGGCGTTAGCCTCGTAGGCCGGGAAAATCCCGACTTCCGGCATCTTGATACCGGCTTCGCGAGACAACTGCTCGACGGTTTGCAGCAGCCATTGTTCGTGGTGAGTGCGCGGCTGGCTGATGATCTGGGTGCTGGTGCTCATCTTCGCCATCCACTTGGAGATGAACAGCGAGAACAGGGAACCGGCGAAACCGAACACCGCACAGAAGATCAGCAGCTGATTGAGGTTGAGGTCAACCCCGTTGGCCGCCATGAACCCGTTGAAGCCAAAAAGGCTCAAGGTGATGCTGGCAATCAGCACGACCGCCAGGTTAGTGGCCAAAAACAGCAGGATGCGCATCATGGTGGTGGAAATCTCCTCATGCTAAAGATGTAGCGTTATGCGGGGTATATAAGGTGCTGCCGCAGGCTATTCAACTCGCCGACTATTTCAAACTGTGTCCTACAGACGTCCCAAATGATTGAAAGACTTTTCTGAAAGTGTCCGGGGAAAAGAAATATGGCGCCGATCTCCCGTGAACGTTGGGCCGGGAGGCCCGCTAGCTGCTCAGCCCCTAGTGTAGAAGGCTTGCCGGAACCGGCGCAGCGGATATGTTGCTGAATCAAACAGCGTGCGAGGCGAGGGCTCCTCGCACGCGGTCCGGCTTATTGGCGGTAGGACTTGAGGAAGTTGCCGATCCGGCCGATGGCCTGGTCGAGGTCATCGACCCGCGGCAGGGTCACGACGCGGAAGTGATCCGGCCACGGCCAGTTGAACGCGGTGCCCTGGACCACCAGCAGCTTCTCGGACAGCAGCAGGTCGAGGACGAATTTTTCATCGTTGTGGATCGGGCAGACCTTCGGGTCGATCCGTGGGAAGGCATACAGCGCCCCCATCGGCTTGACGCAGCTGACGCCGGGAATGTCGTTGAGCAGTTCCCAGGTACGATTGCGTTGTTCCAACAGACGGCCCTGGGGCAGGACCAGGTCGTTGATGCTCTGGTAGCCGCCTAGCGCTGTCTGGATCGCGTGCTGGCTCGGCACGTTGGCACACAGGCGCATGTTGGCCAGCATGTCGATGCCTTCGATATAGCTCTGGGCGTGATGCTTGGGGCCGGTAATGACGATCCAGCCGGAGCGGAAGCCCGCGACCCGATAGGATTTGGACAGGCCGTTGAAGGTCAGGCACAGCAGGTCCGGCGCCAGGGAGGCGGTGCAGATGTGCACGGCATCGTCGTAGAGGATCTTGTCGTAGATCTCGTCGGAAAACACCACCAGGTTGTGCTGGCGGGCCAATTCCAGCATGCCCAGCAGCACTTCCCTGGAATACACCGCGCCGGTCGGGTTGTTCGGGTTGATGATCACCAGCGCCTTGGTATTGGGCGTGATCTTGGCCTTGATGTCCGCCAGGTCAGGGAACCAGTTGGCCTGCTCGTCGCACAGGTAATGCACCGGGTTGCCGCCGGACAGGCTCACGGCGGCGGTCCACAATGGATAATCCGGCGCCGGCACCAGCACTTCATCGCCGTTGTTGAGCAGGGCCTGCATCGACATCACGATCAGCTCGGATACGCCGTTGCCCAGGTAGATGTCTTCGATGCCGACACCTTCGACCTGCTTCTGCTGGTAGTACTGCATCACGGCCTTGCGGGCGCTGAACAGGCCCTTGGAGTCGCTGTAGCCCTGGGCGGTCGGCAGGTTGCGGATGACGTCCTGGAGAATTTCATCGGGCGCTTCGAAACCAAAGGGTGCCGGGTTGCCGATGTTCAGCTTGAGGATGCGATGGCCTTCCTCTTCCAGGCGTTTGGCGTGCTTGAGCACCGGGCCGCGAATGTCGTAGCAGACGTTGGCGAGCTTGTTCGATTTGCTGACCTGCATGGCGATGTGTTCCCGAAAATGAACGATCCAGGCGGCGTATGAACTACCGTACTGGGGATCCTGCGTCTGTGCCCAGGCCTGACGCGGTACATGCGTCACAATCCGTTTGAATGCGCATGACGTGACTGCCAGACTGGCGCCTGACGAGGCGCAATCATACGTGCCGCCCGATCTGCGGAAAAGCGTCGGATCGGGCTTTTTCAATTGCCGAGGTAGGACGATGGAAAAGTTGCAGAAAACCCTTGAAGAATGGCGCGCCATGCTCGACCCGGAGCAGTACAACGTCTGTCGGCTGAAGGGCACCGAACGGCCATTCTCCGGTAAATACAACGACACCAAGACCGACGGCGTGTACCACTGCATCTGCTGCAACGAGCCGCTGTTCGATTCGCGGACCAAATTCGATTCCGGCTGTGGCTGGCCGAGTTTCTACGCGCCGATCGAAGGCAGTGCGGTGGTGGAAGTGCGCGATGTCAGCCACGGCATGATCCGCACCGAAGTGGTCTGCGCCCAATGCGACGCCCACTTGGGCCATGTTTTCCCCGATGGACCGCCGCCTACCGGCCTGCGCTACTGCATCAACTCGGTGTGCCTGGATCTCGTGCCCCGCGATTGAGTCCTGTGGCGAGGGGATAAATCCCCTCGCCACAGGTTGTGTTCGTCTAAGGATCATCGGTGCAATTGCTGCGGCTTCGAGCAATTAAATTGCACACAATTGAATCGTTCGCTATCTTCAGCGTCCTCTTCTTTCCATCTGGAGCCTTGCCATGAGCGACAACCTGCTGAGCATCCCCTGCACCACCATCAAAGGTGAGCAAAAGACCCTCGCCGATTTCGCCGGCAAGGCTGTGCTGGTCGTCAACACCGCCAGCCAGTGCGGCTTTACTCCGCAATACAAGGGGCTTGAGGCGCTGTGGCAGACCTACAAGGACCAGGGCCTGGTGGTGCTGGGCTTTCCCTGCAACCAGTTCGGCAAGCAGGAGCCGGGCAACGAAGGGGCGATTTCCGAGTTCTGCGAATTGAACTTCGGCGTGAGTTTCCCGCTGTTCAAGAAAATCGAGGTCAACGGGGCCAACGCCCATCCCCTGTTTGTCCAGCTCAAGCAGCGTGCGCCCGGCGTACTGGGGTCCAAGGGGATCAAGTGGAATTTCACCAAGTTCCTGATCGGCAAGGACGGTCAGGTGGTCAAGCGTTTTGCCCCGACCACCAAACCCCAGGAGCTGACCGGTGAGATCGAAGCGCTGCTCAAATGAATGATATGTCAGTCGATTCGCTGAAGCTCGACAACCAGTTGTGCTTCAAGCTGTACGCTGCATCCCGGGCGGTGATCCGTGGCTACAAGCCGATGTTGGATCAGCTTGGCCTGACCTATCCGCAATACCTGGCAATGCTGGTGCTGTGGGAGTGGCAGGAAAGCGCCCCGCAGCAACCTACGGTCAAGGCCCTGGGTGAGCGGTTGTCGCTGGATTCCGGCACGTTGACGCCGCTGCTCAAGCGCCTGGAACAACTGGACCTCGTCCAGCGTCAGCGTTCGGCCCACGACGAGCGGGAGGTACATTTGAGTCTGTCCCAGGCAGGTCGGGCCTTGCGCGAGCAGGTTGGCCCGCTCAAGGCGCGCCTGTTGTGCGACAGCGGGATTGATCTGGACCGTCTGGGGAGTTTGCGAGACGGTCTCGATCATCTGCTGGGACAGATCAAAGCGCTGACGTAGTGGGTATCCACTGGTCCAGCAGCGCCGCCAGTTCTTCTCGGCGGAATGGCTTGGACAAGTAATCACTCATGCCGGCAACCCGGCAGCGCTCGCGTTCCTCGGGCATGGCGTTGGCCGTCAGCGCGACAATCGGCAGATCCGACCAACGCCCGCTGCGACGAATCTGCCGGCTGGCTTCGTAGCCGTCCATCACTGGCATGTTGCAGTCCATCAACACCAAGTCGAAAACCCGCTGTTCGAGCTGATCCAGGGCCTCGACGCCGTGGGCCGCGACCGTGACTTCGCAGCCCAGTTTTAACAGCATGCCCTTGGCCACCAGTTGGTTGACTGGATTGTCCTCCACCAGCAACACCCGACCGCGCTTGGACGGTGCCAGGGCTTCGATCTGTGCGTCATTGATGGTGGTCGCCTCGCTTTGCAGGGCGCGCCGCAAAATCTGATACAGCGCATGGCGCGCCAGCGGCCGAGCCTGTTGTATCAGGGGGACGAGGGCGGCGGCTTCTTCGCCGGGCATGAAACTGCCGTAAGCGGTTACCAGCAGGATCGGGGCGTCGAAGGTTGGCCGCAGTTGGAACAGGCATTCCGGGCAATCAGTGATCAGGACATCAGGCTTGAGCCCCAGCAGGCTGTCATCCACGGAGCGTCGTGAGTAATCCAGCCCCCAGCCTGGCAGCAACATGCCCAGTAACTCGGCCAGGCCGCTGCTACCGGCGGTAATGGCGACGACGTTGCCGTGCAGGGATTCAATGGGGGGCGCAGGGGTATGGCAGGGCAGGGGCAGGTCTGCGCAGAATTGACTGCCAAAACCGGCTTCGGAACTGATCGTCAATCGACCCTGCATGGCTTCGCAGAGGTTGTAGGTCAGTGCCAGACCCAGCCCGGTGCCACCAAACTGGCGGGTAATACCGGCGCCGGCCTGGGTGAACGGCTGCAAGATTTTCGCTTGATCCTCCTGGGGAATACCAATGCCCGTATCACAGACCTCAATGCGCACGCCGCCTTCGTAGTGGCTCAATTTCACATCGACCCGGCCGAAGCGCGTGAACTTCAGGGCGTTGGACAACAGGTTGCTGACGATCTGGCGCACCCGGGTCGGATCGCCCAGTACCTGCGCCGGGAACCGCGGGTCGATCAGGCAGGCCAGCTCGACACTGGGCGCGGCGTTCTGGGAAAGCAGGTTGGCGGTGTCCTCCACCAGCGAGCCGAGGTCGAACGGGATGCGTTCGAGTTCCAGTTGACCGGCGTCGAATTTCGACAGGTCGAGAATGTCGTTGAGCAGTTCGACCAAGACCTTGCCCGAGTCATGGGCAATCGATAGCTGCTGCTGTTGTTCAGCGGTCAGGGGGCCATCCAGGGACAGTGCGATCATCCCCAGCAAACCGTTGAGTGGCGTGCGGATCTCATGGCTCATGTTGGCCAGGAACGCAGAGCGGGCTTCGGCCATGTCCAGGGCCGTGCGTCGGGCCACCTCCAGTTCTTCGTTGGATTGGCTGAGGCGGGCGTTGATTGCCTTGAGTTCGGCGGTGCGTGCCGAGACGATGTTTTCCAGTTGCGCCAGGTATTCAGTGAGACGATTTTCGGCCGTGCGCCGCTGCTGGATTTCGGTGGTGATATTTTCGAACTGCTGGTTGGCGACCGACACCAGTACACCGATTTCATCGGACTGATGGCCGGAAGGGCATTCCAGGCGGTTCTGTTCACTGCTGCTCGGGTCGCGACTGCTCAACTCGCGGATGACCCGTACCAGCGGCTTGGTCAGCATCACGTAGAACAGCGCCAGCAGAATACCGGTCAGGATCAGGCTGCGGGCAAAGCCGTTGAGCAACGTGACCTCGGCGCGCCGCAGGAAGCGGCTGCCGAACGCGTAGGTGTCGACCTCCAGTCGCAGCACACCGAGGGATTCGGCGGGCAGGTGGTCCAGGTAGAGGCGGTCCTCGAACTGACGCTGGGCGCCGAACAACGAATCGCTGATGAACCGGTAACTGCTTTGCAGTTCGGGCCGTTTGACGCTGGCCAGTACGGTATTGTTGTTGTCGATCAGCTCTGCACCGATGATCGCCGGTGAACGCAGCAGGCCCATGGACAGCTCCTGGGCGAGTTCGGCGTCAATGTTGTAGGCGATGCGCGAGGCCGGGTTGTGGCTGATTTCCAGCAACGAGAGGATTTCACGGTTGATCGAAGCGTCTTCGCTGGCATAATCGATGCCGATCTGCATCAGGCTGAGCAACGTGCCCAGCACGAAACCCACCAGGACGGTCAGTCTGGCCTGTTTATAGGACAGCCGTTGGGTGAATCTGATGTCCATTGAGTGATGAACCACTTACGTTTCCCTTCGCCGGTCAAGCATAGCTGATCATCTCTGAATACCGGAGTAACCGGTTTGTGTCGTGTGGGGTAGACCCGCCATTGAATACGGCGTTTCGTTGCCGTTGCGCCATCATTACTGTGAACCTGCACGAGGAGAAGACGTGGACTCGCGATTGAATGCTTTTCTTGAGCGTGCCGATGCGGTGCTGGCCAGGATCGAGCCGCTGTTGCCTGCTCCCCGGCCCAACATTGATTGGACCCAGACCCTGGCCGCCCGCTGGCAACGTGACGGGCGCAGCGGCTACCTGCTGCCGCTTCAGGTCAGCCTCGACATGCGCCTGTCGGACCTGATCGGCGTCGACCGCCAAGTTGAACAGTTGGGTCGCAATACCCGGCAGTTCATCGATGGCATGCCCGCCAACCATGCCTTGCTTTGGGGCTCGCGTGGCACTGGCAAGTCGTCCCTGGTGCGCGCCTTGCTGGCCGAGCATGCCCAGGATGGCCTGCGGTTGATCGAGATCGAGCGCGATCACCTGGCCGATCTGCCCCGGGTGGTCGAGCAGGTGGCAAAACTGCCGCAGCGCTTCGTGTTGTTCTGCGACGACTTGTCGTTCGAGTCTGGCGAAGGCGATTACCGCGTGCTTAAAAGCGTGTTGGACGGTTCCCTCGAGCAGGCGCCGGACAACGTGCTGTTGTATGCCACGTCCAACCGCCGACACCTGGTGCCGGAAAAGGAAAGCGACAACGAGAACTGGAAACGTGTGGACGGTGAACTTCACCCCAGCGAAGCGGTGGAGGACAAGATCGCGTTGTCCGACCGGTTCGGGTTGTGGTTGTCGTTTTATCCGTTTACCCAGGAGCATTTCCTCAACGTGGTAGAGCACTGGATCGGCGAGCTGGCGGCCAAGGCCGGGCTGGCCTGGCAGCGCGACGAAGCGCTGGACGTGCTGGCGGTGCGCTGGGCCACCGGTCGTGGCAACCGCAACGGACGTTGCGCTTATCAGTTTGCCCGTTATTGGGTGGGCCTGAAACTGCTGGAGCACAAGGCATGATCGATTTGAAAAACACCGGCGAAGGCCTCGACGGCTACCGCTTGTTATCGGCACAGCTTGAGTCCTTGCTGGCGGATGAGCGTGATTTCATCGCCAACGCCGCGCAGTTCTCGGCCTTCCTGTTCAGTCAGCTGGACGACCTGAACTGGGCCGGTTTTTACCTCAATCGCAACGAAGAACTGGTGCTGGGACCCTTCCAGGGCCAGATCGCCTGCGTGCGGATTCCCTTCGGTCGCGGTGTGTGCGGCACGGCTGCGGCAACCGGCCAGACCCAGCGCGTCGAAGACGTCCATGCCTTCGCCGGCCACATCGCCTGCGACAGCGCGTCGAACAGCGAGTTGGTGGTACCGCTGGTCAAGGACGGGCGCCTGATTGGCGTGCTCGACCTGGACAGTCCGAAACTGGCGCGTTTTACCGAACATGATCAGGTCGGTATTGAAGCATTGGCCACGATTTTCCTGCGCTTGACTGATTGTTGACCGGCTTTGTGCAGGAGCTGGCGCAGCCTGCGATCCTTTGATCTTTCGCTGGAGATTCAAGCGTCAGGGGAAAGATCGCAGCCTCGCTTCGCTCGGCAGCGCCTACAGGGATAGCTTTCATGCCTTCAGCCCCGCCTTGACCAGCAGGCTTTGCGGGTCGACGTCGTCGATCTGGTGCGGGTCGAGAAACTGGTTGGCGTAGTCGAGGTAGATCTGCTCTTCGATGAACAATTCGAACAGTTCGGGATCGATGTGGGCGTCACGGCACATGGTGGCCATGATGCCCAAGGCTTCGCTGAGTTTCTTGGCTTTCTTGTAGGGACGGTCGGCCGCCGTCAGCGCTTCGAAAATATCTGCAATGGCCATCATGCGTGCCGGCAGGCTCATCTCCTCGCGTTTGAGTCGCTTGGGGTACCCGCTGCCGTCCATCTTCTCGTGATGACCGCCGGCAATCTCCGCCACGTTGTCCAGATGACTGGGGAAGGGCAACTGACTGAGCATCAGGATGGTTTGCACCATGTGATGATTGATGACGTAGCGCTCTTCACGGGTCAGCGTGCCCCGCGTAATGCTCAGGTTGTAGAGCTCGCCGCGATTGTACTTCCACGGCGGCACGTCGAGCTGGAAGCCCCATGGGTTATCCGCCGGGATCAGTTCGGCGTCGTTGCGCTCCACCAGGTGCTCGGGCTTGTCCGCCAACAGCGGCTCGGTGACCGGCAGGGTTGGCTTGGGTGTGCGCGCCTGGCGCCGGTTCTCTTCCCAGGACACCCCCAGGCGATCATCGAGGGTCCGGGTCCACGGGTGCTGGGCGATGTGTTGCAGGCGTTGCAGGTCGGCCTCGGCCATGGCTTCGGAGCCCAGATTGCAGTGGGCGACAAAGGCGAAATCGCTATCGAGGCTGGCCAATGTCGCGTCGCGCCGCTGCGCCAGGGCTGACGGCTCGCCACCCGTCGCCACGGCTTGCCAGTAATCGACCCAGGCGTCGCGCTTGAGCACCTCGAAGCGGGTGCGGATTTCGTGGATCCGGTCGTTCAGGGTCTCCAGTTTGGTGGCTTTGTCCACCACGTACTCCGGCGTGGTGACCTTGCCACAATCGTGCAGCCAGGCGGCGATGTGCAGCGCTTCCCATTCATCTTCCGTCGGCCGGTAGGCCTGGAACGCCGGTGCCTGGCTGGCGGCGGCGGCCTGGGCGAGCATCAGTGTCAGGGCCGGCACCCGTTGGCAATGACCGCCGGTGTAGGGGCTCTTGGCATCGATCGCACCCGCCAGCAGTTGGATGAATGAGTCCAGCAATTGTTTTTGCCTGGCTTGCAGGCGCTGGCCTTCGATGCTCACGGTGGCGGTGCCGGACACGGCCTGCAGGAAGGCGATGCGGTCCGGTTGCAGTTTTTCCAGGTCGGCTTCGGTGCCACTGTCGCTGATCAGCAGCACCAATAGGCCGACGGTTTCCTGATGACGGTTGCGCAGGTGGATACCGATCAGGTGAACCCGCGGACAGTTCAGGGCCAGCAGGACGCTGCGCAGGTCGCCAGCTTGCTCGAAGCCCAGTGAGGTCACGAGGTTTTCCGCGGCGGCCAATTGCTGGAGCCATGGCGGGCTGCCGGCTGCGTTGAGCGTGTACCCTTGCAGCTCGAAAGCCCCAAGGTCACGAGGGGTTCCGTCGATCACCAACCCATAGGGCTTGAGCCGATCCTCGTCGTTTTCCCGCAGGTAGATCAGGCCGGCCTGGGCCTGGCCGATTTTCACGGTCTCGAACAGCACTCGCTCCAGTAACGGGGCGAAGCGGGTTTCGGCGCGCAAGCTGGCGGTAATTTCAAAGAAGCTAGCCAAGGTGTCTTTCATGCGCGCCATCGAGACGCTCAACTGATCGACCTCCAGCACTGGCGAGCGACGCGACACCGGGTAGTTGAAATCAAAGCTGCGAATGGCATCGGCCTCCTGCACCAGTTCACGCAGGGGCTTGACCAGGATTCTGGAGGTCAGCCAACCCAGGGGCAGGCACAGTAGCAAGGTGGTGAGGGTGACGAGCGCGCCTTGCCAGCGCATGCGATAGGCGTCGGCCAGCAACTCGTCTTCAGGGACCAGTAATGCCAGCTCCAGGCCCTGCGGCCCGCCTTCCTGCATGTGGCTGCGAGAGACGATCCACTGGCGTCCGGCCGCCGTCAGGCGGGGGGTGTCAATGTTGTTGTCGAGCGCGGCGGCGATGGCCGGGCTGAGGTCGCGGGCCTTGGTCAGGCGTACCGGCTCGGTATCGGCAATCAGCCGGTCGCTGTCGGGATAGCCCACGGCATTGCCTTGGGGATCGAGCAAGACGATCTCGGTGCCAGCGGTCACTTTGTGCTTGGCCAGGGTCTGGGACAGGGCGGCCAGGGTCAGGTCGGCACCGATGACTGCTTGTTCGCCGCTGCGCCGGGCCAGCGTGGTGCCGATATGGCGGGTGGAAAAAAATGCATAGGGTTCGGTGGTGATCTGGCCTGTGTTGTCCAGAGCGCTGCGAAACCAGCCGCGACTGCGCGGATCGTAGGTTTCGTCGGCGATGTCCTGGCGAGCGATGAGCACCAGGGCCTCGTCGTAAAACAATGACTGGGAGCGAACCTGGCCTCCGTTGTTCGCCCGCTCTATGGTCCAGATCTGGTAAGCCGCGTTGGCCGGTGCCTTCAGGGTGGTTTTCAGGGCCGCGGTGCGCAGTGGCCGGACCATCAGGAAGTCGCCGTTGCTGTCGCCCAGGTACAGCGACGCCAGGTTCGGGTTGTCCCGCAGCGCCTGGCTGAAGGGCACGATCAAGGCCAGGCGTTGAGTCATTTGGGGCGCGCGTGTCGCCGGGTAGTCGGCCAGCAGGCCCAACAGATGACGGATCGGTTCGTAGGTGTCGTACAAATCCAGGCGCACATCCTGTTCAATGCGGTTGAACAGTTTTTCGCTGCTGGACAGGATAATTTGCGTGGTTTGTTGGTAATTGAAAATGCCCAGCACCACGCCGGTCAGCAGCAGAAGTAGCGTGAACATCATGCTGATGTGGACGTGCAGGGGGAACCGACGTTTTTCCGGACGCGGTGCGCTGGGCATTGCAGTCACTCCAAGTGTTAGGGGCGTTCTCAATCAGTTTTCCGGTGCGCTGGGGCAACTGATTGAGAACGCCCCCTGGTACGCACTGCTGAGCGAACAGCATAGTAAACACCGGATTATTTTGCCTTGGCGATCTCTGTTTCCAGGGCGCGCTCCAATTCCGCCATGGCGTGATCGAGGGCCTTGGCGCATTCGATCATTCGCCCTGGCGCCCGTGCTTGATGGCATGCCTGTTCCAGAGCCTCGCACCGTTGAATCAACGAGGTCGCCTGCACAATCCGAGCGACGCCTTTTATTTTGTGCGCCGCTTCGATCAGTGCCTGCCGGTTGCCGCTGCGGGCAACATCGAGCAGTTCCTGGCGGTCCGAGCGGTTGCTGCTGAGCAACTCGGCCAACAGACGCTGGGTGGAGCAAGGGTCGCCACCGGTCAATGCCTGTAGGTTCAGCACACTGAAAACACGGGGCCGGTTGGTGGGTTTGAGCGCCTTCATCCATTGGCTCAGCGCGTTCAGGCTGATCGGTTTGAACAGGCAGTCGTCCATACCGGCGTCCAGACAGCGTTGTTTTTCCTCCGGTTGTGCATTGGCGGTAAACCCCAGGATGGTGCAGGGCTGTCGCTGTTGTTCGGACTCTCGCCGCCGAATCGATCTGGCCAGTTCGTAGCCGCTCATGACGGGCATGTTGCAATCGGCAATGACCAGGTCGAAATGCCCCCCGTGCCAGGCTTCGAGCCCCTGTGCGCCATCGTGGGCGACCTGATAGTGATGACCGAGATATTCCAGTTGCTGTGACATCAACAAGCGATTGGCTGGATGATCGTCCACGACCAGAACGTTCAAAGCGCTCGCAGCCGTTTCGATCACTGGATCAGTGGGCACGTCTGCCGTTGTCGTTGGCAGGACGGTCAGTTGCAGGTCAACCAGGACCTGCGTGCCGACGCCCGGCTGGCTACTCATGTGCAGGCTACCGCCCATCATCTGGCAGAGGTTGCGACTGATTACCAGGCCCAGCCCTGCACCTTTTCGGGCCATCCGACCGGTATTGTCGACCTGGGCAAAGGGTTCGAACAAACGTTGCAGGTCCGTCGGACTGATGCCGATGCCGCTGTCACTGACTTCCAGCTGCATGTGCACGACGTTGTCCTGGACCGTTCGAGACAGGTGGACCTTGACCTGTACCTGTCCCTGTTCGGTAAATTTGAGGGCATTGCTGATCAGGTTCGAGAGCACCTGCTTGAATCGCAATGGGTCCAGCAGTACGTGTGGGTCGCCTTCGGCAGGGTCGAACTGCAATGACAACACCAGGTTTTTCTGCCGGGCCAAACCTTCGAAGACCCGTATGACCGATTGCAGCATGGCCCTGAGGTTGACGCGCTCGGGTGCCAGGCTCAGATGGCCTGATTCGATCCGTGCGATGTCCAGGATGTCGCCTATCAGTTCGAGCATACCGGAGGCCGACTCGTAGGCGACTTCGATGGCCGAGCGGTCCAAATGGCCCTTGTCGGCATGTTTCAAGGCCAGTTCAAGCATGCCGATCACCGCGTTCATGGGGGTGCGGATTTCATGGCTCATGGTCGCCAGGAACGTGCTTTTGGCCCGGTTCGCGTCATCGGCCTGTTTCTTGGACGCACGCAGTTCGTCGAAAAGCTGTCGTCGCTCACTGATGTCGATCCAGCCGCCGATGATGCCTTGCACTTCAGCAGCGCTGTTACGGTAAGGGAGGATCCAGTGATAGATCGTCAGCTGTTTATCACCGATGTGCAGCGGTCGGTCCACGATCAGGGCCGTGCCTTCGGCCATGACACGCTGATAGTCCGCCTGGTACTCCTGCGCTTCGAATGCATTGCTCACGGACCCGGGCATGACGTTCTTGCCGATGACGTCTTCGCGTTTGGCCCCGAACGTTTGCAGGTAGCTGTCGTTGCAGCTTTGCAGGAAGCCGTTGCGATCCCTCACGTAAATGGGGTGAGGGGTGCCGTTGAGCAGCGCGTGCATGAACTCGAGCTGGTCGTTGAGGGCCAGTTCGGCCCGTTGCCGCTGCCTGATCTGGCGCTGCATGTAGGCATTCCATGCCAGCGACAGCAGCAGCAACAGGCCGACGCCTGCAACGATCTGGAAGAACAGGCGGTTATAGGTGCGCCAGGTGTGTTCCGATGCCGAGACGTAACCGCGCCAGCGGTTGTTGATGACCCCCAGGTCGTCGGGGTCGATGCTGATCAAGGCCTTGTCGAGAATGGAATTCAACTCTGGGGCATTTTTCCCGGTGGCCAGCGAGAACATGGCCTGCTGGGTGCCTACCGTGCTGCTGATTTGCAAGGTGTCTCGCTGCAAGTGAGACGAGATGAAGTAGTTGGCCATGACCAGGGAATGCACGCTGCCATCGACCTGGCCCTGGGCGAGGGTTTCAATGGCATGCAAGGGGTCGGTGGTTTCGATGATCTGGATACTCGGATACTGGTTGCGCAGCCATTCGATGATGGGGTTGCCCTTGTTGATCGCCAGGCTTCGGGCTCCGAACTGGTCGAGTGTCGCAGGTGTATCGGATTGCTTGCGGGTCAGTAGGACGAACGAGCTGTCGACATAGGGACGGCTGAATTTCAACTGTTGTTGCCGTTCGCTACTCGGCAGAAGTGCCGCGATCAGGTCGGCTTCACCCTTCAGGACTGCGGCAATCATTTCGCTGTCGTTCTGATACCGCTGGATGTCCAGGCGCAGGCCGGTATGCAGCCGGATCAACTCCAGCAGGTCTGCGCTGATCCCGTGGAAGTCGCCGTCCGAATCAAAAAAAGTGAAGGGGGCCGACGTTTCGTTCACCGCCACCCGAACCACCGGATGCCTGGCCAGCCACCGTTCTTCCCGGTCGGTCAGTTGTATCTTGTGCTCCATGAGAAACAGGTCACTGCCTGCGCTCCAGCGCTTGAAAATGGTCGCTTGCTCGGCGATGGAAATCTGATTCAGCGTGGCATTGATGACTTCCAGCAGCCGAGGATCATTACGCCGCACCGCGAAACCGAAGCCGTAGGACTCATGTTTGCCGAAGCTGGCCATGCGGATATTGTTCAGATAACCCTTGTTGATTATGTAATGGGTGGAAATCGTATCGCCGAGGAATACATCGGCCTGGCCGAAGGCGACGGCGTTTATGGCGTTCTGGTAGGAGGGATAGGTGGTGATGAGCGCCTCGGGGTACAGCTTTTCGATTTCCGCTGGCGGCAGGTAGTGATAGACCATGCTTAGCCGCAGGCCCTTGAGGTCTTCAGTCAAGGATCGGCTTTCATTCGCCCGAGTCACCAGAACGGGTTGGTCTACGGCGTACGGCATCGACAGGATGATACCGGGGGTGCGAGCTTCGAAACCGTTGGCGGTCCCCAGCATGTCGATTTGCCCATTCTGGAGCGCAGTGATGGCCGCCTCACGGGAAGCGAAGCGCAGGACCTTCATGGGCAGGCCGCTGGCTTTGGCGATGATGCCGGCGTAGTCGGCGCTCATGCCTTCGTAGTCGCGCCCGCTGGTGGAGAGATCGAAGGGCGGATAGTCCGGCGCGGAGGTTCCCAGAACCAATTCCTGTCGGTCCTCTAGCCAGGCACGGTGGCTGTCATCGAGCCTGACCTCGCTATGGGCCGGGGTCGAACGTCCCAGAAGCGTATAGGTCTCGGGCATGCCCGAGGCCGCCGCGAGCGCCCCTGCATATAACCCTGCGCTCAACAGCAAGAGCCATCCCTTTATGCATTTGAGCATCCTGTCCTGTCTCATACCAGCGCGTTGCGCTTCGCCATTTCAATCAGCTCTACCAAAGATTTGACTTTGAGTTTCTGCATGAGCCGTTTTTTGTAGGTGCTGACGGTTTTATTACTTAGAAACATGCCTTTGGCTATTTCTTTGTTGGTGCGGCCCTGGGCAAAAAGTTGCAATACCATCAGTTCCCGATCATTGACGCTCTTGAAAAGATCCAGCTCTATACTGCGCGGGTCATCCGGACGTACCGGATTCAGCGCCTGGCTGGGGAAATAGTTGTAGCCGGACAATACGGCTTTGATCGCGCTGACAAGTTCGCTGAGGTCTTCTTGTTTACATACGTAACCGGAGGCACCGGACTGCATGCATCGGATACCGAAGAGCGTTGGTGATTGTGCCGTTAGCACCAACGTTTTGAGGGGCGTGGTCATGGCATTGAAGCGCGAAAGGATTTCCAGCCCGTCAAGTTTGGGAATGCTGATGTCCAGGATGACCAGGTCGGGCATGCATTCGCGCACCATTTGCATCGCGTCGACGCCGTTGTCAGTTTCCCCTACGACCTTATAGCCCTCATGCTCCAGGAGCATGCGAACGGCGAGGCGGATGACCGGATGATCGTCGACAATGAAAACGGAATTCATGAATAAAGTATCCCTACGAGCTTAAATAAAGCGCGCACCTTAGCCCAGTTAAAGCTGGGGCCGTACGAGGAGAACGGCATGCTTCTTCAGTTTCAGATGTTTCCTACAAAAAAAGAGGCAAGGTACTACGTTGTAATTGGGTTTTTAGTAGGCGGATGAAATAGGAAGGGGGATTTGTCGGCAGTTTGTGAAAGGATGTTTCTTTGAATAAGTTGTTTGTTCAAACAAGTTGTGAAGGGTTTTGTTTATCAGGGCTGGAGTACATCTCATGTGAACTTGCGCGACGAGCCCATTGTGGGAGCGGGCTTGCTCGCGAAGGCGCAGGCTCATTCAGCATTGTCGCAGGCTGAACAACCGCTTTCGCGAGCAAGCCCGCTCCCACAGGTTTTGTGTCAGACACAGAACCCTGTCGCGCCGCCCACGCAGCTCACTGCCGGGTGCGGCCTGTCATCTCCTGGGCCATTTCGCTGGCGTAACTGTCGGTCATCCCGGCGATGAAATCGATCATGCGCAGAAAAGCGCTGTGCAGCGGGCCATTGGGATCGGGGGCGTTGTTGCCCAGCAGATCAAGGATGCGACGATTCTTGAACGAAGGCGTGCGGCCGCCGTGCTGCTCCAGAGCGGCTCCACAAAAGCCGTTGAGCAGGATTTCCAGCGTGGTGTAGGCACCGATCTCGTGCAGGGTCTTGCGCTTGTCCTGGAATATTTTCTTGCGGGCCATGTCCTTGGCATTCAGCACGCAGCGCTTGGCCGGACCATGCATGTGCTCCACCAGGTCGCCCGGCAGCGTGCCGGCCAGCAACGCCTCCTGCTGCTCGACGAATGCCCTCGCGGCGGCGTTGGTCAGGTGCTCGATGGCCTTGCCCCGCAGGATCGCCAGTTTGCGCCGCCGCGAATCCAGTGGCCCCAGTTGACGGTAGGTGTCTGGAAGATCGTCGCCCACCAGGTCCAGGAGCAGCGACTCCACCTGTGGGTATTCCAGAAGATCCATTTCCACGCCGTCTTCCAGGTCGATCAGCGCGTAGCAGATGTCATCGGCGGCTTCCATCAGGTACACCAGCGGATGCCGCGCCCAGCGTTGGTCCTCGATCTGTGGCAGGCCGAGTTTGTGGGCGATCTGCTCCAGCAATGGCAGTTCGCTCTGGTAGCAGCCGAACTTGTGTTTCTTGTAGCCCAGGGAGTCGGCGTGACGGGCGGTCCAAGGGTATTTCAGGTAGGTACCGAGGGTGGCATAGGTCAGCCGGGTGCCGCCGTCGAACTGATGGTATTCAAGTTGTGTCAGGACCCGGAACCCTTGGGCGTTACCTTCGAAATTGAGGAAATCGTTGCGCTCGGCTTCGCTCATGGCGTCAAGCCAACCGCGGCCTGCGGCTTGCTGGAACCAGTAGCGAATAGCGTCTTCGCCGGAATGGCCGAACGGTGGGTTACCAATGTCGTGGGCCAGGCAGGCCGATTGCACCACCATGCCCAGGTCACTGGGTTCGCACCAGTCGGGCAGGGCGCTGCGGATGGTTTCCCCCACGCGCATGCCCAGGGAGCGTCCGACGCAACTGACTTCCAGCGAATGGGTCAGGCGCGTGTGGATGTGGTCGTTGCTGGAGACCGGATGCACCTGCGTCTTGCGCCCGAGGCGACGGAAGGCTCCGGAAAAGATGATGCGGTCGTGGTCTTTGTGAAAAGGGCTACGGCCCAGTTCTTCCGGGCTGTGCAACGTTTTTCCGAGGCGTTCGCGAGTCAGCAGGGTATGCCAATCCAAGGCCGGTTACTCCGTTTGATGAGGACGATGCCCTAGCTTCCCGGTTCCCGGGGCGCCCTGCAAGGGCTATGGGGTCGTGCACAGAGGAGGATGGTCAAGCACAAAACCCTGTGGTGAGGGAGCCTGCTCGCGCCGGACTGCGCAGCAGGCCCATTCTTGTGAGTGCTTCGCACTTCAAGCGCGAGCAAGCTCCCTCGCCACGATGTGTGGTGCCTCAGGGCTTGCCCACGCTCTTGGCCAATTTGATCAACGGCAGCAGCGTCGTTGCCAAGCGGATCAGGCTTGTCACGCCGCCGGCGCCTCCGCTGCGACTGCGTTTGCCGGTGATGAAGCCGAGCAAGGTCACTGCGGCTACGCCCCAAAGCGGCGCATGTTTGATGCCGAATCCTTCATGCCAGCTTTGCGTCAAGCCGCGAACCCGTTGCAGGGGTTGCAACAACTGACGCGTTTCCTGGCGGATTTCCTGGCGGTGCATTTCCATACGCAGGCGCACCAGCGCCTTGCGCATTTCCTGGCGGGTCCGGGCTTGAGGAATATCAGGCAAGCTCATGGCAGCAGGCGCTCCCGATCATTGGCCAATTCTTCGAGGGTGGCATGGAAGGGGGACGATTCGTCAAAGATCGCTGCCTTGAGCCGAAGACCGCAGAACAGCGCCGCCAGTAGATAAAACAGACACAGGCCGATGATTCCCGCCAGCCGATAGGTGTCCCATACCAGGATCAGCACCAGTGCCGAAAGCCCGACCAGCAGCAGCAGACCGAACACCAGCGCAAGCCCGGCGAACAGCAGCAGGCTGACGGTACGGGCCTTTTGTTCCTGCAATTCGATGCCGAACAGTTCGACATGGCTGTGCAGCAGGCCAAGGAATGCCGCGCCCAGGCGGCGCGCCGTAGGTTGTGTGCCCGCTTCGGACGAGCCCGGTTGTTCGATACCCATGATCAGCGCCGTGTTGCCAGCAGACCAATCAAAAAGCCCACGCCTGCTGCAATGCCGACGGATTGCCAAGGGTTGGCCTGTACGTATTCTTCGGTGGCGGTTACTGCGGCCTGGCCCCGTTCGCGTACCGAGTCTTCGGTCAACTTGAGGGTTTCACGGGCGCGCAATAGCGTTTCGTGAATCTGGCTGCGCAATTCATCCGCCTGGTCACCTGCCAGCGTCGCGGTGTGATCCAGCAACCGTTCGGTGTCGCTGACTAGCGTCCGAAAATCTTCCATCAGGATTTCTTGAGCAGTCTTTGCCTGGGTTCTGGCCATGGGGTGAATCTCCGTAAGTGACGTCTGAAGCGTTCGAGTATGAGCCTTGTCGGAAGGTTCAGTGAAAGTGACTGGTACAACTTTTGCTCAGGCTTTGCCATGTACTGGTGCGACACCCTGCGCCGGTGCGCTGAAGCTGGGCACAACCCCGCGAAACCTTAACCCAAATAATCACAACCCGCGAAGCACCTCGAGCGGGACGTTGTTTTGCGCGGTCTCTCGCACCAAATCGGTTCGCAGGTCTTTGCCAGGCAAATGGGCTGTTTCAACTTGGTGCGCTGGCGGGGCGAGTGAACCGGCTTGGTGCTTTTTTCAACTTTTTTCAGGTCTGCCAACACCATGGAAAATATGCAAAGCGCTGTGGACAGTCTCGTCCACAGCTCCAATACGTTGTTCATCCTGCTGGGTGCGGTCATGGTTCTGGCGATGCACGCCGGTTTTGCGTTCCTTGAAGTGGGAACCGTCCGGCAAAAGAACCAAGTCAACGCACTGTCCAAGATCCTCAGCGATTTCGCCGTCTCGACCCTGGCCTATTTCTTTATAGGCTATTGGATTTCCTACGGCGTGACCTTCCTGCAACCGGCAGCGGTGCTCAGCGCCGATCATGGTTATAGCTTGGTGAAGTTCTTCTTCCTACTGACATTTGCCGCCGCGATCCCGGCGATCATCTCCGGTGGGATTGCCGAACGTGCCCGATTTGCGCCGCAGTTGTGCGCTACGGTACTGATCGTGGCTTTTATTTATCCGTTCTTCGAAGGCTTGGTCTGGAACGGCAATTTTGGCCTGCAAGCCTGGTTGCAAGCCAGGTTCGGGGCCAGTTTCCATGACTTCGCCGGCTCCGTGGTGGTGCATGCCATGGGTGGCTGGCTGGCGTTGGCCGCGGTGCTTTTGCTCGGGCCGCGTAACGGTCGCTACCGGGATGGCCGCCTGGTGGCGTTCGCGCCGTCGAGTATTCCGTTCCTGGCCCTGGGCTCGTGGATCCTGATTGTTGGCTGGTTCGGTTTCAACGTGATGAGTGCCCAGACTTTACCTGGAGTGAGCGGACTGGTGGCGGTCAATTCGTTGATGGCCATGGTCGGCGGTACCGTGGCGGCATTGATTGTCGGGCGCAATGACCCAGGCTTCCTGCACAACGGCCCATTGGCCGGGCTGGTGGCGGTCTGTGCCGGCTCCGACCTGATGCATCCGGTAGGCGCATTGGCCACCGGAGCCATTGCCGGTGCCTTGTTTGTCTGGTGTTTCACCGCGGCCCAGGGCAAATGGAAGATCGACGATGTGCTCGGGGTCTGGCCTCTGCATGGCCTGTGTGGCGTCTGGGGTGGTATTGCCTGTGGCATCTTTGGCCAGGGCGCTTTGGGCGGCCTGGGTGGGGTCAGCCTGGTCAGCCAATTGATCGGCACGGCGCTAGGGGTTGTCATCGCCCTGGCCGGCGGCTTCGCGGTCTACGGCGTGATCCGGGCTGTGCTGGGCCTGCGCCTGACCCAGGAAGAGGAGTACTACGGCGCCGACCTGTCGATTCACAAGATCGGCGCAGTCAGCCAGGACTAAGGCTCCTTGTCCTGATTGCCAGGGTAAAAGCCATGCAGCAGTCGATAGCGGTCGTGACGGACCTGATCCACATGATGCCGGACCTGCTGCTCGGGCAGGCCCAGCATGATCAGGGCGTGCGAAGCCAGCATCAGGCTTGACTCCAGCAGTTCCGGGACCACCTCGCTGGCCCCGGCAGCCTGCAACTCGGCCAGTTGACTGTCATCGCGGGTGCGCACCAGGATCGGCACCCGCGGGTTGAGCCGCCGGGCTTCCTTGAGCACGGTGATCGCGATGTCCGTCTTGTCGACCGCAATCACCAGCAACCGGGCACGGCTCAGGCCTACAGCGCCAAGCAGGTCGCCGCGTCGCGAGTCCCCATAATGCACGCAGTGTTCCCCGACGGTGGCTTCCTGGATGATCACCGGGTCGTCATCCAGGGCGACGAATGCCTGGCCTTCACGGCGCAGGAAGCGCCCGATGGATTGGCCGACGCGCCCGTATCCGCAAATGATTACATGGCCAGACAAGCCGGCGTTGAGCGCGATGATCTGCTCCAGCTGCGCCTCTTCGTTGGGTTTGCGATGCAGGCGGGCGGCGACGTGTGGCGCGGCGCGCAGCAACAGCGGGGTCAGTAACATGGAACAGAAGGTCGCCGCCAGCAGCAGGCCGCTGATGTCGGCGGGCATGAGGCGGTTCTGCTGCATCAGTGCCATCAGGGCAAAACAGAATTCGCCACCCTGGGCCAGGGCCAGGCCACTGCGCCAGGCGGTTTCACCGTCGCTGCCGCGCCATTTCACCAGCACGGCGACCACGCACCCCTTGATGAGCATCAACCCCAGGGTCAACCCCAGGATCAGCAAGCCGTCATCGAAGAACAGCTGCAGATCGATCAACATGCCGATACTGACGAAAAACAGCCCGAGCAGGATGTCGCGGAACGGACGGATATCGGCCTCGATCTGATGCCGGTAATGGCTTTCCCCCAGCAGCATGCCCGCCAGAAACGCCCCCAGGGCCGGTGACAGGCCGAGCAGATGGGTCAGCCATGCCGTCAGCAACACGATCACCAGGGCCAGCAGCACGAACAGTTCTGCGGACCGGGACGCGGCCACTTCATGGAACAGTCGGGGCAACAGCAGGCGGCTGGCCAGCAGCAGGCCACCGAACAACACCAGGGTCTTGCCCAGGGTCAAGGGCAGCGCCAAGTACCACGGGTGTTCGCTGCTGCCGGCGAATACCGGTACCAGGGTCAACAACAGCACTGCGACCACATCCTGGAACAGCAGCACACCGATGGCGTTCTGGCCATGGCTGCTGAAAATCTCCCCCAGGCTGGTCAACTCCTTGCTGACAATCGCGGTGGACGACAAGGCCAGCCCTGCGCCGAGCAACAGCGCGGCTATCACCGGTGCTCCGGAGAACGCGAGCAATGCCGCCAGGAGCGCGCCCGAACACAGCACCTGCAAGCTGCCGAGGCCGAACACGACCCGGCGCAGTTCGAGCATTTTCGACAGGGAGAACTCCAGCCCCAATGAGAACAGCAGGAAAACCACGCCGAACTCGGCCAGGTCTGGCAGTTCTTCGCTGTCGTTCACCCAGTCCAACGCAGTCGGTCCGACCGCGAGCCCGACGCAGAGGTAACCCAGCACCGGTGGCAGGCGCAGTCGCCTGAACAGGGCAATGACCACCAGGGACGAGGCAAGAATGATCAGCAGATTGGCAAACAAGGGGCACTCCGATTCAAGGCTCTGACACACAGCGTAGAGGGAAAAAAGCGTTAAGCATCGCCGGAAAAACTTTAGCGTTCAGTGATTTGCATCAGCGTTTTACCGAAACACCCCGAAGCGAGGCGGCGGCTCGACGGTTTCCCGGGGCGGGCCTAGAATGACCGTCTCTCTTTTGTGGGTCTACCGTCATGCCTCCTGAATGCCAGCTATTCGGCACCCTGGGTTGCCATCTCTGTGAAGTGGCCGAATCGGAGTTGATGCCTTTGGTTGAACATGGATTGTTGGTGGAGCTGGTGGATATCGCCGAGAGCGAAGCGACAGCTGAAACCTATGGGTTACGTATCCCGGTCCTGCGCAGAATCGATACTGGCGCAGAGCTGGACTGGCCTTTTGATACCGAACAGGTTGTAGCGTTTCTGCGCTGATAGGCTCTCCATTCATCGTATCCGCGCGCAGCCATTGGCGAAAATCGCAGTCTTCGGTTACTGTATGCCCATACAGCTATCTGGAGTGCATCCCTTGGTCAATGTCGAACAACTGAAAAACAGCGTGAACCGGATGTCCGTGGACGTTGTGCGCGAGGCCGTCCAGGAGTTACGCCTGGACGGGCTGGTGACCGAAGGCAAGACACCCTTCAACAAACTGCATTTCAATACCTGTTTCGCCGAGATCGAAGCGTTGTTCCAGCGTGCCGGCTATCACAAGCAGTTGGATGTGGTGGGTTACCAGGGCCTGTTGTACGCGTTGTACGATCCGGGTCGTTGGGAGGCGGTGGAGGTGCTGCGCTGGTTGAAGGAATTCACCGAAGCGGCGGCTAAGCCGACGTCAATCCCGGCCTGAAGCAATCATTGCTGGGCTGGCTTGCGCGACTGGCAGATAATGCTGCCCTGCAAAATGGCTAAGGGTCTTCAATGTCCGGTTCCTCGTTCTCCGCCGCCCATCATCAAGCCAGCACGTTGTATCTGCCGCCCGGCGCCTGGCAGACAGTGCTGGAATGCCTGTGTGAGCACTTCAGCGCCATCAGCCGCGAGCAGTGGCTGGACCGGATCGCCCGGGGCCGAGTGCTGGATGGGGAGGGCAAGGCCATTCGTGTCGACTTGCCGTACCGTGAAGGCCTGCGCATCCACTACTTCCGTGAAGTACCGGACGAGAAGCCCATCCCGGTGCTGGAGTCGATTCTGTACGCCGATGAGCACTTGGTGGTGGCAGACAAACCGCATTTTTTGCCCGTCACCCCGGCGGGCGAATATGTCGAGCAAACCTTGTTGCGACGGATGATCCGGCGACTGGACAATCCCCATCTGGTGCCCTTGCACCGTATCGATCGGCACACGGCCGGACTGGTGCTGTTTTCCGCCAACCCGCACACCCGGTCGGCGTATCAGTCGCTGTTTCCGACGCGGCAGATCGAGAAGCGCTACCAGGCCATTGCCCGTGCCTTGCCTGAATTGACCTTTCCCCGGGTGCATAAAAGCCGAATGATCGATGGCGAACCGTTCTTCCGGATGCAGGAAGGCCCGGGCGAACCCAATACCGAAACGGCCATTGAGGTGCTGGAAAGAAACGGCGAGCTGTGGCGCTACGGCCTGTACCCGGTCACGGGCAAGAAGCATCAGTTGCGGGTTCATATGAACGCCCTTGGCGCAGCCATCTGTAACGATCCGTTTTACCCTGATGTGCTTCGGGATACGGCGGATGATTATGCCAATCCGCTTAAATTGCTGGCCCAAGGATTGCGTTTCATCGATCCCGTCACTGGCCTGCAACGTGTTTTCGAGAGCGACATCAGGTTGCAGTGGTAGCCCTTCCGACTTTCTGACAGGCATAAAAAAGCCCGCAAATATTGCGGGCTTTCATGTATCAGGCCGCCACGTCGAAGATTACAAATCTTTAACGGTACGAACCTGATCCTTGTTCACGCGAGTCTGCTTGCCATCCAATTGCTCAAATTCGTAGAAGCCGCTTTCTTCGTCGTACTTGGGCGTGTCGACGGCTTGGATTTCGCGACCGTCATTCAAGGTGATCACTGTTGGCGATGCGCAACCGGCGAGAGTGGCAAGGCCCAGTGCGAGCATGAAAGTGGCGAGGGTCCGTTGAGTCATGGTGTTTCTCCGAAATGGATTCTTCAAGTTACTAACCTTCAGACGTATACATCGCATGCAAGTTCCTGGCTAGTGTCAATCTGACACGCCTTTGTGTGCGGCCAGTAGTTCCGGCGTATTCAGGTTGGCCAGCCGAGGATCGTTGGCCGGGCATTGCAATGCAACCGCATGGAGTCTGCGCATGATTCGGCCCGGGCTGCGTTCGCCTTCGCTCCAGGCCTGCTCGAAGGTCCCTGTCAGAGCCCGGGGAATGACGCACAGCAGCGGTTCCCAATGCTCGCCGTGACGCACCATGAGCGGCTTGTCGGGATGCAGGCTGGCCGTTTCGCGCATGCTGTCGAGCAGGCTGGAGTCGATTTGCGGAACGTCGCATGGCAGCACCAGCAGATACGCATGCCTTGCCGCCTTGAGGCCTGCGCGGATCCCCGCCAGCGGTCCGGGAAAGTCGCCTTCGTCGTCATGCACCAATTGATCGGCATATAACGCATAACGTTCCAGGTTGCGGTTGCAGGAGATAATCAGGTCATCGCTCATGGCCCGGGCCTGTCGATGGAGATGGGCAATCAACGGTTCGCCCTGCCACTCCACCAGGCCTTTGTCCTGGCCGCCCATGCGTTGCCCGCGCCCGCCGGCCAGGAGCAGAATGGAGCAGGGGGGCAAGGGCTTATTCGAGGTCATGGCGTGTCTCCGCACGGGCGAAAAAATGAAGCGCTGTGATATAACACCGGGCTGTTTCCCCTACAACTGGACGAGCCTATGAAAGCCAAGGCTGATGTACCTTTCGTGCCGCTCAATATCGCGGTGCTGACTGTCAGTGATACCCGTACCCTGGAAACCGACACGTCCGGGCAGGTTTTTGTCGACCGACTCACGGCAGCCGGCCACAACCTGGCGGCGCGGGTCCTGCTCAAAGATGATTTGTACAAGATTCGGGCACAAGTCGCGACCTGGATTGCCGAGGACGTGGTGCAAGTGGTGTTGATCACCGGTGGCACCGGTTTCACCGGTCGCGACAGCACCCCGGAAGCCGTCGCGTGCCTGCTGGACAAGCAGGTTGACGGTTTCGGTGAGTTGTTCCGGCAGATTTCCGTCGCTGATATCGGCACCTCCACGGTCCAGTCCCGGGCGCTGGCAGGCTTGGCCAATGGCACGCTGGTGTGCTGCTTGCCGGGCTCCACCAATGCGGTGCGCACGGGCTGGGACGGGATCCTCTCCGAGCAATTGGATGCACGGCATCGCCCGTGTAACTTCGTGCCCCATTTGAAACAGGCCGCTGCTTGTGAATCCCGTGGGTAAACCGGGTAAGGCCGGCGCCTTGATAGCCGTCGAGGTTGCGTTGGAGCGACTGCTCGAAATGGCAGCGGCCACGCCGATTGTCCAGCGCGAGCGTTTGCCCTTGGCTGCCGCACAAGGGCGGGTGCTCGCCGAGGATCTGGTATCGACCCTTGATTTGCCACCATGGCCTAACAGTGCGATGGACGGCTATGCCTTGCGATTGGCTGACTGGAACGGCGAGCCGTTGCAGGTCAGCCAGCGGATTTTCGCCGGGCAGGCCCCGGAGCCGCTGGCCGTCGGAACCTGTGCGCGGATATTCACCGGGGCACCAGTCCCTGCTGGCGCCGACTGCGTGGAGATGCAGGAAAACGTCGTGGTGGAAAGTGACCAGCGGGTACGGTTTACCGAATCGATGGTCAGCGGACAAAACATTCGTCCTCAAGGACAGGAAACCACCGTTGGCGAGCAGGTCCTCTCAGCCGGGACTCGCCTGGGGCCCATCGAGCTGGGGTTGGCGGCGTCCTTGGGCTGTGCGTCGTTGGAAGTGGTGCGCAAGGTACGCGTTGCCGTCCTGTCCACCGGTGACGAACTGATCGAGCCCGGAAGTGTATTGGGGCCGGGCCAGATCTATAACAGTAATCGCGTGTTGCTCTGTGGTTGGTTGCAGCGCCTGGGCTGTGAAGTCGTGGATGCGGGTATCCTGCCTGACGACTTGCCGACTACCCGCGAACGCCTGGCGCAGTTGTCAGATGTCGACCTGATCCTCTCCACGGGTGGCGTATCGGTGGGGGAGGCGGACTTTTTGGGCATCGCGTTGCGCGAGGAAGGAGAGTTGGCACTTTGGAAGCTCGCCATCAAGCCTGGGAAACCGCTGACGTTCGGGCATTTCCGTAGCGTGCCTGTGATAGGCCTGCCTGGAAACCCCGCCTCGACACTGGTGACATTCGCACTGTTGGCGCGGCCTTACCTGCTACGGCGCCAAGGTGTCCAGTCGGTAGCGCCGCTCAAGTTCACAGTGCCGGCCGGGTTCACCTGGCCGAAGGCTGGCGGTCGACGAGAGTACTTGCGAGGCCGCATGGAGAATGGTCGCGCGATTATCTACCGAAACCAAAGCTCCGGTGTCCTGCGCAGCGCAGCCTGGGCTGAAGGACTGGTCGAAGTGCTCGAGGGGCAAACACTGGTCGAGGGTGACCAGGTAGGCTTTATCCCCCTGAGCGAAGTCCTGGGCTAGCGGTTGCGCGATAACGTGCTCCGGCCCGAGTGGAATACTTGGGCCTTCATGGCCGTGCCTTTACCGCGAGAGCAGCGTCACCAACTGATCGAAGCGACTGTTTGCAATCCACCCCAGCAGGCCGAGGACCACTGCCGCCGCGCCTGCCGAATAGGCTAGCCTGTGGCGGATCACCTTGACGTCAGTGCGAATTTCATCCATGTCTTTGCGGATGTATTTGAGGTGGGTTTCCAGTTCAACGACGCGCGGTTCCAAATCAATTCCTCCAGCGGGATTACTGCAACTTTTGCATTCGTTTTGGGTATCGGCCCGCTCGCTTCCAAAAGACGCGAATTGCCGGGGCGAAAGCCTGTATTCGTGGCTACGCATGGGATGCTCCATCCCTTTGGTCGTCAATGTTCGAACCACTGACCAGGCCCCTGCGGGCCCTGACATATCCATTCATGAGTGAGTACATCCTTGTGTAATGAGGGTTTTAAGGGTCCAGCACAACAGAATGCCAAGGTGTCTCAATACGGCTAGAGGGTCAATTGAGCGGATTCGCCAAGTCTTGTAGGAAAATTCTTCGAATGGAGACGTATCGATCGAGTGAGCTGCTTCGGCGCTTCCTCCTGGGGCGAGACGTGGTGTTTTTTTAAATTGAGTCGTGCCGGGCTTTTTCGGTCGAATGAGCGGTCCCATTCCCAGAACCTTCCAATGACGGAGAAAACGATGAGCAAGGGCAAGGCGCTGATGATTTTGCATGGCAAGCAAGCGCTCAACGACGAGGTTCGCGCTGCGGTGATGCTCAAGCGCAAGCAGGGCTGGGATCTGGCGGTACGGTTGACCTGGGAGGCCGGCGATGCCCGACGATGCGTTGATGAAGCACTGGACGCCGGTTACACGCGACTGATCGCCGGCGGCGGTGACGGGACCTTGCGTGATATCACCGAGGCTATCGTCCATAAGTCGAGTGACGCCAGCCTGGTGTTGCTGCCGCTGGGCACTGCCAATGATTTTGCCCGGGCCGCCGGTGTCCCGCTGGAGCCGGCCCAGGCTCTGGACTTGCTGGATATTGCGCCGCACGCCGTTGATGTGGGTGAGGTTGGCGGGCAGGTGTTCCTGAACATGGCCACGGGTGGTTTTGGCAGCCAGGTGACGGCAAACACCTCCGAAGATCTGAAAAAAGTCCTGGGGGGCGCCGCTTACTTGTTCACCGGCTTGTCACGCTTCAGTGAGTTGAGTGCGGCCTATGGCGAGTTGCAGGGGCCCGGCTTTCAGTGGAAGGGCGATTTGCTGGCGCTGGGCATCGGCAATGGCCGACAGGCCGGAGGTGGCCATGTGCTGTGCCCGGAGGCACTGGCTGACGACGGATTACTGGACATCAGCATCCTGCCGGCGCCTCAGGAAGTGGTCAGCACGCTGAAAGACTTGCTGGCCGGTGGCTTGGGTATCGACAACATGTTTATACGCGCACGCTTGCCGTGGGTGGAAATCAAGGTCGCCCAGGGTTTGGATATCAACCTTGATGGCGAACCGTTGCAGGTCGAAAGCCTGCGTTTCACGGTGCGTGCGAAGGCGTTGCGCCTGCACCTGCCGCCCGATTCACCGCTGCTTGGCGCGTCGGCGGCGCTCAATCGTCCAGGCTGATGATCTGTTCGCGCACGGCAAACAGCACCAGCCCGGCCACGTCATGAATTTGTAGCCGCTTCATGATTTGTGCTCGGTGGGTTTCCACGGTCTTGATGCTCAGGTTCAGGCCGTTGGCAATTTCCCGGGTGGACTTGCCGCGCACGATCAATCGCAGTATTTCCAGTTGGCGTGCGGTCAGGTTGTGGGTCTGGGCAGGGTTGGGCTGATGCTTTTGGACGCGGGTCAGGGCCTGGTTGATCACGGTGTGGGCGATGGCCGGGCTCAGGTAGCGTTCGTTGTGGCGCAATGCCTCCAGGGCGTGCTCCAGCTCGGTGGGCGTGGTGTCCTTGAGCAGGTAGCCATGGGCTCCGGATTCCAGGGCCTGCATGATCAACGCTGGATCGGTGTGCATCGATAGGATCAACACTTTACTGTGAGGACGCACCTGCTTGAGTTGTCGCAAGGCGTCCAGGCCGCTGGTGTTTTTCATTGAAATATCCAGCAGCACGATATCGGGGTTCAGCCGCTCCACCAGTTCCAGTAGTTGCGTGCCGTCATTGGCTTCGCCGATGACCGCGTAGCCGGGAAGATCCATGACCAGGGCGCGCACGCCGGCCCTGATCAGCGAGTGGTCGTCTACCAGAAGCAAATTACAAATCAAGGGAGAACCTTACTCTTGCTGGCTCGCTCCAGGGCTCGGGCCGCCCAGGGAAAGCGTGCTTCGATGTGTGTGCCTTTGCCGGCCTCGCTGGTGATCTTGAGGGTACCGCCCAGTTGTTCGACCCGCTCCAGCATTCCGGCCATGCCGCGTTGTCCTTCGCGAGCGGGGTGGTCTGCGGGGGCAAACCCCTGGCCGTCGTCGCTGATCAGCAGCGTCAGGCCTTCGGGCAGGCGTTGCAGGCGCACCAGCAGATTTTTCGCTTGGGCATGGCGCAAGATATTGGTAACCGCTTCCTGGGTGATTCGAAAGGTTGCGACCGTCAGTTCTTCCGGAATGCCTGCCATGCGCTGTTGGCAATCGAGGCTCCATTTCACCGGGGTGTTGGCCAGTGTCTTGAGCAGGTGCGCACGCAGGCTGGCTTCAAGCCCCAGGCTGGTCAATTGCCTCGGGTTGAGGATCGCCGACACATCGCGGACCTTGTTGAGGGTTTCGTCCAGGGTTTCGCAAAGTATCGCGCATTGGCCCTGCAATTCTTCCGGCATCCGACGCTTGAGCCATTCGCTTTGCAGTTTCGCCGCGGTCAGCAGTTGGCCGATGTCGTCGTGCAATTCGCGGCTGAGCCGATGGCGCTCGTTTTCCTGGACCTCAAGCAGCCGATCGGCCAGTTCCTGAGGCTGGAACTTGATGGATTTGCGCGACAATCGATGGTGGATCCAGACGCAGGTCATGGCCGCGACATTCAGGGTCAACAGGCTCAGCGGCACCGTATGGGCGAACAGATAAGTCAGCAGGCAGCCGAGAGTCGAGCAGACGCACAACAATAATGTGAAGCGGCGGGCATTTTCTCGGGAGGGAGGCCAGGTGATGAATGACTTGAGGCTGGCGTACATAGCGGATGGAGCCAATGAATGTTCGCTGCGGGCAAGCCGGTCAGCGCATCTGACAGGCCGGGTCGGGTAAACGTTTCAGGTCGAAGGCATCTTCAGTTGGCGGCTTTTGCGCGCTGTCTGAAACGACTGACGCGCGAGATAGTACCACTTCACAAATCGTTGGTCGCGCTCGGCATGGCGGCAAGAAAACGCCATTCGTTACGCCTACCACCTTGCACCGGCATCATTGACATCAGGCTTGTTTCTGGGGGTGAGACACTAACGCTATCGGGCGCGATGCTGGCAATGCCTGGCAGGGGTTCTGGCCGACCTGGAACGCAAATGCTTCGATCAGTGAGGTCTGTTCGCTGTTGTCCAGACCGAGCTGGCCGGTGGTGTGGTCGACCAGTTCAAGTTGCCAGGCCATCAGGGTGAAGCAATCCTTCAGCGCGCCCAGTGCCTGATCATGCAGTTCCATGTGGTTTTGCGCGTGACTGCTAAGCAAACCATGGATATGCAGTGAAAACTCCGAAACGGCTTCCAGCGCCAGGGCATTGGCCTTGTTTGCCAGCTTCAACAGGGTGCTGAGCATGCAGTCGATGGCGTCTTTGTCGTTGCTGATCAACTGCAAATGGCTCAGGCATTCCTCGGACTTGGCCAGAAGCATCTCGGCTTCGGTCAAAAACTCAGGAAGGCGCTGACTCCAGTTCTTACGATCGTTCGGCATGCTTATCTCCACAACATCATGTCAGGCGAAAGAAAATCGCGTGTGGCGAACGGCTGGACTGCACCGCCGGCAACGAACGAACGCACGTGTGCATGTCGTTGCCGTTCGGCAATGACAAAATCGCAAACGATTACATTGGCGGGATCGGTCCAAGGGCTGGAAGTCCGAAGTCCTGCGGTCGCGCACAAAGGCCTGACTCCATTCAGCAATGAGAATGGCGTCACATTAATGGCTATTGGATAGCGGGAATATCAGGTTAGACCTGATTGTGCCTAGGGGAATCCCTTAGGCAGGGGAACTTTGTGCGAAAACCGTAGTCGCGCAGCGGGGGAGATTGCGGATAAAACCGTGAAGCCAGTAAAGCATGATGTTAATGTGACATCAATGCCCTCAGCGTATTTTATCCAGGGTTCAAGATCCGGGGCACGCAGCCGATAGCCCTTTATAAGATTCATCTGAACAAGCCCAGGAGTCATCGATGGCCGGCATTCTCGATACAGTAGATCAGCGAACCCAACTGGTGGGTGAGAATCGCCTGGAAATTCTCATGTTTCGCCTGGCGGGGCGACAGCTGTTCGCCATCAACGTGTTCAAGGTCCAGGAAGTGCTTCAGTTGCCGAAGCTGACCTTGATGCCGCAACGTCATCCATTCGTGTGCGGTGTCGTCAATTTGCGCGGCCAGACACTGCCGGTGATCGACCTGTCCCAGGCCATTGGCATGCGTCCGCTGGTGCCGGGGGCCAACAGCACGATCATCGTCACCGAATACAACCGTTCGGTTCAGGCATTTCTGGTGGGCGGCGTGGATCGCATCGTCAACATGAACTGGGAAGCCATCCTGCCACCGCCGACCAGTGCTGGCCGTGAGCATTACCTGACGGCCATTAGCAAGGTGGACGATCAGTTGGTGGAAATCATCGACGTGGAAAAAGTCCTGGCCGAAATCGTGCCGTACAACGCCAAGGTCTCCCGCGAAAAGCTTGAAGACCCGGTGCTGGAGCGTGCCCGCGGACGCGAAGTGCTGCTGGTGGACGATTCCAACGTCGCGCTCTCGCAACTGCGTGACACCCTGGGACAGTTGGGTGTGAAAATGCACATCGCCAGCGATGGCTTGAAAGCCCTGAACATGCTCAAGGCCTGGGCCGATAGCGGCGAGGTGATGACCGATAAGTTGCTGATGATCTTCACCGACGCGGAAATGCCGGAAATGGACGGCTATCGCCTGACCACCGAAATCCGCAACGACCCGCGTTTGCGTGGGCTTTATGTGGTACTGCACACCTCGCTGTCCGGCAGCTTCAACGACTCGATGGTCAAGAAGGTCGGCTGCGACAATTTCCTCTCCAAATTCCAGCCGGACAAGCTGGTTGATGTGGTGCGCCAGCGGTTGATGCTCGACTGACGCGGATGGTGGTTTGCTTCAATGGCCGGCTCGTATAAGGTGGCATTTTTTCGCCACCAGGGAAGTTGACCATGTTGCGGCTGAGCGCTCTGTACCGTTATCCGTTGAAGTCCGGCAAGGGCCAGCCCCTGCAAGGGATTGGCCTGGACAAACTCGGGTTGGACGGTGACCGGCGCTGGATGCTGGTGGATGAGGGCACCGGTCGCTTCCTGACCCAGCGCGCCGTGGCGAAGATGAGCCAGCTCTCGGCATTGTGGAACGAGGCCGGCGGCCTGACGCTCAGCGCGCCGGGCCACGGCGCCATCGACGTGCCATTGCCGGCGACCCTCGAAGAGCAGCGCCGTGGAGTGATTATCTGGCGCGACACCTTGCGCGTGCCGGATGCCGGCGACGAGGCGGCGGCCTGGGTCAGTGCATTCATCGGCAACCCCACCCGGCTGGTGCACGTGCCGGTGGAACTGGCGCGCACCACTGCTGCCGGCTATGGCAAGGATGACGACAAAGTCGCCTTCGCCGATGGCTTTCCACTGCTGCTGATTGGTCAGGCCTCCTTGCAGGACCTGTCGAACCGAGTCGGCCGCCCGTTGGAAATGCTGCGCTTTCGTCCCAATCTGGTGGTCGAAGGCAGCGAGGCGTTTGCCGAGGATGGGTGGAAGCGCATTCGTATCGGCGATGTGGAGTTCCGGCTGGTCAAGCCCTGCTCGCGTTGCATCATGACCACGGTCGATCCGCAGAGCGGCGAACGCGATCCGAACCGCGAACCCTTCGCGACGTTGCAGCAGTATCGTTCGACACCGGACGGTGCGATGTTTGGCCAGAACCTGGTCAACGACAGTAACGGTCGGCTTGAGGTCGGCATGTCGGTTGAAGTGCTCGAGTAAAAAAGATCCGTGAATAAAAATGCCCGTGTCGCTGGACACGGGCATTTTTATTCATCACGCAACAGCTCTTGTGGCGAGGGAGCTTGCTCCCGCTGGGCTGCGCAGCAGCCCCTATACCTCAGGCTCAGCCACGGTATTCGCACAGGTAAGCCGTGTCGACGGCCACCTTGAGCTGGAACTTGCTGTTGGCCGGTACATTGAACTGGCTGCCGGCCTCGAAGGTTTCCCAATCGGTGCTGTCAGGCAGTTTCACGATCAGGGCGCCGGAGACAACGTGCATGATTTCTCGCTGGGCCGTACCGAATTCGTATTCGCCCGGGGCCATGACGCCGATGGTCGCAGGGCCTTCGGCAGTGCCAAAAGCGATCGACTTGACGGTGCCGTCGAAGTACTCGTTGACTTTAAACATGGGCGATTCCTCGAAAAAGGGGCTGAAAAGGGCCGGCCAGTATGCACAAGGCGTCAACGTTCGTCATCTGCCGCGCCGGGGTAGGGTCCGCCGCTCAGCCGGGAAGCACCAGGGGCAGCAACCGTGCCGTATTGCGTGCATCCTCCAGGGCGCGGTGCTGTTGACCGCAAAATTGCAGGCCAGCCAGTTGCAGTGCCGCATTGAGCCCCAGCGGTCGCTCCAGGCGCCGGGCCTTGGCGAAGCGCTGCTTGAGGTTCATGTGTGGTACTTGGCCGAGCACACTGGACAGCCGTTGATCCTGCCACTCCTGAAGCAGTTGCTTGCGATCGTAGTCGCCCCAGCTGACCCAGCTTTCCAGGTTTGAGTGATACGGCGCCAACCAGCGTTCGAACGCCGGCCAGACCTCGGTCAAGGGCGCGGCGTTGTCGATGTTGGCCTGGGTGATGTGGGTCAGCTCGCGACAGAAAGGCGTGAGCAACGGTCGTCTCAAGGGCCGCACGAAACGCTGGAAATGATTGACCTCTCGGCCGTCACGGTTCACCAGTGTGGCGCCGATTTCGATAATTTCCATTTCGGTTACTGGCCAACCACCTTCATCGGTAGTGGCCTCCAGATCAATCACCAGCCAGTGAGGCATTGCAGGGTTCCCGGTATCGGCGCGCTGATGGGTTTGAGCGTAGTCAAACCCTGCGCATCCGCCTAGTGCCCTGTCTCGACCTGCAACAAAACCTGGCGATTTTTCACCTGATCGCCTGGTTTGACCTGTAATTGTCTGACTATCCCGTCGATGCCGGCCTTGAGTGGGTGCTCCATTTTCATCGCTTCCAGGACCATCAGCCGTTGTCCCTGGCGCACCGCACAGCCTTCGCTGACCAGCAGCTCGACTATGACGCCGTCCATTGGCGCCTTGAGCATGCCGTCGCCGGGCCTGGTCTCGGGCGCGATGGGGAGCTGAGTCCGGTCTTGCAAGCACAGGCCGCCAGGGCCGGTGAACAGCCACAGGTCGGTGCCGTCGAGGCGCCAGGCATGGCGTTGGCGAATACCGTTGATCAGCAGCGTGGCGTCATATCGATCTACGTCGAGCAATTGCAGTTCGATCACACGCTCGGCGATGCGGATTGTGAGTTTTCCGTCGGTTTCGGCGGCCAGGGTCAGCGTCCAATCGCGTTCCTGCGCGCCAATCCGGTAGTGCAGCACCGCGCCAGCGTTGTTGCGCCAGCCGCCCAGGCCGGGAGCCTGTCGTGCGTGCGAAGCCTGATAAAACAGGGCCGTGGCGATGGCAAGCTGTTCGGTTGTGGGCTCGTGGGGCTGGAGGGCAGCGTGACCGGCGAAATGCTGCCCGATGAATCCGGTGCTGAAATCAGCGTCGATGAACCGCGGATGCGTCAGCAACCCCGCCAGCAATCGCTGATTGCTCTGGACGCCGAGCAGCAGGCAATCCTCCACCGCGCGCAACAATTTGCGTCGCGCCTCTTCGCGGGTGGCGCCGTGGGCGATGAGTTTGCCCAGCATCGGATCGTAGAACGGTGTGATGAACTGACCTTCCCGCAGGCCATGGTCGACTCGCACGCCGTCCCGGGTGGGCGGCTGCCAGCCGATCAACCGTCCGGTCTGAGGCAGGAAATCGGCGGCCGGGTCTTGCGCACAAAGCCGTACTTCCATGGCGTGGCCGCTGAACACGACCTGTTCCTGGCGCAGGGGTAACGGCAGGCCAGCGGCAATATCCAGTTGCCAGGCCACCAGGTCCAGGCCAGTGATCAGTTCGGTCACCGGGTGTTCGACCTGCAGGCGCGTATTCATCTCTAGGAAATAAAACCGGCCATCCGGGACAAGCAAAAATTCCACGGTGCCGGCGCCGACGTAATTCACCGCGCGGCCGGCCTTGAGCGCCGCCTCGCCCATGGCCTGGCGCAGTTCGCTGGTCATGACCGGGCAGGGTGCTTCTTCAATGATTTTCTGGTGGCGCTGCTGGATCGAACAGTCGCGTTCGCCCAGGTGGATCAACTGGCCGTGGTGGTCGCCGAAAATCTGCACCTCCACATGCCGTGGATTGATCAAGGCCTGTTCGAGAATCAACTCGTCGTTGTCGAAGCCGTGCAGTGCTTCGGAACGCGCGCTGCGCAATTGTTCCAGCAGGTCCTCGGCCCGCTGCACCAGGCGCATGCCTCGGCCGCCACCGCCGGCGCTGGCCTTGATCATCAGCGGGTAGCCGATGCGCGCGGCTTCGCGCTGCAGGGTGTCGTCGTCCTGGGCGGCGCCTTGGTAACCGGCAATGCAGGGTACGCCGACTTTGATCATGGTGATTTTCGAGCGGCGCTTGCTGCCCATCAGGTCAATGGCCTCGGGGCTAGGGCCGATGAATACCAGGCCGGCTTCTTGGCAAGCCTTGGCGAACCCGGCATTTTCCGAGAGGAAGCCGTAGCCAGGGTGGATTGCATCGGCGCCGCTGCGTCGGGCTGCATCGAGAATGGCCGGCTGGTTGAGGTATGACTGTTGCACTGAGGCCGGGCCAATCAGCACGGCTTCGTCGGCCATGCGCACATGCAGCGCGTCGGCGTCGGCCTCGCTGAATACCGCCACCGTGCGATAACCCAAGGCCTGGGCGGTACGCTGGATCCGGCAGGCGATTTCGCCACGGTTGGCGATGAGGATTTTGCTGAAGGCGGGCATGGGGTCATTCCTGGGTTTTAGTGGGGGCCGTCAGGGCCTCATCGCGAGCAAGCTTTGCTCCCACAATGCCCGGTGAGTGGATTCACCTGTGGGAGCAAAGCTTGCTCGCGATGGCGGTCTGGCAGGCGATGCACTCATGTTTTTTTCCCCGGCAAAATCCCCATGAGTTTGCAGATGATGCCCAGCATGATCTCGTCCGCACCGGCGCCGATGGACACCAGGCGCACGTCGCGATAGGCCCGCGCCACCGGGTTGTCCCACATGAACCCCATGCCGCCCCAGTATTGCAGGCAGCTGTCGGTGACTTCCCGGGCCAGGCGTCCGGCCTTGAGCTTGGCCATGGACGCCAGTCGCGTGACGTCCTGGCCGTGGATGTACTGCTCGGTAGCCTGATAGACCAGCGCCCGCAGGGATTCGATTTCGCTGGCCAGTTCCGCCAGGCGAAAGTGGATCACCTGGTTGTCGATCAGGGCCGTGCCGAAGGTCTTGCGCTCCTTGCAATACTCGATGGTGCTGTCGATGCAATACTCCAGGCCCTTGAGCATGTTCGCCGCGCCGAACAGCCGCTCTTCCTGAAACTGCAGCATCTGCATCATGAACCCGGCGCCTTCCTGGCCGATGCGGTTGCGTTGCGGCACCCGCACGTCGTCGAAGAACACCTGGGCGGTTTCCGAGCTGCGCATGCCGAGTTTATCCAGGTGCGCACCGAGGCTGATGCCAGGACTGTGCATCGGTACCACGATCAGTGATTTATTGATGTGCGGCTTGTCCTGCGACGTGTTGGCCAGCAGGCACATGAAGTCGGCGCTCGGTGCGTTGGTGATCCACATCTTGCTGCCGTTGATGACGTAGTCGTCGCCATCCTTGCGGGCGGTGGTCTTGAGGCCGGCGACGTCGGAACCGGCACCGACCTCCGAGACGCCGATGCACCCCACCTGTTCGCCACGGATGGCCGGACGCAGGAATTCTTCGCGCAACTCATCGGAGCCGAAACGGGCCAGGGCTGGGGTGCACATGTCGGTCTGCACACCGATGGACATCGGCACACCGCCGCAATGGATGGTGCCGAATGCCTCGGCGGCGACGATCGAATAGCTGTAGTCCAGGCCCATGCCGCCGAACTGCTGCGGCTTGGAAATCCCCAGCAGCCCCAGTCCGCCGGCCTTGCGAAAAATTTCGTGGATGGGGAAGCGCCCGGCTTTCTCCCATTCGTCGACGTAGGGGTTGATGTCATGGTCGACAAACTGGTGAACGGTGCGCCGCAGTGCTTCGTGTTCCTGGGTGAAGATCATTTTCAGTGTTCTCCTGTGAGCCGTGGAGCGTCCTCAGAAACGGGCCACGCCGAAGCTGTTGGGTTGCAGCGGCCGGACCTCGGCCTCGTGACAGATGTCCAGCAGATAGCCCAGCAACGTCCGGGTGTCTCGTGGATCGATGAGCCCGTCGTCCCACAGGTTGGCGCTGCCATAGAGGGCGGTGGACTGGCTGTCGAGTTTCTGCGCGGTGGTCTGCTCGAGCTGGTCGAGCATCTGCGGATCGGGGGGCAGGCCGTTTTTGATCTGCGTGGCCTCGGCGACGATACGCAGGACCTTGCCGGCCTGGGCGCCGCCCATCACCGCTGTGTGGCTGTTGGGCCAGGCGAAAATGAAGCGCGGGTCCAGCCCGCGACCGCACATGGCGTAGTTGCCGGCGCCGTAGGAACCGCCCACCACAACGGTGAGCTTGGGTACGCGGGCGTTGGCCACGGCCTGGATCATTTTGGCCCCGTGCTTGATCACGCCTTGGCGTTCCGCCTCGGTGCCGACCATGAACCCGGTGGTGTTGTGCAGAAACAGCAGTGGCGTGCGGCTCTGGTCGCACAACTGGATGAACTGCGCGGCCTTGCTGGCGCCCTTGGGCGTGATCGGTCCGTTGTTGCCGATCAGGCCACAGGCATGGCCGCGAATGTGCAAGTGGCCGCAGATCGTCTGGGCGTCGAATTCGCGTTTGAATTCGAGAAAATTCGAGTCATCGGCGATGCGGGCGATGATTTCTCGCACATCGTAGGGTTTCTTCGGATCGTCCGGGATCAGTCCCAATAATTCGTCGGCGGGGTAGCGTGGCTCTGTCCAGTTCCGTTGCGGCAGCGGTGGCAGTTGCGCGTTCCAGGGCAGCAGGCTGAGGATTTCCCGGGCCAGGCGCACGCCATCGGCGTCGTTCTGCGCCAGGTACTCGGCGGTGCCCGCCACTTGCGCATGCATCTGTGCGCCGCCCAGTTCCTCTTCGGTGGCGACTTCGCCGGTGGCAGCCTTGAGCAACGGCGGCCCGGCCAGGAATAGCCGCGCCTTGTCGCGCACCACCACCACGTAATCCGACAGCCCCGGCTGATAAGCACCGCCGGCGGTGGCCGAGCCATGCACCACGGTGATCTGCGGCAGGCCCATGGCCGACATCCGCGCCTGATTGGCAAAGCTGCGCGCACCTTCGACGAAAATCTGCGCGGCGTAATTGAGGTTGGCGCCACCGCTCTCGGCCAGGGTGACGACCGGCAGTTTGTTCTCCATGGCAATCTGTTGCAGGCGCAGGGTTTTGTGCAGGCCGCTGGGGGAGATCGTCCCGCCCTTGATCGCGCTGTTGTTCGCCACCACCAGTACCCGCACCCCGGACACATAGCCAATTCCCGCGATCAGGCCGCCGCCGGCCTGGCTGCCGTCCTTGTCGTCATGGAGTTTGTAGCCGGCCAGGCTTGCCAGTTCGAGGAACGGTGCGCCGGGGTCCAGCAGCAGGTTCAAGCGCTGGCGTGGCAGCAGTTGGCCGCGTTTGTCGAATTTACCTTGGGCCTGGGCGGCTTTCGCCAGCACGGCCTGTTCGAGCTGGCGCAGGTGTTCGACACCCGCCAGCATCGCCGCGTGATTGCGGGCGTAGTCGGCACTGTGCGGGTCAAGCTGCGATTCGATCACCGGCATGAGGATTCCTCTCACTCGAACGGACTAGCGCAGAACCTGTGTTTAACCCATGGGCATTCACCATGGCGACCGTCCTTTAGTTGAGCTGATCGGCGATGCTTTGCGGCACCGGTATCTGAATCTCCAGCAACTGCTGGGCAAATGCCTTGCCCTGGGGATCGATGCGCAGGCTGGCAACGCCACCGCCGCCGAGGGCGTTCTCCAGCAGGAAGTTCAGGCTATGGGTGCCTGGCAAATACCAGCGCTCGACGCGGCCCAGCCGTGGGTCGAGTACGTGGCTCATCCAGTCGACCATCACTTCCGGGGTCAGCGCCTCGGCGATCCACGGCAGGTATTCGGGTTCCCGGGCGATCACGCCGATGTTGCTGTGGTTGCCTTTGTCGCCGGAGCGGGCCACCGCCAGTTTCACCAACGGCACGCTGGCATCGGCCCGGCCGTGGGTTTTTGGCAGGTCCGGGGGGATCGGCAAGTCAATGGTTTCCAGCGGTTCAAGAGCCGGTAGGGGGCAGGGGTGAGGCTGGCCGTCGAGTTCGATGTAGAGCCGGCAGGTGGCTTTGTCGATCAGGAACGAGAACAAGCGAATCAACGGGGACACTGCCGGTCGGCCGCCGACCAGGCCGGTCAGCCCCGGCGCCATGCCGGTGGCGGCCTGGGCGATCTCCTTGGAAAACAGTACCAGCGCCACTCTATCCGGGTGCCGCACGGCAATTTTGATCACCACCTCGCGGCTGTCCTGACGCAGGCCGTGCTGGCCGTAAGTGGCTTCGCTGCCCAGCAGCTCGATATTCACTTCGCTGTAGGGCGCCCAGCCGCGTTGGCTGAACAGGTGCGAGGTCTTGGCGATGATCGCCTGGCTGACCCGTTCGGCCTTGGCCACCGCATCGATGCCGGCGATCAGGCAGGTGGCGGTGCAGCGAAAGCCGTCCAGCCACGTGGCGCTGACCTTGTATTGGTCGGTGGGTGGCAAGCCTTTGGCCCCGTGGACGCGCACCGCGTGCTTGCCTTGTTGGATCAGCCTGACCTGGCTGAAATCGCAGATCACGTCTGGCAAGAGGTAGCCTTGCGGGTCGCCAATTTCGTACAGCAGTTGCTCGCCGACGGTCAGTGGTGTGACCAGCCCGCCGGTGCCTTCGGCCTTGGTGACAATGAACTGGCCGTCGGCACTGACTTCAACGATGGGAAAACCGATGTGCTCGTAATCCGGTACCTCCCGCCAGTCGGTGAAATTGCCACCGGTGCACTGGGCGCCGCACTCGATCAGGTGCCCGGCCAGCGCGGCCTGGGCCAGTTTGTCATAGTCGTGCCAGGCCCAGCCGAACGCGTGCACCAGGGCGGCGCTGACCACGGCGCTGTCCACCACGCGACCGGTGATCACGATATCGGCTCCCAGGCGCAGCGCCTCGACAATGCCGGGCGCGCCGAGGTAGGCATTGGTGGAGACGCAGGCGGGCGGCAGGGGCTCGCCGCTGAACATCTCGCGGATGCCTTGGCCGGCGAGTTGTTCGAAGTGCGGTTGCAGGTCATCACCCCGTAGCACGGCGATCTTCAAGGGTACGCCAGCCTGATCGCAGGCCCTTTGCAGCGCCGCGGCGCAGGCCTGTGGGTTGACCCCGCCTGCGTTGCTGATAACGCCGATTCTGCCTTCGTGCAAGCGCTGGAGCAGGGGCGTGAGCACCTCGATGAAGTCCGTGGCATAGCCGCCCGCCGGGTCCTTCATGCGCGCCCCGGCCATGATCGACATCGTGACCTCGGCCAGATAGTCGAACACCAGGTAATCCAGTGCCCCGTTTTCCACCAGTTGCGCCGCAGCGGTACAGGTATCGCCCCAGAAGGCGCTGGCGCAACCGATACGGATCGTTTTTGGCATGGAGTTCCCTCCGACAAACGAAGCTCGAGACTACCAAGCAAGCGCTTGGTCTGTAAACGACCGCTGGTTCTTCTGCCCGAGCGCTTGCTAGGTTGCCCCGGCCGGCTTAAATTGCCCGCGTCACCCCGCCGCTTTGGTGCAGTGGCCGCACGCGGATTGATCGACTGTAGGAGAGAACGGGTGGATGAGCAAAAAGCCCTGAGCGTGATGCGTGAGCTGGTCGACCAAGGGCAACTGACCGATCCGGACAGCGCTCGTGGCAAACTGCTCCAGACCGCCGCTCACCTGTTTCGCAACAACGGCTTCGAGCGCACCACCGTGCGCGACCTGGCGAGCGCCGTGGGCATTCAATCGGGCAGCATCTTCCACCACTTCAAAAGCAAGGACGAAATCCTGCGGGCGGTGATGGAAGAAACCATCCGCTACAACACCGCGTTGATGCGCGCGGCCCTGGCCGAGGCGGGTAGCGTGCGCGAGCGGGTGCTGGCGCTGATCCGCTGCGAATTGCAGTCGATCATGGGCGGCAGCGGCGAGGCGATGGCGGTGCTGGTCTATGAGTGGCGCTCGTTGTCCCAGGAAGGGCAAAGGCAAGTGCTGGCCTTGCGTGATATTTATGAAGACTTGTGGCTCGAAGTCTTGGGCCAGGCCAAGGAGGCCGGGTATATTCGCGGGGACGTGTTCATTACCCGGCGTTTCCTCACTGGCGCGTTGTCCTGGACCACCACCTGGTTTCGCGCCGAAGGCAGCCTGAGCCTTGATGAGCTGGCCGAACAAGCCCTGATCCTGGTGCTTGAAGAACGGCAATAATCAGCGGCGCTTTAAATGGCCCAATGGCTGGCTAAGCGGCGGAAACCGCCTAGCTTCATTGTATTGACGATACTTTTGGGGAGTGGGTTATCTTGACGTTTTCGCCGATGGGGATGACCTCGCGTGTTCTGCTGGCTGCTCTGGCCATTTTCTTGATGTTGCCTGCCTCGGCGGCGCAATTGGTCCGGATCGGTGCAGCGCATTTTCCGCCCTATACCGTTCGCCCCGAAAACGGCGCCGACACCGGCTTGCTGCCGCAACTGGTCGAGGCCTTGAATCGCTCGCAAACCGACTACCAGTTTGTGCTGGTGCCGACGTCGATTCCGCGTCGTTTCAATGATTTCAAGCAGGGTCGGGTCGATATGGCGATTTTCGAGAACCCCGACTGGGGCTGGAAGGACGTGCCCCACACGGTAGTGGACATGGGCCTGGAGGATGCGGAGATCTTTGTCACTCAGCGCCAGCCGGATCGCCAGCAAAGCTATTTTGAAGACCTGCGGGGCAAGCGCCTGGCCCTGTTCAGCGGCTACCATTACGCTTTTGCCGAATTCAACGCCGACCCCAAGTTCCTCGCCGGCCAATACAACGCCACGCTGACTTATTCCCACGACAGCAACTTGCTGATGGTGCTGCGGGGGCGTGCGGACATTGCCCTGGTGACCCGTTCGTATCTCAGCGATTACGTGTTACGCAATCCCGACGTCGGCCCCCAACTGCTGATATCCGAGCGTATCGATCAGGTTTACCACCATTACGCGCTGATCCGGCCGCAGGCACCGATCTCCAGTGAAGCGTTTGGACTGTTGCTGCAGAAGTTGCGAGACGATGGTCAAATGCTGGCGATTTTCAGGCCTTACCAGATCAATGTGGTGCCAACGCACGACCATTGAATACGACACTAAATTTCCCTTCCCGGCTCACGTCACACGTTGACTACCGACGAATACGTGAGCCCCTTCCATGTCCAACCTCCACCACCCGACGATGCTGCCCTTGCCCGGCGGTCGTCGCCTCGGCGCCGATGAAACCGAACGCCACTTGAGCCTGCTGCTTGAAGGCGCGCCGCTGATCCGGCTGCGCCTGGAGCGCGGTCCTGAGCTGCATGTGCATTTGCAGGAAGTCCACGACCGCCCCGTCGGTCCGGCGCTATGGGCGGCCTGCTATTGGCTGTTTGCCCGCGATTGCGCCTGTCAGCGCCTGACCTGGCACCTCGCCGAGCGTCCCGACGAAGCCTTGCTCAGTGGCTTGTTGACGAGTGCCGAGCGTCCCGGCGAATACGTCTGCGAGCGCACAATGTTCTGGCAACTGCCACAACCCTGGCTGGGGGAGTCGTTCAGCGGCAGTTACCCGCAACAGATGATCATCACCGACGGCAAGCGCCATCCTCGTCGGCCGGTGAAGCCACGAGGGGAAGTGTACCGGCGCTTTGATGCGCGGTTGGGCGCCTGGGTGTCCTTGCGCACCTTGGAAATCGAGCAGGACCTGACGCGTTTCAATCGCTGGCAGAACAGTCCCCGGGTAGCGAGTTTCTGGCAGGAGGAGGGCAGCCTGGAACAGCATCGCGAGTATTTGAGCACGCTGCAGAACGACCCTCGGGTCTTGACCTTGATCGGTTGCTTCGACGACCAACCGTTCGCCTATTTCGAAGCCTATTGGGCCAAGGAAGATCGAATCGCACCGTTCTATGACGCCGAGAACTACGATCGCGGCATTCACATGTTGGTGGGCGAAGAACAGCACCGGGGACCGCACAAGGTGGCGAGCTGGTTGTCGGCGCTGGTGCACTACCTGTTTCTCGACGACCCGCGTACCCAGCGTGTGGTGGCCGAGCCCCGGGCCGACAATGCGCGGATGATCGGGCATCTGCACAACCAGTGTTTCCATTGTGCGAAGGAATTCGATTTCCCCCACAAACGGGCGGCGCTGATGATCCTGGGGCGGGAGCGTTTTTTTGATCGGTGTGGGTTGATGTGAGGGTAGGGGCGGTCATCAGGCCGCCATCGCGAGCAAGCTCGCTCCCACAGGGATTTGTGGTGAACACCAACGTTGTGAACACCCAAATCCCTTGTGGGAGCGAGCTTGCTCGCGATGGGGCCAGTAAAGCCACTGCAAAATCACCGCCGGGCGAAGGTATCCCCACGCACCCCGGACACCTTGCGGCAATGCACCAGGGCGTCGCGGATCATGAAATTCACCAGGGTCGGCGAGACCCCCAGTTCCTTGGCGATGTCCTTCTGTGGCACGCCATGCAGGCGGTACATCTCGAACGCGTAGCGGGTGCGGCTGGGCAATTCGGTCAGCGCATCGGCGATGTGCTCCAGCGTCGAAAAATTGATGTGAGACGTTTCTGGCGAAGCCCCCTGGATCACCACATTCAAACCTTCCTCTTCCGGCCCCGAGTATTTCTGTTCCAGCGCCTGCTTGCGGTAGTGGTCGATCGCCAGGTTGCGCACGATCTGGAACAGATAGCTGAGCTGAGCCTTGAACGAGGAGGTGATCTGCGGCGCCGATTGCAGGCGGAAAAACGCGTCTTGCACCACATCTTCTGCGCGGGACCGGCAACCGGTGATGCGCGCTGCGATCTTGACCAGAATCAGCCGGTTATCGACGAACGCCTGAAGTAACGGTGAGTCGCACCTGCTTGTGGATACTTGTTCCGTCATGGAATTCACCTTGCTGCAAAAAGTTAGCAGGACGACCGGATTGCCGGACTTGTCCTACACATCGAGCGACAAATTAGGCTTAATGATAATGATTGTCAATTGAGAAAAAGAATTATTGATGTGTCGAAGTCCAGCGTGAGAAGCGCGGCCTATTGTCGCGGCCCGTGGCAGGCGAACGTTCTGGTGCAGGAGGTGGCTGACTAATTATTTACCGGTGATATCCGTTCCCATGGGTGACTACTTGCAAGCCGAATTTCAGGCAGGAAACCCCATGACCGACGCGTTCGAACTCCCCAGCACCCTGGCCCATGCCCTCCAGCGCCGCGCCGCGTTGACGCCGGATCGGGTGGCCTTGCGCTTCCTTGCCGACACCGCGGAGCAGGGTGTGGTGTTGAGTTATCGCGAGCTGGACCTGCGTGCCCGGACCATTGCCGCCGCGTTGCAGGCTGAAGCGGCATTTGGCGAGCGTGCGGTGCTGCTGTTCCCCAGCGGCCCGGATTACGTCGCGGCGTTTTTTGGCTGCCTGTACGCCGGGGTGATTGCCGTGCCGGCCTACCCGCCGGAATCCACCCGCCGCCATCATCAGGAGCGCCTGCTGTCGATCATCGCTGACGCCGAACCGCGTCTATTGCTCACCAGCAGCGATCTGCGTGAGCCGTTGCAAGCCATCGAATCGGCGCCGCCGGTGTTGTGCGTCGATACCCTCGACCCGGCCATTGCCGGGCAATGGCGGGCGCCGACGCTGCAGGATGATGACATTGCCTTTTTGCAATACACCTCCGGCTCCACCGCATTGCCCAAGGGCGTGCAGGTCAGCCACGGCAACCTGGTGGCCAACGAGTTATTGATCCGCCACGGCTTCGGCATCGACCTGAACCCCGATGACGTCATTGTCAGCTGGCTGCCGCTGTACCACGACATGGGCTTGATCGGCGGCTTGTTGCAGCCGGTTTTCAGCGGCGTACCCTGCGTGCTGATGTCGCCAGCGTACTTCCTGGCCCGGCCGGTGCGTTGGCTCGAAGCGATCAGCGAGTACGGTGGCACCATCAGCGGCGGTCCGGACTTCGCCTATCGGCTGTGCAGTGAGCGGGTCAGCGACTCGGCCCTCAAGCGTCTCGACCTGAGCGGCTGGCGCGTGGCCTATTCGGGCTCCGAGCCGATCCGTCTCGACACCCTGGAGCGATTCGCCGAGACATTCGCCCCGTGCGGCTTCACACCAGACAATTTCATGGCTTCCTATGGCCTGGCCGAAGCGACCTTGTTCGTCGCCGGCACGCCGCGCCGTCACGGCATTCCCGCGCTCCGGCTGGATGACGCGGCGCTGGCGCAAAACCGCGCCGAGGCGGGGCAGGGCAGCGCGGTGATGAGTTGTGGGGTCAGCCAGCCCGGGCACGCGGTGCTGATCGTCGAGCCCAGCACATTGCAGCCATTGGCCGACAATCAGGTGGGCGAGCTCTGGGCCAGCGGACCCAGCATCGCCCACGGCTACTGGCGCAACCCCGAAGCCAGCGCCAAGACCTTTGTGACGCACGAGGGTCGCACCTGGTTGCGCACTGGCGACCTGGGTTTCCTGCGTGACGGTGAGCTGTTCATCACCGGCCGTCTGAAGGACCTGCTGATCGTGCGCGGTCATAACCTCTATCCCCAGGACATCGAGCAAACCATCGAGCGCGAAGTAGACGTGGTGCGCAAGGGCCGGGTGGCGGCGTTCGCGGTCAACGACGGCGGTGAGGAAGGCATTGGCATCGCGGCGGAAATCAGCCGCAGTGTGCAGAAAATCCTGCCGCCCGAGGCCTTGATCAAAGCCATTCGCCAGGCCGTGGCAGAAGCCTGTCAGCAAGCGCCGAGCGTGGTGGTGCTGCTCAATCCCGGCGCGTTGCCCAAGACCTCCAGCGGCAAGTTGCAGCGTTCGGCCTGCCGCACTCGATTGGCGGACGGCAGCCTCGACAGTTATGCACTGTTCCCGTCGGCCGAGGTTGAAGACGCCCGTGAAGCCGGCTCGTCGTCGCAGTTGCAAACGCTGATCGGCCAGGTCTGGGGCGAGCAATTGCACATCGAACAGGTCCAGGCTGACGATCATTTTTTCCTGTTGGGCGGCAATTCCATCGCTGCCACCCAAGTGGTTGCGCGGCTGGGTGAAACCCTGGGCCTGACGCTGAACCTGCGCCTGCTGTTCGAAGCCCCGACCCTGGCGGCTTTCGCGGCAGCGGTGGCGAACCAGCAACAGCATGGCGGCCAGGCCCCGGGCGCAATCAGCGCTTTGCCGCGCCATGCAGCCTTGCCGCAATCCCTGGCGCAGAACCGGTTGTGGATCACCTGGCAGCTCGATCCGGCCAGCCACGCCTACAACATTCCCGGCGCCTTGCACCTGCGCGGCGAGTTGGACGCAGACGCCTTGCGCGCCAGTTTCCAGCAACTGATCGAGCGCCATGAATCCCTGCGCACGCGTTTTCTGGAGCGTGACGGGCTGGCCCTGCAACAGGTCGACCCAGCCGGTGAATTCAACCTGCAACTGATCGACCTCAGCGGATTGCCTGCCGACCAGCGCGAAGCCCGGGCGCGACAGGTTCGAGAAGATGAAGCGTCCACGCCGTTCGATCTGGAAAAGGGACCGCTGCTGCGGGTCACCCTGTTGCGCCTCGATGAAGACGACCACCAATTGCTGGTGACCCTGCACCACATCATCGCCGACGGCTGGTCGATGAACCTGCTGATCGATGAGTTTTCCCGGTTGTACGCCGCAGCCTGCCAAGGGCAGGTCGCCGCGTTGGCGCCGTTGCCGTTGCAGTACGCCGACTACGGCAATTGGCAGCGCCAGTGGCTGGCCCAAGGGGAGGCCGAGCGTCAGCTGAGCTACTGGAAACAGCAACTGGGTGATGAACATCCGACCCTGGCGCTGGGCACGGATCATCCCCGCAGCGCCCAGCACCAGCGCAGTGCTACGCGCCATAGCCTGCGCCTGGACAAAGGGCTCGGCGATGCCCTGCGCCAAGTGGCCCAGGCCCACGACGCCACCCCGTTCATGCTGTTGCTGGCAGCCTTCCAGGCGCTGTTGCAGCGCTACACCGGCCAGTCCGACATCCGCATCGGCGTGCCCAACGCCAACCGTCCGCGCCTGGAAACCCAGGGGCTGATCGGCTTTTTCATCAACACCCAGGTGCTGCGCGGGCAGGTCGATTCGCGCCAGCCGTTCGCCGCACTGCTGGCCCAGGCCCGGGAGGCCACGCTGGGGGCCCAGGCCCATCAGGACCTGCCGTTCGAGCAACTGCTCGAAGCGTTTCCAGAAGCTCGGGAACACGGCCTGTTCCAAGTGATGTTCAACCATCAGCAGCGGGATTTGAGCGCTTTGCGCCGCTTGCCGGGGCTGTTGGCCGAGGAGTTGCCATGGCACAGCCGCGAAGCCAAGTTCGACCTGCAACTGCACAGCGAAGAAGATCGCAACGGTCGGCTGACACTGTCGTTCGACTATGCCGACGAGTTGTTCGAGGCGGCGACCATCGAGCGGTTGGCGGCGCATTACTGCAACCTGTTGCGGGCCATCTGCGCCGATCCGCAACAAGCCATCGGCGATGTGCAGCTATTGACCGCCGATGAACACACCCAACAGCAGCAGTGGGGCGCGGCCCCGTGCGCGCCGGCCAGCCAATGGTTGCCGGAGCTGTTGAACGAGCAAGCCCGGCGCACGCCGCAAGGCACCGCGCTGCTGTGGGACGGCGGCGGCCTGGACTACGCCGAGCTGCACGCCCAGGCCAATCGCCTGGCCCATTACCTGCGGGACAAAGGCGTCGGCCCGGACGTGTGCGTGGCGATTGCCGCCGAGCGTTCGCCGCAGTTGCTCATCGGCGTGCTGGCGATCATCAAGGCCGGTGGTGCCTACGTACCGCTGGATGCCGACTATCCGGCCGAACGCCTGGCCTACATGCTTGCCGACAGCGGCGTTGATTTGCTGCTGACGCAAACCGGGTTGCTCGAACGCTTGCCGGCCTGCGAGGGCGTCAGCGTCATCGCCATGGACGCCTTGCATTTGGAGCAATGGCCGAGCAACCCGCCGGGCCTGCACCTGCACGGCGATCACCTGGCTTACGTGATTTACACCTCCGGCTCCACCGGTCAGCCCAAAGGTGTTGGCAACACCCACGCGGCCCTGGCCGAGCGCCTGCAATGGATGCAGGCCACCTACGGGTTGGATGAAACCGATGTGCTGATGCAAAAAGCACCGATCAGCTTCGACGTGTCGGTGTGGGAATGCTTCTGGCCGCTGATCACCGGCAGCCAACTGGTACTGGCCGGCCCTGGCGAACACCGCGACCCGCACCGTATCGCGCAATTGGTCCAGCAATTTGGCGTGACCACGCTGCACTTCGTGCCGCCGCTGCTCAGCCTGTTTATCGATGAGCCCCTGAGCGCCCGCTGCACCAGCCTGCGCCGGGTCTTCTCCGGCGGCGAAGTCTTGCCCGCCGAGCTGCGCAACCGGGTGCTGGCGCAACTGCCGTCGGCCCGATTGCACAACCGCTACGGCCCGACCGAAACCGCCATCAACGTCACCCATTGGCATTGCACGGACGCCGACGGCGAGCGCTCGCCGATTGGTCGGCCGCTGGGCAACGTGCTGTGCCGCGTACTGGATGGCGAACTCAACGCCGTTCCGGCCGGCGTGCCGGGCGAACTGTGCATCGGCGGTCTCGGGCTGGCGCGGGGTTATCTCGGACGTCCGGGCCTGAGCGCCGAGCGTTTTATCGCCGACCCGCTGGGGCCGGCCGGGGCGCGGCTGTACCGGACCGGCGACCGGGCACGCTGGACCAGCGATGGGGTGATCGAGTACCTCGGCCGCCTCGACCAGCAGGTCAAGCTGCGTGGCTTTCGGGTCGAGCCACAGGAAATCGAAGCGCGCCTGCTGGCCCAGGACGGCGTCGCCCAAGTGGCGGTGCTGGTGCGCGACACCTCGGCCGGCGCGCAACTGATCGGTTATTACACCACCGCGGATGTCGCTGAAAGCGAGGATGCCCAGAGCACTCGTCTGAAAACCGCCCTGGCCGCCGAACTGCCGGAATACATGGTGCCTGCGCAACTGCTGCGCCTGGACGCCATGCCCCTGAGCCCGAGTGGCAAACTCGACCGCCGCGCCTTGCCCGAACCGCAATGGCAGGTACGCGAGCATGTCGAGCCGGTCAGTGCCCTTGAGCAGCAGATCGCGGGTATCTGGCGCGATGTGCTGGGCCTTGCGCGCGTCGGCCTGCGGGATGACTTCTTTGCCTTGGGCGGCCATTCGTTGTTGGCGACCCAGATCATTTCCCGCACGCGCCAGGCCTGCGACGTCGAACTGCCGCTGCGCACGTTGTTTGAGGCCAGTGAGCTCGGGGCGTTTGCCGAACAGGTGCGCTTGATCCAGGCCAGCGGCCAGACCAACCGCCAGCCGCCGATCGAGAAAGTCGATCGCAGCCAACCGGTGCCGTTGTCCTATTCCCAGCAGCGCATGTGGTTCCTCTGGCAGATGGAGCCGGACAGCCCGGCCTACAACGTCGGCGGCATGGCGCGCTTGCGCGGGGTGCTGGATGTCGGGCGCTTCGAGGCAGCCTTGCAGGCGTTGGTCCTGCGTCACGAAACCCTGCGCACCACGTTCCCGAGCGTCGATGGCGTGGCCCGGCAACAGGTGCACGACGCCACCGGCCTGGGCATGGATTGGAAGGATTTCTCGATGCTGGCTGCTGAGACCCGCGAACAGCGGGTCCAGCAACTGGCGGACAGTGAGGCTCACAAACCCTTCGACCTGGAGAGCGGACCGCTGCTGCGGGCCTGCCTGGTCAAGACCGCCGAGCATGAGCATTACCTGGTACTGACCCTGCACCACATCGTCACCGAAGGCTGGGCGATGGACATTTTCGCTCGCGAGCTCAGTGCGCTGTACGAAGCCTTTATCGACGACCGCGAATCGCCCCTGGAACCCTTGCCGGTGCAGTATCTGGACTACAGCGTCTGGCAGCGCCAATGGCTGGAATCCGGTGAGCGTCAACGGCAACTGGACTACTGGACCGCGCAACTGGGCCGTGAACATCCATTGCTGGAATTGCCCGGCGATCGCCCGCGTCCGCCAGTGCAAAGCCATCGCGGCGAGCTGTGGCGTTTTGACCTCAGCGATGACCTGGCCGCCCGGGTCCGCGCTTTCAACGCGCAACAGGGCTTGACCCTGTTCATGACCATGACCGCCGCCCTGGCTGTTTTGCTTTATCGCTACAGCGGCCAGACCGACCTGCGCATCGGCGCGCCGGTGGCCAACCGCATCCGCCCGGAAAGCGAAGGGCTGATCGGTGCGTTCCTCAACACCCAGGTGTTGCGTTGCCAGCTCGACGGGCAAATGTCGGTGAGCGAGTTGTTCGAGCAGGTGCGCCACACCGTGATCGAAGGCCAGTCCCATCAGGACTTGCCGTTCGATCATCTGGTGGAAGCCCTGCAACCACCGCGCAGTGCCGCCTATAACCCGCTGTTCCAAGTGATGTGCAACGTGCAGCGTTGGGAATTCCAGCAGAGCCGCACCCTGGCCGGCATGACCGTCGAGTACCTGGCCAACGACGCCCGGGCCACCAAGTTCGACCTCAACCTGGAAGTCACCGACCTCGACCATCGCCTGGGCTGCTGCCTGACCTACAGCACCGATCTGTTCGACGAACCGCGCATCGCCCGCATGGCCGGGCACTGGCGCAATCTGTTGGAAGCGCTGCTGGCCGACCCGGCCCAACGCCTGAGCGAACTGCCGTTGCTGGAAGCTGGCGAGCAGCAACAGATGCTCGACAGCCTCGGTGTCGAGCCCGGTGAGCATCGCCTGGATCAATGCATTCACGAACTGTTCAGCGAACAGGTCGAGGCTCGACCCGACGCGCCGGCGCTGACGTTTGCCGGGCAGACCCTGACTTACGCGCAACTGGACAGCCGCGCCAATCGCCTGGCCTGGATGCTGCGCGAGCGTGGCGTCGGCCCGCAGGTGCGGGTGGGCCTGGCCCTGGAGCGTTCGCTGGAAATGGTCATCGGCCTGCTGGCGATTCTCAAGGCCGGCGGCGCCTACGTGCCGCTGGACCCGGAATACCCGCTGGACCGTTTGCACTACATGATCGAGGACAGCGGCGTCGGCTTGCTGCTCAGCGACCGGGCGATGTTCCAGGCCCTCGGGACATTACCGGAGGGCGTCGGCTGCTGGTGCCTGGAAGATGACTCGGTGGCACTGGCGCAGTACCCGGACCAGGCGCCACCGTCGATCAACCTGCCACAGCATCAGGCCTACCTGATCTACACCTCCGGCTCCACCGGCAAGCCCAAGGGCGTGGTGGTGTCCCACGGTGAAATCGCCATGCATTGCCGGGCAGTGATCAAGCGCTTTGGCATGCGAGCGGACGATTGCGAGCTGCATTTCTATTCCATCAACTTCGACGCCGCCACCGAGCGCCTGTTGGTGCCGCTGCTCAGTGGTGCCCAAGTGGTGTTGCGGGCCCAGGGACAGTGGGACGCCGAGGAGATCTGTGGGCTGATTCGCGAGCATGGCGTCAACATCCTCGGTTTCACCCCCAGCTACGGCAGCCAGTTGGCGCAATGGCTGGCGACCCAGGGGCAAACCCTGCCGGTGCGCATGTGCATCACCGGCGGCGAAGCCCTGACTGGCGAGCATCTGCAACGCATTCGTGCCGCCTTCGGTCCGAGCCTGTTTTTCAACGCCTATGGCCCGACCGAAACCGTGGTCATGCCGTTGGCGAGCCTGGCCCCGGAGCAACTGGAGGAGGGCGTGGCCAGCGTGCCGATTGGCAGCGTGATCGGCGCTCGGGTGGCGTACATCCTCGATGCCGATCTGGCCCTGGTGCCGCAAGGCGCCACGGGTGAGTTGTACGTCGGCGGCGCGGGATTGGCCCAGGGCTATCACCAGCGTCCTGGCATGACCGCCGAGCGCTTCGTCGCCGATCCATTCGCCACCGACGGCGGACGGCTGTACCGCACCGGCGATCTGGTGCGCCAGCGCGTCGACGGTTTGGTGGAGTACCTGGGACGCATCGACCATCAGGTGAAAATCCGCGGTTTCCGCATCGAACTGGGGGAGATCGAAACCCGCCTGTTGGAACACGGCGCCGTGCGCGAAGCCGTGGTGCTGGCCCTTGGTGCGCCAGGTGGCAAGCAACTGGCCGGCTACCTGGTGACCGACGTCGCCGAACAGGACGCCGAGCAACAAGCGACCCTGCGCGATGCACTGAAAAACCACCTCAAGGCACAGTTGCCGGACTACATGGTGCCCACGCACCTGATCCTGCTGGCGAGCATGCCGCTGACCGCCAACGGCAAGCTCGACCGTCGTGCCTTGCCGATGCCCGATCCTGAACTCAATCGCCAACACTACGTGGCGCCGAGCAATGCCCTGGAGCAGACCCTGGCGGCGATCTGGTGCGACGTGCTGAACGTGAAACAGGTGGGGCTTAACGACAACTTCTTTGAACTGGGCGGCGATTCGATCCTGTCCATTCAAGTCGTCAGCCGTGCCCGGCAGCAGGGCATTCATTTCACGCCTCGCGACCTGTTCCAGCACCAGACCGTGCAGACCCTGGCCTTTGTTGCCACCCGCAGCCAGCAGGTAAGCGCCGAGCAGGGCCTGTTGGACGGTGAGTCTGCGCTGACGCCGATCCAGCACTGGTTCTTCGACAGCCAGATGCCCAACCGTCATCACTGGAACCAGGCATTGCTGCTGGAGCCGGCCATCACCCTCGACCCGCCACTTCTGGAGCAGGCACTGCGCGCCGTCTTCCAGCACCACGATGCCTTGCGCCTGGGCTTCGACGAACACGCCGGCCACTGGCGCGCCGAGCACCAGCCATTGTCCGAGGCGGGGCTGTTGCAGACGGTGTCCGTGGAGAGTGTGCAAGCCAGTGAAAGCCTGTTCGCCGAGACGCAGCGCAGTCTGAACCTGCCAACCGGGCCGCTGCTGCGCGCTGTGCTGGCGCAGTTGCCCGATGGTCGTCAACGGCTGCTGATCGTCATCCATCACCTGGTGGTCGACGGTGTGTCGTGGCGGGTGCTGATGGACGATTTGCAAAGCGTCTACCGCCAGATCGCCGCTGGGCAAACCGCCCGATTGCCGGCCAAGACCAGCCCGTTGCGTGATTGGGCCGCGCGCTTGCAGGCTTACGCCGGCAGCGAGTCCCTGCGCGAGGAACTGGGCTGGTGGCAAGCGCAGTTGAGTGGCCCGGATGTGGCGCTGCCTTGCGCGCATCCTGATGGCGGGCGCCAGGAGCGTCACGCTCAAACGGTCAGCGTGCGCCTGGACGCCGAGCGCACCCGGCAACTGCTGCAACAGGCGCCGAGTGCCTACCGGACTCAGGTCAATGACCTGCTGCTCACGGCGCTGGCCCGGGTGCTGTGCCGCTGCAGCGGCCAGGAATCGGCCCTGGTCCAGCTCGAAGGCCATGGCCGCGAGGCGCTGTTCGAGGACATCGACCTGACTCGCACCGTGGGTTGGTTCACCAGCGTCTATCCGGTACGCCTGAGCCCTGCGGGCGAGGACTTCAGCGCGTCGATCAAGGCCATCAAGGAGCAGCTGCGCACGGTGCCCCACAAGGGCCTTGGCTATGGCGTGCTGCGCTACCTGGCCGACCCGGCGAGTCGCGCGGCAATGGCCGGCCTGGCGCAAGCGGCGATCACCTTCAACTACCTCGGCCAGCTCGACCAGACCCTGGGCCATGACGCGCTGTTCCAGCCGTTGGACGAACCGCTGGGCGCGATCCACGACCCCGATGCGTCGTTGCCCAACGAGCTGAGCGTCGACAGCCAGGTCAGCGGCGGCGAGCTGGTGTTGCGCTGGACCTTTAGCCGCGAACGCTACGACAGGCAGGCTATCGCCACCCTGGCCGAGGCCTACCTCGATGAGCTGCAACGCCTGATCGAGCATTGCCTGACGGACGAGGCGGGCGGCCTGACACCGTCGGACTTCCCCCTGGCGAAACTGACCCAGGGCCAGCTCGACAGCCTGCCGGTGCCGGCCGGGCAGATCGAAGATGTCTACCCGCTGACTCCGATGCAGGAAGGCATGCTCTTGCACACCTTGCTGGAACCGGGCACCGGCCTGTACTACATGCAGGACCGCTACCGCATCAACAGCGAACTCGATCCGCAACGTTTTGCCCGGGCCTGGCAAGCGGTGATCGCCCGTCATGAAGCCTTGCGCGCGTCGTTCTGCTGGAACGTCGGCGAAGACATGCTGCAAATTATCCACAAGCCCGGTAGCACGCTGGTGGATTACCTCGACTGGTGCGAGGTGCCCGAAGACCAGCAAGAGGCCAAGCTGCAAGCGTTGCTCAAGGGCGAGCGCGAGGCCGGTTTCGATCTGTTGAACCAGGCGCCGTTCCATCTGCGGTTGATCCGGGTCGGCGCGGCGCGCTACTGGTTCATGATGAGCAACCACCACATCCTGATCGATGCCTGGTGCCGTTCGCTGTTGATGGACGATTTCTTCGAGATCTACACCGCCCTGGGTGAAAACCGCGAACCGCAGTTGGCCGTGCCGCCGCGTTATCGCGATTACATCGGCTGGTTGCAGCACCAGAGCCTGGCCGAAGCCCGGCAGTGGTGGAAACGCAACCTGCAAGGCTTCGAGCGGACTACGCCGATCCCCGGCGACCGACCGTTCCTGCGTGAACACGCCGGTGACAGTGGCGGCATGATCGTCGGCGACTGCTACACCCGCCTCGATGCCCAAGACGGCGTACGGCTGCGGGAACTGGCCCAGGCCCATCAACTGACGGTCAACACCTTCGCCCAGGCGGCGTGGGCCCTGGTACTGCGGCGCGTCAGCGGTGATCGCGACGTGCTGTTCGGTGTCACCGTCGCCGGACGTCCGGTGGAATTGCCGCAGATGCAACGCACGGTGGGGCTGTTCATCAACAGCGTCGCCTTGCGGGTGCAGATGCCCGAGGACGATCAGCCGTGCAGTGTGCGCCAGTGGCTCGGCGGCTTGCTGGACAGCAACATGCAACTGCGTGAGTACGAATACCTGCCGTTGGTGAGCATCCAGGAAGTCAGCGAACTGCCCAAGGGCCAGCCGCTGTTCGACAGCCTGTTCGTGTTCGAAAACGCGCCGGTGGAAGTCTCCGTACTGGATCGCGCCCAAAGCCTCAACGCCACGTCGGACTCGGGCCGCACCCACACCAACTTCCCGCTGACGGCGGTCTGCTATCCAGGGGATGACCTGGGGCTGCACCTTTCGTATGACCAGCGTTACTTTGATGAGTCCACCGTCCAGGGCTTGCTCGGCGAGTTCAAGCGCTTGCTGCTGGCGCTGATGGAAGGTTTCCACGGTGATATGGCCGAGCTGCCGCTGATTGGCGCCGAGGAACAGGACTTCCTGATCCACGGCTGCAACCAGAGCGAGCACGCCTATCCGTTGGAGCAGAGTTACGTCGAACTGTTCGAGGCGCGAGTTGCCGCCCATCCGCAACGCATCGCCGTCAGTTGCCTGGACGCGAGCTACAGCTACGCCGAGTTGAATGCCCGCAGCAACCGCCTCGGCCACGCCTTGATCGCTTCCGGCGTCGGGCTCGATCAGCCGGTGGCGCTGCTGGCCGAACGAGATGCGGAGCTGCCAGGTATGATCATTGGCAGCTTCAAGGCGGGTGCCGGTTACCTGCCACTGGAGCCGGGCCTGCCGAGCCAGCGCCTGAGCCGCATCATCGAACTGAGCCGCACGCCGCTGCTGGTCTGCACCCAGGCCTGTCATGCCCAGGCGCTGGCACTGCTGGATGAGTTTGCCTGTGCCGGGCGGCCGAAGTTGCTGGTGTGGGAAGCCATCCAGGCCAGCGCTGTGTCGCAGGAAAACCCCGGCGTCTACAGCGGGCCGGACCACCTGGCCTACGTGATCTACACCTCCGGCTCCACCGGCCTGCCCAAAGGCGTGATGGTGGAACAGCGCGGCATGCTCAACAACCAGCTCAGCAAAGTGCCGTACCTGGCGCTGAGCGAGGCGGATGTGATCGCCCAGACGGCGTCCCAGAGCTTCGATATTTCGGTGTGGCAGTTCCTTGCCGCGCCGTTGTTCGGCGCCCGGGTGGACATCGTGCCCAATGCCATCGCCCACGACCCGCAAGGGCTGCTGGAGCATGTGCAACACCAGGGCATTACCGTGCTGGAAAGCGTGCCATCGCTGATCCAGGGCATGCTCGCCCAGGACCGCATCGGTCTGGACGGCCTGCGCTGGATGCTGCCCACCGGCGAAGCGATGCCGCCGGAGTTGGCCCATCAATGGCTGTTGCGCTACCCGGACATCGGCCTGGTGAACGCCTACGGTCCGGCGGAATGCTCCGATGACGTGGCGTTCTTCCGTGTTGATATGGCCTCGACTCGCGGCACGTATCTGCCGATTGGCACACCCACCGACAACAACCGCTTGTACCTGCTCGACGGCGCGCTGGACTTGGTGCCGCTTGGCGCGGTGGGTGAGTTGTGCGTGGCGGGAACCGGGGTTGGGCGCGGCTATGTCGGCGATCCGTTGCGCACCGCCCCGGTGTTTGTGCCCAATCCCTTCGGCGCACCGGGAGAGCGCTTGTACCGCACCGGCGACCTGGCGCGGCGACGCAGCGACGGGGTGTTGGAGTACGTCGGGCGCATCGACCATCAGGTGAAGATTCGTGGCTACCGCATCGAACTGGGGGAAATCGAAGCGCGGCTGCATGAACAGCCAGAGGTGCGCGATGGGGCGGTGAGCGTGCAGGAGGGCGCCAATGGCAAACATCTGGTGGGCTACCTGGTGGCTGCCGACACGGCACTGAACCCGACCGAACGCCTGGAGCGCATCAAGCAGCGCCTGCGCAGCGAACTGCCGGAATACATGGTGCCGCTGCACTGGCTGTGGCTTGATCGCCTGCCCCTCAATGCCAATGGCAAACTCGACCGCAAGGCCTTGCCGGCCCTGGAGATCGGCCAGTTGCAAAGCCAGGACTACCAGGCGCCCGGCAACGCGCTGGAGCAGACCCTGGCGGACATCTGGGCCCAGGTGCTGAAAGTCGAGCGAGTGGGTGTGCGCGACAACTTCTTTGAACTGGGCGGCCATTCCCTGCTGGCGACGCAAATCGCCTCGCGCGTGCAAAAAGCCCTGCAACGCAACGTGCCGCTGCGGGCGATGTTCGAATGCAGCACGGTGCAGGAACTGGCCGAATACATCGACGGGCTGGCGGCCAGTGAGATCACTGAGGAGAAGGTGGATCGGTTGAATGATTTGATGGCGGAACTGGAAGGATTGTAGTTTTGCGGCGTCTATAGAGGCCTCATCGCGAGCAAGCTCGCTCCCACAGGGGGGTTGTGTTCACCGCGAATCCAGTGTGGGAGCGAGCTTGCTCGCGATGGCGTCATTACTAACACCGAGAAGCCCGCGGTTGACGCCTCGCCCTGCGCAGCTCAGTCTTCCCAAGGCTTTCCCCCAGTCAAAACAAGGAAATCATCAATGCCCTTTTCAACTATTGACGGACAACAGCTTCACTATCTGGACCAAGGCCAGGGCCCTGCGGTGCTGCTGGGTGGCAGCTATCTATGGGACCACACCATGTGGGCGCCGCAGATCGAGCTGTTGTCCCGCAATCACCGGGTGATCGCCCCGGACCTGTGGGGCCACGGCCGGTCCGAGCAGTTGCCTGAGGGCACGACTTCACTGGATGACCTGGCCCGCCAGGCCTTGAGGTTGATGGATGAACTGAGCATTGACTGCTTCAACCTGGTAGGGCTCTCGGTCGGCGGGATGTGGGGCACCCGGCTGGCACTGGCGGCGCCGAAGCGGGTCAAGGCGCTGGTGCTGATGGACACCTACGTGGGCGTCGAGCCGGAGATGACTCGCCAGTATTACTTCTCGCTGTTCGACAAGATCGAAGCCAGCGGCAGCGTTCCCGAACCGTTGCTGGACATCATCGTGCCGATCTTCTTCCGGCCGGGCATCGATCCGCAGTCCGCGCTCTACCAGCAGTTGCGCGCCACACTGGCGGCACTGCCGGCTGATCGCCTGCGCAACAGCATCGTGCCGCTGGGGCGGATCATTTTCGGGCGGGACGATCTCCTGCCGCGGCTGCATGAGCTGGATGCCAAGAATACCGTGGTGATGTGTGGCGACGAGGACAAACCGCGCCCACCGTCCGAGTCCCTGGAAATGGCCGAGCTGATCGGTTGTTCCCATATTCTGATTCCGCAGGCGGGACATATCTCCAACCTGGAGAATCCGGAATTCGTGAATCGGATGTTGCTGGGATTTTTGCGTAGCTGACCTAAAACTGTGGGAGCGGGCTTGCTCGCGAATGCGGTGGGTCAGTCACAGCTGTATTAACTGATTCTGCGCGTTCGCGAGCAAGCCCGCTCCCACAGGGGGATCTGCTGTGGGGGCCAGTCACTTCGGCCCGAGAATCTTCACCAACTTGTCCGGCGACGGCGCGCCTTGCTGCTGTTGCAGTTCGCCTTTGTCATCCAGGTAGAAAATCGCCGGGGTGGCGGACAGTTCCAGCTCGTCCATCAACTGTTGGTTGGCGTCGAGTTTGGCCTGGATGGCCGCCGGGATGTCCTTGAGGGGCTTGAGCGCGCTGCCCTTGCCGGCCTTTTCATGCTCCGCCAGGGCTTTTTCAGGGTCCTTGGCGGCCAGTAAGGCGGCGGATTTACCGGGACTGTCTTCGCGGATGATGCCCACCATGATGTGACGCAACTGCACCTTGCCGGCCTTGACCCATGGCCGTGCCTGTTCCCAGAACATGTTGCAGTACGGGCAGTTCGGGTCACTGAACAGGTACACCGTGCGCGGTGCGTCCTTGCTGCCGTCGGCGATCCAGTTGCTCGTCTCCATCTTCGCCCATATTGCCTTGGCCATCGGTGCATAGACCAGTTTTTGCAGCGGCTCCGCGCTCAGGTCCTTGCCGTCGGCGTCGTACAAGTTGCCCAGCAGGACATGCTGGCCATCCGGCGTCAGGTACAGCGCCATGCCACGGTTCTGGTATTGCGCCGCGTAACCGCGCAGGCCGTCCGGCGCGTCGAAGGTGCCGACGATTTTCGCACCCTTGGCTTCGATCTTCTTGATGGCGGCCGGCAGTTCTTCGGCCTGGAGCAGCGGTGCCTGCGACAGTGCGGCGGCTACGGCCAGGGTCAGCAGGTGGCGGAGGCGGGGCATGGCGGTTTCCTTGTGGCGGTGTGGGGCGCCGCGCTCGAGCCCGGCGTTTCGAAGTGTTCCAGGGCACGGGCCAGGCTCGCTTCCGAGAGTTCACCCAGGTGGCTACCCAGCAGACGGCCGTCGGCGCTGTAGAACAGGGTCGTCGGCAGGGCCATGGAGCCGACGGCCTGACCGAGACGGCCACTGCCATCGAACAATACGTTGGTCAAGCTCAGGCCCTGGGTGGCGAGGTAGGTGCTGACGCTTTGCATGCTTTCGGCCTGGTTGACGAACAGGAAGGTCAGGTCTGGGCGCAACTGCTGGGCTTCTTCGAGCACCGGCATTTCCCGTCGGCAGGGTGGGCACCAGGTGGCCCAGAGGTTGATCACCAGGGGGCCGCCCTGATAATCGGTGAGTTTCACGGTTGCGCCATCGGCGGTGCGCAGGTTGATGTCCGGCAGCCGGGTGCCTTGTTCATAGATCGTCAACGACATGCTCGCCACCAGCCAGAATAGCAGGCCGCTGCCGACGCCCAAGCCCAGTGACTTGCGCAGTGGCGGTCGGCGCCGCGCCCAGAGCAACGCGCCAATCACCAGCGCCACGACGCCCGGCCAGGCCAGGAAACCACCGTCGCGCAGATCGACAACCTGCCACGGGTCGTCCTGGTAATGTTGCCAGTAGGCGGCGACAAAGCCGATTCGCGCAGCCAGCAGCCCGAGCAAAAACAGCACGAACAGCACTGATTCGGGGTTCTCGCCACCGCGCTTGGCCACCCGCCATCCGACAAAGGTTGCCAGCGCCAGGGCGCTGATCAGCAACAGATGATTAAGGGCGATGGCAAAGGTGCCGAGGGTGAACGTCAGCATCAGCGCGCGTCCCGGGTGATGTTCCAGCGCTCCAGGAACACCTTGGCATTGACTTCCCCAGTGATCCGCTGACTGCGGCGCTCTTCACCGTCGGTGCCGATCCACAGCAGGCTCGGAGGCCCTGGCACCCGGTAACGGCTCAGCAGTTCGCGACTGGCGGCGTTATCGGCGGTGACATCGAGGCGTACCAGGCGCACATCTTTCAAGGCGTCGAGCACCTCTGCGCGGCCGAATACCTGTTTTTCCATGATCTTGCAGGACACGCACCAGTCGGCGTAATAGTCCAGCAGCACCCATTGGCCCTGGGCCTTGGCCGCGTCCAGTTCCCGTTGCAGGGCGGCAGGTTCACTGATGGTGACGAAAGCATCATCGGCGCTGACGGTCGCGCTGCCCTCGGTGCCGGCGTACACCTTCAGGGGCTGGAAGAAATCATCGCCGCCGCCCGCTGCGCCAATCACCAGCAGGCTGCCCCACAAGCCGAATAGCAACGAGGCGCTGCCGCAGACATAGGCGATGCGGCCGAAGCCCTCGGTCTGGCGCCAGGCACTGTAGGCGGCAATCAACAACAGCACGCCCCACAGACCGACCCACAACGAACCGTCGATGACCGGACGAATCATCAGCAACGCAGTGCCCAGGAACAAAAAGCCGAACACGCCCTTGAGCAGGTTCATCCAGGCGCCGGGCTTAGGCAGGAAGCGGTTGCCCACGGTCACCAGCAGCAACAGCGGCAGGCCAATGCCGACGCCCATGGCAAACAGGATCAGCCCACCGTGCAGCGCGTTACCGCTCTGGGCGATGTACAGCAGCGCGCCTGCCAGCGGGGCGGTCATGCACGGGCCGACCAACAGGCCGGACAGCGCTCCGAGAACGCCAGCGCCCAGCAGACTGCCGCCGCGTTGCTGGCGCCCGGCGTTTTCCAGGCGGTCGCGCAGGGCGGCGGGCAATTGCAATTCGAAGAAGCCGAACATGGGCAGCGCCAACAACACGAATATTGCCGCGAAGGTGCCCAGCAGCCATGGCTGCTGCAGCAGCGCCTGGAGATTGGCCCCCAGCAGCGCGGCGAGCACGCCCATGGCGGCGTACACCAAGGCCATGCTGATCACGTAGCTGCCGGCCAATGCCAGGCCGCGCCGGGGCCCGGCGCCGCTGCCCACCACCAGCCCGGCCAGGATGGGCAGCATGGGCAGCGAACACGGCGTGAACGCCAGCAACAACCCCAGGCCGAAGAACACCAGCAGGCTCCAGCCCAATGCCCGTTGTTGCAGGCCGCTGGCCAGGGCCTGGTCCGGTGCCTCGCTGCTATTGGCTGTTGCGGGTGCGTTGCCACCGAGGTCGACCACTTGGGTCTGGGGTGGATAGCACAGGCCCGCGTCGGCACAACCCTGGAAGCCGACCTTGATCTTGCCGCTGGCGCCAGCCGGGATCTTCAGTTCCAGCGCCTGGCGATAGACTTGCTGGTCGCCGAAAAACTCATCGCTGTGGGCTTCACCCTCCGGCAGCTTCGGTTTTTGCGCCTCGGCAAGGCCATCGAACTTGAGCCGTTGCTGATAGAGGTAATAGCCATCGGCGATCTGCCAGAACAGCTGGGTTTCACCGGTGTCCAGGCGTTCGGAGGTAAACACGAACGCCTTTTCCACCGGCAGGAAATCGGGTTTGGTCTCGAAGGGATTGGCGGCCTGGGCCAGGCCCGAGATCAGCAGCAGCCACAGCAAAAACAATCGACGCATGGATAAAGCCTTAGAACGAAGCAAGTGGAAAGCACAATGGCGCCTGGCGATTAACCGTCGATTAACCCGGCGACGACCGGCAGGCAGCAATGATCGCCCATGTTTGCCGTACTCGTCGCATAATGTCGGCTTAATCGGCCAGCGGCCTAATGTACCTTTTTCCACGGGGCTTACCATGCACGTACTGGTCTGCGAAGACGATGAGTTGATCGCCAGCGGGATCGTCGCCGGGCTCACGGCCCAGTGCCTGACTGTCGAGCACGTCGCCACGGCATCGGCGGCGCGGGCGATGGTCGGCGTGGCCGAGTTCGACGTCATGGTGCTGGACCTCGGGCTGCCCGACGAGGATGGCCTCAAATTGCTCAAGCAACTGCGCCAGCAAGGCCTGGAGATTCCGGTGCTGATCCTCACCGCCCGGGACTCGGTGACCGACCGGGTCGACGGCCTGCAGGCCGGTGCCGATGACTATCTGCTCAAACCCTTCGACCTGCGCGAACTCGCCGCGCGCCTGCACACGCTGCTGCGGCGTGTGGCGGGGCGCAGCGTCAATCTGATCGAGCATGGCCGCCTGACCTACGACCCCAGCAGCCGGGAAACCACGCTGGGTGGGCAGCCAGTGGATTTATCCCGTCGGGAGCAGTCACTGCTGCAAGCGCTGTTGCACAACCGCGGCCGGGTGCTGTCCACCGAGCAACTCAAGGACAGCGTCTACGGGTTCAATGACGAGCTGGAAAGCAATGCCCTCAACGTCCACATCCATCACCTGCGGCGCAAACTCGGCAACGGGATTGTCGAGACGGTGCGCGGGCTGGGTTATCGCCTGGGGCCGGCCGACGGCGGGGAATCTTCCAAGTGATGAGCCTGCGACTGCGCCTGAGCCTGACCCTCGGCGCGGCCTTCGCCCTGATCTGGGCCTTGGCCGCGGCGTGGATGCTCAGCGACCTGCGCAACCAGATGATGTTCTCCCTCGACCAGCGCCTGGTGGCCTCGGCGCGGATGGTCGCCGGCCTGCTGGAACAGCTGCCGCCGTTGTCCAGCAAGGGTGAAGGCACGCATTTGAGTGCAGAGCAATTGAGCATTCCCGGGGGCATGGCCTGCCAGGTCAGCTCCTTGCGCGGCGAGATTCTGGCCCGCAGCCACGGCACTCCGGAACAAGTCCTGGAAGCCGAGAAGATGGGCTTTCGCGACCAGATGATCGACGGTGCGCCCTGGCGCAGCTTCACCCTGGCCCGAGGCGATCTGCGCATTACCACCGCCGACCGCCAGATCGAACGCGAAGCGCTGAACATGTCGATACTGCTGGCGGCCTCGGTGCCGGTGGGCGTGGCGTTGCTCGGATGCCTGTGCTTGCTTTGGCTGGGCACCGGCCAGGGGCTGGCGCCGCTCAATCGCATGCGCGATGCGCTGATGCGGCGCAATGCCGATTCCCTGGAACCCTTGCAGATTCATCCGCTGCCCAGCGAGTTGCGGCCACTGTTGGAAACCCAGAACCAGCTGTTCCAACGCATCGGCAAGACCATTGAGCGTGAGCGTCGGCTGACTGGCGATGCCGCCCACGAACTGCGCAGCCCGTTGACGGCGATCAAGACCCACCTGCAGGTGGCGCGCATGACCGAAGGCGCCGCCCGCGACCAATCCCTGGCCCGGGCCGAGGAGGGCGCCGACCGTTTGCATCGCACGCTCGAGCAGTTACTGTTGCTGGCCCGTGTCGAAGGCAGCCTGTCGTTCGACGATGGTGTGCAGTGCAACGCCGAGCAGGTTGCGCGCCTGGCGATTCAGGACGCGGCCAGCAGTGATTCCCGGCGGATCAAGCTGCACGTATCCCCCGGGTTGTCCGACGCCCCGGTGCAGATGCCGGCGGTGCTCTCCATCGCCGCCTTGCGCAATCTGCTGGACAACGCCCTGCGCCACACCCCGGCAGATACCGATGTGGAGCTGAGGCTGGAGATGATCGGCCAGCGCGTGCGTTTCCAGGTCCGTGACCATGGCCCTGGCATTGCTGCCGACGATATCCAGCACCTGACCCAACGCTTCTGGCGCAATGGCCAGAGCACCGGCTGCGGGTTGGGGCTGGCGATCGTCCAGGCCATCGTCCAGCGTTGCGGCTGCGGCCTGCATTTCGACAGCCGCCCTGACGGGCTGCGGGTCGAGTTGACGATGCCGGTGCAGGTGTTGCCGGGTTAGTCCCCTGTAGAAATAGAGCTTTGCTCCCACAGGCTCTGCTATGTACATCTGCTGTAACGACCTGCCATTGGCGCGCCCACCTGATCCGGGTCTATGTTTTTTCAGCTCGACTCAAGGACTGAGGAAAACCGCGCCATGGACACGCTCATCGAAATCAGCACGGCCTCGCCCAGCGATGCCGGCATCATCAGCCGCATCGCCGAACGCTCGATCCGGGTCGGTTGCGCCGTCGAACACCGTAACGATCCGCGCATCGTGGCGGCCTGGACCCGCAACAGCGCCCTTTCCCAGATCCAGCCCTGGCTGGTCGACCCGAGGTTACGCCTGACCCTGGCGCGTTTGCAGGGGCGGCCGGTGGGCACCGCCATGGCCTCGGTCAATGGCCGGATTGCGTTCTGCTACGTGCAACCGGAATGGTTTCGCCGCGGTGCCGGACAGGCACTGGTGCGCGACATCGAGGCCTGGCTGCAGGCGCGTGGGGTGGTTCAGGTGCGACTCAACAGCACCCGCACCAGCCATGCGTTCTACCGGCACCTGGGATTCGAGCAAAGCGCCGAGGCCTTCGCCATCGGCGGCGTCATGGCTATTGCCATGCACAAGCCGCTGATCGACCCCGCCGGGAATGTTCGGCCCGAGGGTAAATCCTTGCCGCGTTGATGCGTTTCCACAACAGGAAACCTGCACGTGCGCCCCAACCGGATGCGCACCTGCCCGGTGTGTCATTGGGTCACCACTTCAATGTATTGCGGGGTCGAGAGATGTCAGTCGCCAACAGCCTTATCGAAGCACAGCCGGCCCGGATCAGCGCCGCGCCGGTCGAGACGCTCTACCGGTTCAATGAATCGCCACTGCTGGCCCGCCAGAGCCGCCAGGAGTCCAACGCCCGCAGCTATCCGCGACGCATTCCCCTGGCCCTCAAGCGTGCCAAGGGGTTGTATGTCGAGGACGTCGAAGGGCGTACCTTCATCGACTGCCTGGCCGGGGCTGGCACGCTGGCGCTGGGGCATAACCACCCGGTGGTGATCGCGGCGATCCAGCAAGTGCTGGCCGATGAGCTGCCTTTGCACACCCTGGACCTGACCACGCCGGTCAAGGATCGCTTTGTCCAGGACCTGTTCGGCCTGTTGCCGGCGGGCCTGGCCGACGAGGCGAAGATCCAATTCTGCGGCCCCACCGGCACCGACGCGGTGGAAGCCGCGCTCAAGCTGGTGCGCACTGCCACCGGGCGCAGCACCGTGCTGTCGTTCCAGGGCGGCTACCACGGCATGAGCCAGGGGGCTTTGAGCCTGATGGGCAGCCTGGGGCCGAAGAAACCCCTGGGCGCCTTGCTCAGCAGCGGCGTGCAATTCATGCCATACCCCTACGATTACCGTTGCCCGTTCGGGCTGGGCGGCGCCGAGGGGGTGAAGGCCAATCTGCATTACCTGGAAAATCTGCTGAATGACCCCGAGGCCGGCGTGCAATTGCCCGCGGCGGTGATCGTCGAAGTGGTGCAGGGCGAGGGCGGGGTGATCCCGGCTGATCTGGATTGGCTGCGTGGCTTGCGGCGCATTACCGAGCAGGCCGGCGTGGCGCTGATCGTCGACGAAATCCAGAGCGGTTTCGGCCGCACTGGCAAAATGTTCGCGTTCGAACATGCCGGGATCATCCCGGACGTGGTCGTGCTGTCCAAGGCCATCGGCGGCAGCCTGCCGCTGGCGGTGGTGGTTTATCGTGACTGGCTTGACACCTGGCTGCCGGGTGCTCATGCCGGAACCTTTCGTGGCAATCAAATGGCCATGGCCGCCGGTTCCGCGGTGATGCGCTATCTGGTTGAGCACAACCTGCCCGCCCATGCCGCCGCCATGGGCGAGCGCTTGAGCGAACACCTATACATCCTGCAGCGGGACTTCCCGCAACTGGGCGACATTCGCGGTCGCGGTTTGATGCTCGGTGTCGAACTGGTGGACCCGACGGGTAAGCCAGATGCCCAGGGCCATCTGCCGGTGCATGCACGACTGGCGCCACGCCTGCAGCGTGAATGCCTCAAGCGTGGCCTGATCCTGGAATTGGGCGGCCGTCAGGGCGGTGTGGTGCGTTTCCTGCCACCGCTGATCATCACAGCGGCGGAAATCGATCGGGTCGCCGAGATCTTCGGACGCGCCTTGAAGGCTGCCGTCGCCGACGCCTAATTTTCAGCCGGCCCCGTACGTTCCTTTCATATCCTGGCTGCGCATGTGTTGCAGCAAACCTCGAGCAAAGATGGAGAGACACCCATGACTTCAGTATTCGACCGCGAGGACATCGTCTTTCAGGTCGTGGTCAACCACGAAGAACAGTATTCGATCTGGCCCGACTACAAGGCCGTTCCCGAAGGCTGGCGCACCGTCGGCAAAAGCGGCTTCAAGAAGGAATGCCTGGCCTACATCGAAGAAACCTGGACCGACATGCGCCCGTTGAGCTTGCGCAAGAAGATGGAAGAGCAGGCGGCTGCGATTCATTGAGTGTAGAACCTGTGGCAGCAAGGAGGCTTTTCACAGGACGGCTGCGGGAGGATGCAGATCTTGCAGCCACATCGAAACCCATGGGGGAGCGAGCAAGCTCGCTCCCCCATTAGGGGCCGGCGTTGTTGGTTATTGTCCCATCAAAAAATCAATCAACGCCCGTGCAGCCGCCGGCAATTGTCGATGGGGCGGGTAGATGATTGAAAACGGTCGGCTGCGCCCGCCAACGTCCTCCAGCAACGCCACCAGTTCCCCTCGCTCGATTCGCTCCCGGACGATGAAGTCATAGGTCTGGCAGATCCCCATCCCGGCCTGGGCCAGGGATACGATACCCAGCACATCGTCGGACACCTGGACATTGCCCGCTGGCAGCCATTCCCGATCTTCATGGTTTATGCGAAACAGCCAGGGTGCGATGCGTCCGCTGCTGGGCATCACGAAGGGCAGGCAGACGTGGGTGGCCAGTTCGTCGAGGTGCCGGGGCGTTCCGGCGCGTTCCAGGTATTGCGGCGCGGCCACCAGGCAAAGGCGGGCGTCTTCGAGCTTGCGGCCGACCAGTCCGCTGTCCGGCAGCGGCCCGAGACGGATCGCCAAGTCATACCCCTCAGCCACCAGATCGACATTGCGGTTGGTAATGCTCAGCTCGACCCGCACCTGTGGAAAAGCCTGGCCGAAGCACGACAGCAGCGATGGCAGGCGGTAATGGCCGTAGGTGGTCGGCACGCTCAGGCGTACGCGACCGGACAAGACGCCGTCCTGGCCCTGGATTCGCCGTTCGACATCGTCAATCAGGGCAAAGGCCGAGCGCGACTGTTCCAGGTACAAGGCCCCGGCATCGGTCAGGTTCAGCCGCCGGGTCGTGCGTCGTAGCAGTTGCACCCCGAGCCGGGCTTCGAGGCGGGAGATGGCGCGGCTCAGGACCGAAGGCGTGGTCCCCAGCGCCACGGCACCGGCGCTGAGGGTGCCTTTTTCCACGACCGTGACAAAGGCTTCCACGTCGGCCAGGTAATCAAATCGACGGGGCATTGTTGCCTCCAGAGGCCAGGTGATGTTCCGAGGCGCCAGTTTATCGCCGGTAAGCGCATCAATACAGTGAGCGCCTCTTTTATCGAAGCGTCCTGGAGTCATCATGAAAAAGCTCACGACCTTGGCAACATCGGTTGTTCTGGCAGGCATCAGTGTCGCGGCCCATGCCGATAACGTGCTGGTGGTCCTGTCCGATTCCGATCATCTGGATCTGAAAAATGGCAAGGTCTTCTCCACCGGGTTTTACCTCAACGAATTGCTGCAACCGGTGAAACTGTTGCTGGATGCCGGTCACCAGGTGACGTTCGCGACGCCCGAGGGCAAGGCGCCGACGCTGGACCGGTCCTCGGTGGACAAGATGTACTTCAATAACGACTCGGCGGAGCTGGAGCGCTATCAGGCGTTGCTGGCGCAGTTGAAGATCACGTCGGCCAAGGACTCGCCGGTAGTCAGCCTGGCCCGTGCCGAGCAGATCGGCCTGGAGCAGTTCGACGCCCTGTACATCCCCGGCGGGCATGCACCGATGCAGGATTTGCTCACGAGCGCCTCATTGGGGCGGGTGCTGACGCACTTCCACGACCAGGGCAAGACCACCGCGCTGGTTTGCCACGGACCAATAGCGTTGCTCTCGACCCTGCCCGATGCCAAGGGCTTCACTGGCCAGTTGGCCACCAATGGCCAGGCCTCGGCCCAGGCCGATTGGATCTACGCGGGGTACAAGATGACGGTGATCAGCAATCAGGAAGAAGAGCTGGCCAAGGGGCTGCTGGGCGGCGGAAACATGAAGTTCTATCCGCAAACCGCGCTGGAGCAGGCGGGTGGGCACTACAGCAGCAATACCTCGCCGTGGACGTCCCATGTGGTAACGGATCGGGAGTTGATCACGGGCCAGAACCCGGCGTCGGCGGTGGCGGTGGGGCAGGCGTTGCTCAAGCGGTTGAAGCGCTGACCCAGGAACACCCTAGCTTTCCTTGTGGGAGCGGGCTTGCTCGCGATAGCGGCGGATCAGCAACATTGATGCCGGCAGACACTCCGCAATCGCGAGCAAGCTCGCTCCCACAGGGACTGTTGGTTTATTTGAACCGCCGCTCCACCCCTTTCTCCACCAGAATCTTCGCCGAAATCTCTTCCACGGAAAAATGCGTGGAATTGATATGGGGAATGTTCTCCCGCCGGAACAGGTTTTCCACCTCGCGCACTTCGAATTCGCACTGGGCGTAGCTCGAATAGCGGCTGTTGGGTTTGCGTTCGTTACGGATCGCGGTGAGGCGGTCCGGGTCAATGGTCAGGCCGAACAGCTTGTGCTGATGGGCGCGCAGGGCGCTGGGCAGTTGCAGGCGCTCCATGTCGTCTTCGGTCAGTGGATAGTTGGCTGCACGGATGCCAAATTGCATCGCCATGTACAGGCACGTCGGCGTCTTGCCACAGCGCGACACCCCCACCAGGATCAGGTCGGCCTTGTCGTAATAATGCGTGCGGGCGCCGTCATCGTTGTCCAGGGCGAAGTTGACCGCCTCGATCCGCTCCATGTAATTGGAGTTGTGGCCAATGGAATGGGACTTGCCGACCGAGTAGGACGAGTGCTCGCTCAGTTCCTGCTCCAGGGGCGCCAGGAAGGTGGAAAAAATGTCGATCATGAAACCATTGGACGTTGCGAGAATCTCACGGATGTCCTGATTGACGATGGTATCGAAGATAATCGGACGAAAACCGTCGGTTTCGGCGGCTTTATTGATTTGCTGTACCATGGCCCGCGCTTTGTCGACGTTGTCGATGTACGGACGTATGAATTTGGCGAAGGTAATGTTTTCGAATTGCGCCAACAGGCTTTGGCCTAGCGTCTCGGCCGTGATGCCGGTGCCGTCGGAGATAAAGAAAGCAGATCGTTTCATTTGCGCCTTGGGCCTTAAGCTAGTGACGATTCTTGGATATGATAGGCGCGATTTGCTGGCCGCCAGTGGTCCGCATTCTCACTTATTTTCCAGGTCCAGGCCATATCGCCGGCAATCGCTCCCCTGGAGCCGTCGGTGCCTTGAGCTTTTCCAACACAGTTAGTGGAGAGATCACCTTGGTAGAGTACGTAGTTTCCCTCGATAAGCTCGGCGTCCATGATGTGGAGCATGTGGGGGGCAAGAACGCATCCCTGGGCGAGATGATCAGTAACCTCGCCGGTGCCGGCGTATCGGTGCCAGGTGGCTTCGCCACGACCGCTCAGGCTTATCGTGACTTTCTGGAACTGAGTGGCCTGAACCAGCAGATTCACGATGCGCTCGATGCCCTGGACGTCGATGACGTCAATGCCCTGGCCAAGACCGGTGCCCAGATCCGCCAATGGATCATGGAAGCCGAGTTCCCCGAGAAACTGAACGCCGAAATCCGTACCGCATTCGCCAAGTTGTCCGAAGGCAATCCCGACATTGCCGTCGCCGTGCGCTCCTCGGCCACCGCCGAAGACCTGCCGGATGCCTCCTTCGCCGGCCAGCAGGAAACCTTCCTGAACATCCGTGGCGTGGAAAACGTCATCCGTGCCGCCAAGGAAGTCTTCGCCTCTCTCTTTAACGACCGTGCCATTTCCTATCGCGTGCATCAGGGCTTCGACCATAAGCTGGTCGCCCTGTCCGCCGGTGTGCAGCGCATGGTCCGCTCCGAAACCGGTACCGCCGGCGTGATGTTCACCCTCGACACCGAATCGGGTTTCCGTGACGTGGTGTTTATCACCGGCGCCTACGGCCTGGGTGAAACCGTCGTGCAGGGCGCGGTGAACCCGGATGAGTTCTACGTCCACAAGGGCACGCTGGAAGCCGGTCGTCCAGCGATCCTGCGGCGCAACCTGGGCAGCAAAGCCATCAAGATGATCTACGGCGACGAAGCCAAGGCCGGTCGTTCGGTGAAAACCGTCGACGTGGACAAGGCCGAGCGCGCACGTTTCTGCCTGAGCGACGCCGAAGTCAGCGAGCTGGCCAAGCAGGCGATGATCATCGAGAAGCACTACAAGTGCCCGATGGACATCGAATGGGCCAAGGACGGTGACGACGGCAAGCTGTACATCGTGCAGGCCCGTCCGGAAACCGTGAAGAGCCGCACCCAGGCCAACGTCATGGAGCGCTACCTGCTCAAGGAAACCGGCACTGTGCTGGTGGAAGGCCGTGCCATCGGCCAGCGCATCGGCGCCGGCAAGGTGCGGATCATCAAGGACGTCTCGGAGATGGACAAGGTCCAGGCCGGCGACGTACTGGTCTCCGACATGACCGACCCGGATTGGGAACCGGTGATGAAGCGTGCCAGCGCCATCGTCACCAACCGTGGCGGGCGCACCTGCCACGCGGCGATCATCGCCCGTGAACTGGGCATCCCGGCTGTGGTGGGTTGCGGCAACGCCACCCAGTTGTTGAAAGACGGCCAGGGCGTGACCGTTTCCTGCGCCGAAGGCGATACCGGTTACATCTTTGAAGGCGAGCTGGGCTTCGACATCAAGAAGAACTCCGTCGATGCCATGCCGGACCTGCCGTTCAAGATCATGATGAACGTCGGCAACCCGGACCGCGCCTTTGACTTCGCGCAGTTGCCCAACGCTGGCGTGGGCCTGGCCCGCCTGGAATTCATCATCAACCGCATGATCGGCGTGCACCCCAAGGCGCTGCTGAACTACGACGGCCTGCCGCAGGAAATCAAGGACAGCGTCGACAAGCGCATTGCCGGCTACGACGATCCGGTCGGTTTCTACGTCGAGAAGCTGGTGGAGGGTATCAGCACCCTGGCGGCGGCATTCTGGCCGAAAAAGGTCATCGTGCGCCTGTCGGACTTCAAGTCCAACGAATACGCCAACCTGATCGGCGGCAAGCTTTACGAGCCGGAAGAAGAAAACCCGATGCTGGGCTTCCGTGGGGCCTCTCGCTACATCAGCGAATCGTTCCGTGACTGCTTCGAGCTCGAGTGCCGTGCCCTCAAGCGCGTGCGTAACGTGATGGGCCTGACCAACGTCGAGATCATGGTGCCGTTCGTCCGTACCCTGGGCGAAGCGAGCCAGGTCGTCGACCTGCTGGCGGAAAACGGCCTGGCCCGTGGCGACAATGGCTTGCGCGTGATCATGATGTGCGAGCTGCCGTCCAACGCGATCCTGGCTGAAGAGTTCCTCGAGTTCTTCGACGGTTTCTCCATCGGTTCCAACGACTTGACCCAGCTGACCCTGGGCCTGGACCGTGACTCCGGGATCATCGCCCACCTGTTTGACGAGCGGAACCCGGCGGTCAAGAAACTGCTGGCCAATGCCATCGCTGCCTGTAACAAGGCCGGCAAGTATATCGGCATCTGCGGCCAGGGCCCTTCGGACCACCCGGACCTGGCCAAGTGGCTGATGGAGCAGGGCATCGAAAGCGTTTCGTTGAACCCCGACTCCGTGCTGGAAACCTGGTTCTTCCTGGCTGAGGGTCAGGCTGCGGTCTGATTGAGTGAAGGGGCCTCACCGGTGATGTAAGCCGGGTAACCTTTGTGGGAGCGAGCTTGCTCGCGATAGCGGAGTGTCAGCCAAGATTATTTTTGCTGATCCACCGCAATCGCGAGCAAGCTCGCTCCCACAGTCGTCTTTTTTTGTGCAAGAGCATTATGCAAAGCAGCAGCAACCTATTTCCTGTCGCCCTGATCAGCGCCGAACGGCGTGGTGATCTGAGCGAAGACGTCTATCGTTTGAAGCCTGGCAACAGCCCGGACTACAGCGTTGAGCTGGCCGTTACCCGATTGGGCATGGCCGATGGCAGCGATATACGCGGCGTTCCGGTGATTCTGTTGCACGGCAGCTTTTCCAACCGACGTTTCTGGTACTCGCCCAAGGGCCTGGGCCTGGGGGCGTACCTTGCCCGCCTGGGGTTTGATGTCTGGATTCCCGAGATGCGCGGCCACGGACTGTCCCAGCGTAACCAGGGCTATCGCAACAACCGCGTGGCCGACTACGCCCGTTACGACTTGCCCGCCATCGGTGCCTTCGTGCGTGAGCAGAGCGGGCAGGTGCCACACTGGATCGGTCATTCCCTGGGAGGCATCACCCTGGCAGCAGCCCTGGGCGGCCACTACCTGGGCGAGCCTGCGGTGGCTTCAGTGGCGCTTTTTGGCACCCAGGTCAGCCGCACCTACTGGCCGCTGAAGATCCCTCCGGTGGAGTGGAGCGGACGCTTCATCCTCAAGCGGTTTGCCCAATTGTCTGGTTCACGGCTCAAGCGCGGCCCCGAGGACGAGCCCATCGGGCTGGCCCTGGAGAGCATGCGATGGTACGGCCTGTTCGGACGTTTCGGCGATGCCGAGAAGAACTGGTGGGCCGGATTGGCCGATGTCCAGGTGCCGGTGCTGGCGGTGAGTGCCACGGGTGATCACCAGGACCCGACCTGGGCCTGCCGCAAACTCTTCGACCAGATCGGTTCCGAGCACAAGCAGTTTGTCTGCCTGGGCCGGGAGCAGGGTTTCAAGGGTGATTTTGGCCACGTCGAGATGCTGGTCAGCAAAGCCGCACAGGCTGAGGTCTGGCCTTTGGTCGCGCGCTGGCTGCAGGATCAGCAGGCGCCGTTGCTGGAAAGCTTGCCCGCCCTGGCCGAGGCGGTTTAAGCGAAAGGCTCTGACGGGGGCATTTCGCTCTGGTCGGCTTGCGGCTAAGATATGACGCGTTACGCGGTTCCGGTCACAAACGGTTGCTCATTCAGTCTGACGTTCCAGCCTTCCAGGAGTTGTTCGATGAACCATTACCTCACGCCCGACCTGTGCGACGCCTACCCAGACCTGGTGCAGGTGTTGGAACCGATGTTCAGCAATTTCGGTGGCCGCGATTCCTTCGGCGGCGAAATCGTGACCATCAAGTGCTTCGAGGACAACTCGCGGGTCAAGGAGCAGGTTGAGCTCAAGGGCAACGGCAAGGTGTTGGTGGTCGACGGCGGTGGCTCCCTGCGCCGGGCGTTGCTGGGCGACATGCTGGCCGAAAAAGCCGCGAAAAATGGCTGGGAAGGGCTGGTGATCTACGGTTGCATCCGCGACGTCGATATCATCGCCCAGACGGATCTCGGGGTTCAGGCCCTGGCCAGTCATCCGATGAAAACCGACCGGCGTGGCGTCGGCGAACTCAATGTGCCGGTGACCTTTGCCGGTGTGACGTTTCGTCCGGGTGAATATGTCTATGCGGACAATAACGGCGTGATCGTCTCGCCGAGCCCGCTGAAGATGCCTGAATGAAGCGCCAGCTATAAGGGATGAGGATGTTCGAGGAAGAAAACGCGCAATGGGGGCTGGTGCATGCCCTGGTGCTGGACGGTAAAGGCGGCGCGCGTTCCATAGCCCGGACTGAACTCGATGATTTGCAGTTGCAGGCCCATGAAAGCCTGTGGCTGCACTGGGATCGCAGTCATCCGCAAACCCACACCTGGCTGCGCAAATCCAGCGGCCTGAGCGAATTCAACTGCGACCTGTTGCTTGAAGAGAACACCCGGCCGCGGCTGTTGCCGTTGCCCAACGCCGAGCTGCTGCTGTTTCTCAGGGGGATCAACCTCAACCCGGGTGCTGAGCCGGAAGACATGGTCTCGGTGCGCATCTTCGCGTCCGCCCAGCGGGTCATCTCCCTGCGCCTGCGTCCATTGCGCGCCACCGATGAGCTGCTGGCGCAATTGGCCGAGGGCAAGGGACCGAAAACCGCGTCGGAACTCATCCTCTATATGGCGCAATACCTCACCAACAAGGTGCAGGATCTGGTCACTTGCCTCTCTGAAATCGTCGATACCGAGGAAGAAAAACTCGATACCGACGAACGGTATACCCCTGAGCACGACGCCATTTTGCACATCCGTCGAAGGGCCGCCGGGCTGAAGCGATTCCTGGCGCCACAACGGGACATCTTCGCTCAGATGACTCGGCTTAAATTGCCGTGGTTTGTCGACGACGATGGCGACTACTGGAATGAATTGAACAACAGCCTGACCCGTTATCTCGAAGAGCTGGAATTGACTCGAGAGCGCGTGGGGCTTGTGCTGGAGGCCGAAGACCGGCGTCTTTCGGTACGCATGAACCGCACGATGTACCGCTTTGGCATCATCACCGGGATTTTCCTGCCGATGAGTTTTCTCACCGGCCTTTTGGGCATCAACGTCGGCGGTATTCCGTTCTCCGCGAGCCCTTACGGCTTCATGGTCGCTTGCTGCTTGATGGTCTGCGTGGCCCTGGGGCAGTGGTGGTTATTCCGCCGTTTGCGCTGGGTGTGATGGGGTTTCATGTGACCCGACGAAATTTGATCGCGTCTTTCACAGACATCACGAGAGGTGCGTATGCACGATCCGTTTGAACAGTCTTTGCGCGACATGCTCAAGGCTTCGCCGTCCAGCCGGGACGATGATGCTTGCCTGGGGCGTGTACTGAAAACCGCCAACCGCCAGGTCGGCGCCGGCGATCTGTTCAGCCTGCTGGGCCGCTGGTTGCCCGCGCTGATGATTGCCTTGAATAACGGCTCGGCCCACGTCTCGCCGGTCTCCCGTCGTAAACCTGTTACTCGCACCGCTGATAAGGCTGATTGAATATGGAACTTGATCTCTGGACCCAGAGCCTCGTCACGGCAATGACTGCGTTGTGGACCAAGGTGGCTAACTTCATTCCCAACCTTTTCGGCGCGCTGGTCGTGCTGCTGCTGGGTTTTGTCGTGGCCAAGCTGCTGGACACGCTGCTGTCCAAGTTGCTCGCCAAACTGGGTCTCGACCGCCTGATGGGGGGCACCGGCCTGACCAAACTGTTGTCCCGGGGTGGCATCCAGGTGCCGATCTCGACCCTGGTCGGCAAGATCGTCTATTGGTTCGTGCTGCTTATTTTCCTGGTTTCTGCGGCTGAGTCCCTTGGCCTTGAGCGAGTTTCAGCTACGCTCGATATGCTTGCGCTGTATTTGCCGAAGGTTTTTGGTGCTGCGCTGGTGTTGCTGGTCGGCGTCTTGCTGGCGCAACTGGCCAACGGGCTGGTGCGCGGTGCGGCCGAAGGCGTGGGGTTGGACTATGCGGCGGGCGTGGGGCGAATCGCCCAGGGCCTGGTGATCATCATCAGTATTTCGGTCGCGATCAGCCAGTTGGAGGTCAAGACTGACCTGCTCAACCACGTCATCGTGATCGTATTGATTACCGTTGGTCTGGCGGTTGCGCTGGCAATGGGCTTGGGAAGCCGGGAAATCGCCGGGCAGATTCTTGCGGGAATTTATGTGCGTGAATTGTATGAGGTTGGGCAACAAGTGCGTGTTGGCGAGGTCGAAGGCCAGATCGAAGAGATCGGCACGGTGAAGACTACATTGCTGACCGAGGAGGGCGAACTGGTGTCGCTCTCCAATCGGATCCTGCTGGAACAGCATGTGAGTAGCCGCTAACCCGGCAAACCCTGCTAATGTATGCCGCCGCAAAATGCCCGATATCGCAGGCTGCGGCGCACATTGACCTAGACTGTCGGCCCGACTTGTTTTGAACAAACCCCAATCGCTATCTACGCGCTACGACCCCCGTGATCTCTCCGATGAGGAGTTGGTTGCGCGCGCGCATACGGAGCTGTTTCACGTAACACGCGCGTACGAAGAGTTGATGCGCCGTTACCAAAGAACATTATTTAACGTTTGTGCACGATATCTCGGGAACGATCGCGATGCTGATGATGTCTGTCAGGAGGTGATGTTGAAGGTGCTGTATGGCCTGAAGAACTTCGAGGGGAAATCGAAGTTCAAGACTTGGCTCTACAGCATCACGTACAACGAATGCATCACCCAGTACCGCAAGGAACGGCGAAAGCGTCGCTTGATGGACGCCTTGAGCCTGGATCCTCTCGAGGAAGCGTCTGAAGAAAAGGCGCCCAAACCCGAGGAGAAGGGTGGACTCGATCGCTGGCTGGTTTATGTAAACCCGATCGACCGGGAAATTCTGGTGCTACGATTTGTCGCAGAGCTAGAGTTCCAGGAGATCGCAGACATCATGCACATGGGTTTGAGCGCGACAAAAATGCGTTACAAGCGCGCTCTTGACAAATTGCGTGAGAAATTTGCGGGTATTGCTGAAACTTAGTTCGGCGCAAATATCTCTTACGTGTAGGCAAGTTCTGATAGACTTGCCGCCGAGTTGTCCCCCGGTTTGCGGGACTGCTTCACAATCACCAGATGGGGATTTAACGGATGAAACTGAAAAACACCTTGGGCTTTGCCATTGGTTCTTTGATTGCTGCCACTTCGTTCGGCGCTCTGGCACAAGGCCAAGGCGCAGTTGAAATCGAAGGCTTCGCCAAGAAAGAAATGTTCGACAGCGCTCGGGACTTCAAGAACAACGGCAACCTGTTCGGCGGTTCGGTTGGTTACTTCCTGACCGACGACGTAGAACTGCGTCTGGCCTACGACGAAGTGCACAACGCACGTTCCGAAGACGGTCGTAACATCAAGGGCTCCAACACCGCTCTGGATGCTCTGTACCACTTCAACAACCCGGGCGACATGCTGCGTCCGTACGTTTCGGCTGGTTTCTCCGATCAGAGCATCGGCCAGAACGGCAAAAGTGGTCGTAACGGTTCCACCTTCGCCAACGTTGGCGGCGGTGCCAAGCTGTACTTCACCGACAACTTCTACGCCCGTGCCGGCGTTGAAGCTCAGTACAACATCGACCAGGGCGACACCGAGTGGGCTCCAAGCGTCGGTATCGGTGTGAACTTCGGTGGCGGCTCCAAGCCCGCTGCTGCTCCAGTTCCAGCTCCGGCTGAAGTCTGCTCCGACAGCGACAACGATGGCGTGTGCGACAACGTCGACAAGTGCCCTGACACCCCAGCCAACGTAACCGTTGACGCTGATGGCTGCCCAGCAGTTGCTGAAGTTGTACGTGTTGAGCTGGACGTCAAGTTCGACTTCGACAAGTCGGTCGTCAAGCCTAACAGCTACGGCGATATCAAGAACCTGGCTGACTTCATGAAGCAGTACCCATCCACCACCACTACTGTTGAAGGTCACACTGACTCCGTCGGTCCTGACGCTTACAACCAGAAACTGTCTGAGCGTCGTGCAACCGCCGTTAAGAACGTTCTGACCAACCAGTACGGTGTTGAATCGTCCCGCGTTCAGTCTGTTGGCTACGGCGAATCCCGCCCAGTTGCTGACAACGCCACTGAAGCTGGTCGTGCAGTTAACCGTCGCGTAGAAGCGCAGGTTGAAGCTCAAGGTAAGTAATTACCCCGCAGCTTTAGAAAAGCCCGGCTTAGGCCGGGCTTTTCTTTGTCTGGGATTTATGGAGGTGAGGGGAGCGTTGCCGCAAAACAGTTGGTTAAACACAAAACCTGTGGGAGCGAGCTTGCTCGCGATAGCGGTGTGTCAGCCAGTATTGATGCTGCTGACCCGACGCTATCGCGAGCAAGCTCGCTCCCACATTAGGTTGGATGTTGTTTGTTACAACGCCGAAGCCTGGACCCACGCCGGCTGCGACCCCGCACGTTCGGCAGCGCCTGCCACCGCACCAATGACCAGAATCGCCGGGCTCTTGAGTTGAAATGCGCCTGCATCGGCCTCCATCGAGGCCAGGTCGCTGCGGCAGTCACGCTGATGGGGCAGGGAAGCGTTTTCGATCATAGCCACCGGCGTGTTCGCCGCCAGGCCGCCGGCCAGCAGTTGTTCGCGGATTTCGCTGAGCTTCGCCACGCCCATGTACACCACCAGCGTTGTGCCGCTTTGGGCCAAGGCTTGCCAGTTCAAGCTGCTACCGTCCTGGGTGTGGGCTGTCACCAGCGTCACACCACGGGCAATCCCGCGCAGGGTCAGTGGAATATCGCACTGGGTAGCCCCTGCAAGCCCGGCGGTGATGCCATTGACCAGCTCCACCTCGACACCATGCTCGCGCAGCCACTGCGCCTCTTCACCGCCGCGGCCGAAGATGCACGGGTCGCCGCCCTTGAGACGCACCACGCATTTGCCCTGGCGGGCATAACGCAGCATCAGGCGATGGATGAAGGCCTGGGGTGTAGAGCGGCATCCGCCGCGCTTGCCCACGGCAATGATGCGCGCAGCGGGGCAATGCTCCAGCACGGCAGCGTTGACCAGGTCGTCGATCAGCACCACGTCGGCCTCGCGCAGGGCGCGCACGGCTTTGAGGGTCAGTAATTCAGGGTCGCCAGGACCCGCACCCACCAGCCAGACTTTTGCGTTCATAGTGTTTTCCTCACGAGATAGCCGCCAGTGGTTGCGCGGTGGCAACCAGCAAGCGCTTGATTTCCGGTACGCAGGAGCCGCACTGCGTGCCACAGCCCAATTCCTGTTTCAGTCCCTGCAAGTCCAAGCCACGTTCAATGCCCGCGCAGATCGCGCGCTGGCTGACGTTCATGCAGTTGCACAGCGTTTTGCTGCCGCCAAGCGCAGCGCCAACGTTGCCCGGCGGCGCGCTCAAAGGCGCCAGCAACCAACGGCGCAATTGCTCATCGGCACGACCTTCCAGCCATAGGTTTTGCAACCAATGCCGGGCCAGTGTTTCGCCAGCCAGGCGAATGGCGGTGATACGACCGTTTTCGATCCGCACCCGTTTGCCGATGGCGCGACGCGGATCGTCATAAGCCAGCACCGGCCCGTCGATCAGCCCCAATTGCTCGTCGATCGCCTGAAGCAGTTGCGCCTCGGGCGCGATGGCGCCGGCAGCGCGAATCAGCAACGCCGGGCGCTCACGGCCGGTCAGACTCAGGCTGACGTAGGAAAATGCCTCACACAGCGGTCGCAAGGCCTCCAGATGTTGTTGAACATCGCCCTCGATCAAGGCAAACAGCTGCCAGGGCAGGTTCACCGGTTCCAGGCGTACGCCGCTGTGCTTGAGTTCCGGTTGTTTCGACAGGGGGTCGAAGGCCGGTTGAGTCAGGGTATTGACCCCGCCCTTGAGGAACCGGTCGCCCCAGTGCATAGGCAGGAATGCCTGGCCGGGGCGAATGCTTTCGTCACTGTCCACGGCCACGATCACCGCGCCACGACGGCTTTTGAGGCTGACCAGGTCGCCCGCTTGCAGGCGGTGGCGAAGCAATTCGTCGGGATGCAGGCTCAGTACCGCTTCGTTCACATGACCAAACAACTGTGCGGCGGTACCGGTACGGCTCATGCCGTGCCATTGGTCGCGCAAGCGACCGGTGTTCAAGGTCAACGGGTAGCGCGCGTCACGCAGCTCTTTGGCGGGGCGATACGGTTCGGCCAAAAAGCGGGCACGGCCGCTGTCGGTAGGGAAAATGCCGTCTACGTACAGGCGCGCCGTTCCAACCGTAGCGCCCTCCGGGAAGGGCCATTGCTGAGGACCGAGCTGATCGATCAGCGCATGGCTGATGCCGGACAAGTCCAGGTCGCGGCCACGGGTCAGCTGTTTGTATTCATCGAACAGTTGGGCCGGGTTATCAAAGGCGAACAGGCTGGGCTGGCCCGGCCGCAGACGTTTCTCCAGGCGCTGTGCGAAATCCACGGTAATCGCCCAGTCCGCTCGTGCTTCACCTGGTGCGTTAATTGCCCGGCGGACGTGGGAAATACGCCGCTCGGAGTTGGTCACCGAACCTTCTTTCTCGCCCCAACTGGCCGCGGGTAGCAGCAGGTCGGCAAATGCGGCGGTCTCGGTGGTCCGGAAGGCTTCCTGCAACACCACAAACGGGCAGGCTTGCAGCGCTTCACGTACCGCCGTCTGGTCTGGCATCGATTGGGCCGGGTTGGTGCAAGCGATCCACAAGGCCTTGATCTTGCCGCTGCGAACCTGCTCGAACAGCTCGATGGCGCTCAAACCGGTGGTGGCGGGCAACTGCTCGACGCCCCAGTAGCGGGCGATTTCGGCGCGATGCTCCGGGTTGGCGGCTTCACGATGGCCCGGCAGCAGGTTCGACAGGCTGCCGGTTTCCCGCCCGCCCATGGCATTGGGTTGGCCGGTCAGCGAGAACGGGCCAGCACCCGGACGACCGATTTGCCCGGTGGCCAAGTGCAGGTTGATCAACGCGCTGTTCTTGGCGCTGCCGGCGGTGGACTGGTTCAAGCCCATGCACCACAGCGACAGGAAACTCGGCGAGGTGCCGACCCATTCGGCGCACTGGTGCAGTTGTTCGACGCTGATGCCGCACAACTGGGCGACCATCGCCGGGGTGTAGTCGCGCACCAGGTTCTTCAGGTCCGCCAGGCCTTCTGTGTGGGCCTTGATGAAGTCGCGGTCGACCCAGTCTTCCCACAACAACAGGTGCAAAATCCCATGGAACAGGGCGACATCGGTGCCCGGCAGGATCGCCAGGTGCAGGTCCGCCAGGTCGCAGGTGTCGGTGCGCCGGGGGTCGATGACGATGATTTTCATCTGCGGCCGGCGGGATTTGGCTTCTTCGAGGCGGCGAAACAGGATCGGATGAGCGTAGGCCATGTTACTGCCGACGATCATCACGCAGTCGCTCAGTTCGAGGTCTTCATAGCTGCAGGGTGGGGCATCGGCGCCGAGGCTGCGCTTATAGCCCACCACGGCGGAGGACATGCACAGGCGCGAATTACTGTCGATGTTGTTGGTGCCCACCAGCGCCCGGGCGAGTTTGTTGAAGGCGTAGTAGTCCTCGGTCAGCAGTTGACCGGAGATGTAGAACGCCACGCTGTCGGGGCCGTGCTCGGCGATGGTCTCGGCGAAGACACTGGCGGCGTGATCCAGGGCGCTGTCCCAGTCGCTGCGGGCCCGGGCCAGGCCCTTGCCCAGGCGCAATTCCGGGTAAAGAGCGCGTGCGGCGAGGTCACCGGTCAGGTGCAGTGTCGAGCCCTTGCTGCACAGTTTGCCAAAGTTGGCCGGATGGGCGGGATCGCCACTGACGCCGAGGATGCGCTCGTCGTCATGCTCGATCAAAACGCCGCAACCGACCCCGCAATAACAGCAAGTCGAAGCAGTGGTCTGGCTCATCAGCTTGCGTCCCGCAACGCCAGCATCACCCGGCCGTTCTCGACCCGTGCCGAGTGATGGTGGGCGCAGCCGACATCCGGGGCCTGGGCCTGGCCGCTTTCCAGGTCGATCTGCCAGTTGTGCAGCGGGCAGGCCACACGCTTGCCGTAGACCAACCCTTGGGACAAAGGACCGCCCTTATGCGGGCAACGGTCATCGAGGGCGAACACTTCATCGTCGCTGGTGCGGAAAATCGCGATATCGCCTTTGGGGCCATTGATGATGCGCGAACCGAGGATATTGATCTCTTCCAGGGCGCAGATATCCAGCCAGTTCATGCCGGCACCTCCAGGTTTTTCACGGGGATGACTTCAAACTCTTTTTTCAGCTGGGGCTGTTCCAGACGCTGTTTCCACGGGTCTTGTTCCAGTGACAGGGAAAACTTCAGGCGCTCGTGGAGGGCCTGGCGCCGCGCCGGGTCTTCGAGCACGGCTTTCTTGATGTGCTCCATGCCGACCCGCTGCATGTAATGCACGGTGCGCTCAAGGTAGAAGGCTTCTTCGCGGTACAACTGCAGGAAGGCGCCGTTGTATTCACGCACTTCTTCGGCGGTCTTGAGTTTGACGAAGAACTCGGCCACCTCGGTCTTGATCCCGCCGTTGCCGCCGATGTACATCTCCCAGCCGGAATCGACGCCGATAATGCCGACGTCCTTGATGCCCGCCTCCGAGCAGTTGCGCGGGCAACCGGAGACGGCCAGCTTCACCTTGTGCGGCGACCACATGTTGAACAGGTCATGTTCCAGCTCGATGCCCAGTTGGGTGGAGTTCTGCGTGCCGAAGCGGCAGAACTCGCTGCCCACGCAGGTCTTCACGGTGCGGATGGACTTGCCGTAGGCGTGGCCGGACGGCATGTCGAGGTCTTTCCAGACGCCCGGCAGGTCCTGCTTTTTGATTCCGAGCAAATCGATGCGCTGTCCGCCAGTGACCTTGACCATGGGCACGTTGTATTTGTCGGCCACGTCGGCGATGCGCCGCAGTTCTGACGGATTGGTCACGCCACCCCACATCCGTGGGACGACCGAGTAGGTGCCGTCTTTCTGGATGTTGGCGTGGGCGCGTTCGTTGATCAGGCGCGATTGTGGGTCGTCCTGGGCTTCGCCCGGCCAGGTGGAAATCAGGTAGTAGTTCAACGCCGGGCGGCAGGTGGCGCAGCCGTTCGGGGTGCGCCAGTTCAGGTAGCTCATGGTTCCGGCGATGGTCAGCAGGTGCTGGTCGCGGATCGCCTGGCGGATCTGGCCGTGGTTGAGGTCGCTGCAACCGCAGATGGCTTTTTCGCTTTTCGGCTTGACGTCCGCCGCACCGCCCACGGTGTTGATCAGGATCTGTTCGACCAATCCGGCGCAGGAACCACAGGAGCTGGCTGCCTTGGTGTGTTTTTTCACGTCGTCGACGCTGAACAGCCCGTGCTCCTGGATCGCCTTGACGATGGTGCCTTTGCACACGCCGTTGCAGCCGCAGACTTCGGCGGTGTCGGCCATGCTCATGGCTTTGTCCTGGCCCTGGTGTCCTACGTCGCCCAAGGCGTTTTCACCGAACATCAGGTGGTCGCGGATCTCGCTGATGGTGTGGTTCTCACGGATCTGGCGGAAATACCAGCCACCGTCTGCCGTATCGCCGTACAGGCAGGCACCGACCAGCACGTCGTCCTTGATCACCAGTTTTTTGTAGACGCCGCCGATCGGGTCGGAAAGGGTGATGGTCTCGGTGCCTTCGCCGCCCATGAAGTCCCCGGCGGAGAACAGGTCGATGCCGGTGACTTTGAGCTTGGTCGAGGTGACCGAGCCCTTGTAAGTGGCGAAGCCCAGTTGTGCGAGGTGGTTGGCGCAGACCTTGGCCTGTTCGAACAGCGGGGCCACCAGGCCATAGGCGGTGCCGCGGTGGCTGGCGCATTCACCGATGGCATAGATGCGCGGGTCGTAGGTTTGCAGGGTGTCATTGACCAGGATCCCGCGGTTGCAAGGGATGCCGGATTTCTCCGCCAGTTCGGTGTTGGGGCGAATGCCGGCGGCCATCACCACCAGGTCGGCGGGGATGATGTCACCGTTCTTGAACTGGACCGAGCCGACCCGGCCGTTGCCGGCGTCGTACAGGGCCTGGGTCTGCTCGCAGAGGCGGAATTTCAGGCCACGGTTTTCCAGGGCGGTTTGCAGCAGTTGGCCGCTGGTCTTGTCCAGTTGCCGTTCCAGCAACCATTCGCCCAGGTGCACCACGGTCACGTCCATGCCCCGCAACTTCAGGCCATTGGCGGCTTCCAGGCCGAGCAGGCCGCCGCCGATCACCACCGCATGCTTGTGGGTCTTGGCGGTGTTGATCATGGCCTGGGTGTCGGCGATGTCGCGGTAGCCGATCACGCCTTCCAGGGTGTTGCCGGGGATCGGTAGGATAAAGGGTGTGGAGCCGGTGGCGATCAGCAGGCGGTCGTATTCGGCCTCGCTGCCGTCTTCGGCGATGACCCGGCGCTTGACCCGGTCGATCTCCACCACTTTGCGGTTGAGCAGCAGCTTGATGTTGTTGTCCAGGTACCAGCTCAGGTCGTTGAGCACGATCTCTTCGAACGTCTGCTCACCGGCAAGCACCGGCGAGAGCAGGATGCGGTTGTAGTTGGTGTGGGGCTCGGCACCGAACACCGTGATGTCGTACAGCTCGTTACTCAGTTTGAGCAGTTCTTCGAGGGTTCGAACCCCGGCCATGCCGTTGCCGATCATTACCAGTTTGAGTTTTTTCATCAGGGTTCTCCGCAAGTACAGGCCCGTTTCATCACGGTGATCGGGCTGGCTCGGCAATTTTTTCGAAAACAAAAAAAGGCGTCCCGCTAGTTGCCTAGCGAGGACGCCTTTGTCCTGGTCCCGTTCTCTCGGGAAGCACCGCCTTCATCGTTGGAGGCGTTGCTTTATGTATGGTGAGAGAGGTTATGCAGTGGTTGTGCCAAGTGGCTTGAGGGCGTGGATTTATTGGGGGAACGGCTGATTGCACGAATGGGGGAGGGATTTATTGCACCGAATCAAAGCGTGTTGCCCGGTAATGGAGCGTGGAGGCGAGGGGCGCGACTGGATTTCAGCCATGAAATACCAAAAACAGCAGCACAATATTCACCACCAAAGACACCAGCGCCAACGTCCGCCAGACCTTCAGTGGTTCTCTTTCCAGCAGCGGCCGGGGCCTTACGCCCAAGCTGCGGCGTTCGCCCTGTTCCAGCAGCAACAGCCATTCCTCGGCGGTTTCAAAACGCTGCTGCGGATCGGCCGCGACGGCGCGTTCCAGGCTTTGTCCGAGCCATTCGGCCAGGTCTGGCCGATAGCGACTGGCATTGACCGGCACGCCAAAGCGCGGGCGCTGGAACGCCTCGATTTCGCCGTAGGGATAATGCCCGGTCAGCAGGAAATACAAGGTCACGCCGAGGGCATACAAATCCTGTTGCGCGGTCGGCGCAGCGCCACCAAAGGCTTCCGGTGCGATATAGCTAGGCGTGCCGGGCAGCATGTTAGCCTGATCTTCGGACAAGCCCGGGCAGTACGCCAGCCCGAAGTCCAGCAAGCGCAATTCCCCATCGTCTCCCAGGTGCAGGTTTTCCGGCTTGATGTCGCGGTGGTAGATCTGCCTTCGATGCAACAGGCCCACCGCCCGCACCAGCCGCTGCGCCAGGTCCAGCCATTGGGCCAGAGGGAGCGGCCCGCCCTGGTTGAACAGCTCGGCCAGGGTCATGCCCGAATATTCGCGCATCACGTAGTACAAATGCTGACGCTGGGGAACGCCATGGACCTCGGGAAACTGCCGCCCTGCGACCCGTTTGAGAAACCACTCTTCCGACAGCAATGCCTGTCCGGCCCGGGTGTCGTCCCGTAGCTGCCCGGGCAAGGTTTTCAGCAGCCATGGCTGGCCCTGCCCATCGTGTACCCGGTAGAGCAACGATTGCTGGCTCTGGCCGAGCAGACTTTCGATCTGCCAGCCCTCGAACACCTGACCCGGTTTCAGTGCCGGGGGAAGGGGCCATTGCTGCAATTGGATCAGCGCATCGCCGATGCTTGCCTCGCCCAGCGCATCGACACGTACCAGCAGAGCGCTGGCGTTGTCCTGGCTACCGGCCAGGTGCGCGGCGTTGACCAGTGTCTGCGCCGCGAGGTCCAGGTTCGGTTGGTCGCGAAGGATGCCGGCGATGGCCGTGTCCCCGAGGACCGCCCAGACGCCGTCGCTGAGCAGCACGAAGGTTTCGTCGGTGCGCAGTTCACCGTCGAGAAAGTCGAGGATCAGATGTTGATCCAGCCCCAGGGCACGCTTGAGCACATGTTGCATGCCCTGTTGCTCCCAGACGTGATCTTCGCTGACCCGCTGCAGATGATCGGCGTGCCAGCGGTAGACCCGGCAATCGCCGACATGCGCGAGGGTGAAGCGCCGGCCTCGCAGCACCAGGGCACTGACGGTGGTGAGCAGGGGTTGCCCGCCACCGTTGGCCTGCAGCCAGCGATTTTGTGCGAGTAACAGCCGGTCCAGCGCCTGGGCCACGCCCCAGGTTTGCGGCGTGGAGTAATAGTCCAGGGCCAGCGCCTGCAAGGTCGAACGGGCGGCCAGCCCGCCATCGGCGCATTGGCTCACGCCGTCAGCGATGGCGAACAGGTAACCCTTGCTGGCAGCCAGGGCCGGGGCCGGGGTGACCAGGCGCAGGGCGTCCTGGTTTTCTTCCCGCGGGCCAATGGCACTGGCTTCGGCGAAACTCAGTTGCAGGCTCATGGTTGCACGTCATACCCGAGCTGCGGTGACGGCGGCCGAACCCCAAGTGGTTCTCCAGCGACGTTTCACGCCGTACAGGCCGAACCAGGCCAGGACACCGAGGCTGGCGAACAACCACAGTGCCAGTTGATAGCTGCCGGTGCTCTGTTTGATCGCACCCATGCCCGCCGCCAGGGCGAAACCACCGATGCCACCGGCCATGCCGATCAGTCCGGTCATCACGCCGATTTCGCGACGGAAGCGTTGTGGCACCAGCTGGAATACCGCGCCGTTGCCCGCACCCAAACCGAGCATGGTGCAGACGAACAGGGCCAGGGCCGCGTAGGAACTCGGCAGGTTGAAGCCCACCGCCGCGATGCAGACCGCCGCAACGGTGTACATGCCGAGCAAGGTGCGGATGCCACCGAAACGATCCGCCAGGGCGCCACCCAACGGACGCATCAGGCTGCCACCGAAGACGCAGGCGGCGGTGTAGTAGCCGGCGGTGACCGGACTCAGGCCGTATTGGTCGTTGAAGTAGCCGGGCAGGGCGCTGGCCAGGCCGATGAAACCACCGAAGGTCACGCTGTAGAAGAACATGAACCACCAGCTGTCACGGTCGCCGAGGGCCTTGAGGTAGTCGGCCATGGATTTGGCTTTCGGCCGCTCGGGAGCGTTCTTGGCCAGCCAGGCAAAGAGCACCAGGGTCAGCACCAGCGGGATCAGCGCGAAGCCGAAGACGTTGCTCCAGCCGAATGCCACTGCCATCACCGGGGCGATCAACGCCGCCAGTACGGTGCCCGAGTTGCCAGCGCCGGCAATACCCATGGCCTTGCCCTGGTGCTGTGGCGGATACCACTGGGACGCCAGCGGCAAGGCCACGGCAAACGAAGCACCGGCCACACCCAGGAACAGGCCCAGCAGCAGCGCCTGTTCATAGCTGTGGATGCCCAGTTTCCAGGCGCAGAACAGCGCGCCGATCACAATCACCTGGCCCACCATGCCGGCGGTTTTCGGTGAGATGCGATCAGCCAGCAGGCCCATGAACAAACGCAGTACCGCACCGGCCAGGATTGGCGTCGCCACCATCAGGCCGCGTTGCTGGGTGGTCAGGTGCAGGTCGGCAGAGATCTGCACCGCCAGTGGACCGAGCAGGTACCAGACCATGAAACTCAGGTCGAAGTAGAGGAAGGCCGCGAACAGTGTCGGGGTGTGGCCGGATTTCCAGAAGCTTGAATTCATCGCGCACCTCAGCTGTAAAAGTCTCGAGAAATGAGTCAGTGCTTTGAGCAGTGCGCCGTCTGTGGTCGCACCACCGGCCCCGAGGGGCCAAAACAAAAAAACGCCGCAACCCGGATCGCCAGAGAGGCAAGGAGGGTGTGCGACGTCTTTGTCGTAGGTGGGGCAACCGCCGTTGGTTACCTGTGGGATTACTTAAGCGAGATCTGTGCCAACAGCGGGGATTGGTGTGAGGGCTATTGCGAGCAGGCTCGCTCCCACAATGGATCCTCAGGGGGCACGAACCTGTGGGAGCGAGCCTGCTCGCGGTGGCGCCAGCCCAGTCGCTACAGGGCTTTCAGCCCAGCAACTCATTCATGGCAATGATCTGCTCCGCCACCTGGATCAGCTTCTGCTGGCGGCTCATGGCCTGGCGGCGCATCAGGGTGTAGGCCTGTTCTTCGTTGCATTCTTTCATCTTCATCAGCATGCCCTTGGCCAGTTCGATGCGCTTGCGTTCGGCCAGTTGCTGGTCCCGCGCCAGGAGCTGGGCGCGCAGGGCCTGGTCGCTTTCGAAGCGGGCCATGGCCACGTCGAGGATCGGTTGCAGGCGCGCGGCGTGGATGCCTTCGACGATGTAGGCGCTCACCCCCGACTTGATCGCCTGGCGCATCACATCCGGGTCGTGCTCGTCGGTAAACATGACGATCGGTCGTGGTTGGTCGCGGCTGACCAGCACCACTTGTTCCATCACATCGCGTCCGGGTGACTCGGTATCGATCAGGATCACGTCCGGACGCACCGTTTCGACGCGCGCCGGCAGGTCAATGGTCAAACCGGACTCGTCGATGACTTCGAATCCGGCTTCAATCAGGGCGGCTTTGAGGCGGCCGACTTTTTTCGCCGTGTCGTTGATCAGCAGGATACGCAGCATGGTCGAGGCTCCTGTCAGCGGCTGGCGAGAAGGGGAGCCGCATCGCTCAAGGCGTGCAGTTTGAAGCTACGGGCATACGTGGCCGGGTCCGAGCCGTCCCAGATGATGCCGTCGATCAACTGGCTGCTGCGCACGTCCTGGCGTGGGGCCGCGATGTCCAGCGCCGCGCAGGCTTCACGGTACAGCGTGAGTTGCTGGACTTGCCGGGCCACGGCCAGGTAGTCCGGGTCTTCACGCAGTAGGCCCCAGCGGCGGAACTGGGTCATGAACCACATACCGTCGGACAGGTACGGCAGGTTCACCTCGCCGTTGCCATGGAAGCGCATCGCGTGAGGATCCTGCCAGCTATTGCCCAGGCCGTCGGCATAGATGCCCAGCAGGCGCGGCTCGATGCAGTCCAACGGTGCGTCGAGGTATTCGGGCGCACTCAACAGTTGCGCGGTGCTGCGACGGTTTTCCGTACTTTGTTCGATAAAGCGGCTGGCTTCAAGGATCGCCATCACCAGCGCCCTGGCGGTATTGGGGGACTGCTCGACGAACGCGCGGGTGCAGCCCAACACTTTTTCCGGATGATCGGGCCAGATGGTCTGGGTGGTCGCCAGGGTGAAGCCCAGGTTCTGCTTCACCGCGCTGGCGCACCAGGGTTCACCGACGCAGAAGCCGTCGATACGCCCGGCCTGCAGGTGCGCGATCATTTGCGGCGGCGGCACCACCACGCTGTCGACATCCGACAAGGGATGGATGCCCTGGGCGGCGAGCCAGTAATAAAGCCACATGGCATGGGTGCCGGTGGGGAAGGTCTGGGCGAAGGTCAGTTTCGGGCGAGTTTGGTGCACATGCTGCTCCAGTGCCTCAGGACTGGTCACGCCTTGGGCCTGGAGGCCATGGGACAGGTTGATGCTCTGGCCGTTCTGGTTCAGCCCCATCAGCACCGCCATGTCAGTCGGCGCGACGCCACCGATGCCCAGGTGCACCGCATAAATCAGGCCGTACAGGCTGTGGGCGGCATCGATTTCACCGCTGACCAGCTTGTCCCGCAGGTTGGCCCAGGACGTCTGGCGCTTGAGGTTCAGGGTCAGGCCGTAGGGTTGGGCGAAGCCCTGGGTGGCGGCCACCACCACCGGGGCACAGTCACTCAAGGCCATGAAGCCAAGATTGACCGCGCTCTTTTCCGGGGCATCGCTGCCGTTGACCCAGGCCAGGGGGTTGGCTGGAATTTCATTCATTGAGCATCACCTTCCACAAAAAAGGCGCCGTATCCGGACGGCTGCCAGAGCAGGGCCGGATGACGACGCCGTTGTCCCTTAAAACAGTGTGGCACGCATTCCGCCGTTGGCATGGGCACCGATGAACACAAATGGTGCAAGGCATATGCCAGCCCGGACCTCATCCGCTTTCCTTCAGATTTCAATACGGCGCCAAGCAGGGAGCAGGCAACTATCGGTTGCTCGCTCCCATCCCTTCACCCCGCTATAATCCGCGCCTCATTTCTCCGATCGAGTCAAACCCACCCATGTACACCCTGGCCCGTGAGCTGCTGTTCAAACTTTCCCCGGAAACCTCCCACGATCTGTCTCTGGACCTGATCGGCGCGGGCGGACGTTTGGGCCTCAACGGGTTGCTGTGCAAGGCTCCGGCGAAATTGCCGGTGACGGTCATGGGGCTGGAGTTCCCTAACCCGGTCGGGTTGGCGGCGGGGCTGGACAAGAATGGCGCGGCCATTGATGGGTTCGCCCAGCTGGGTTTCGGTTTCGTGGAAATCGGCACCGTCACCCCACGCCCGCAGCCAGGCAACCCCAAGCCACGGCTTTTCCGCCTGCCGGAGGCGGAGGCGATCATCAACCGCATGGGCTTCAACAACCTGGGCGTCGACCATTTGCTGGCCCGGGTGGCTGCGGCCAAGTACAAGGGCGTGCTGGGCATCAATATCGGCAAGAACTTCGACACCCCGGTGGAGCGCGCCGTCGACGACTACTTGATCTGCCTGGACAAGGTCTACGCCCATGCCAGCTATGTGACGGTCAACGTCAGTTCGCCGAACACTCCGGGCCTGCGCAGCCTGCAATTTGGTGATTCCCTCAAGCAACTGCTGGCAGACCTGGCCCGCCGACGTGCAGAGCTGGCGGTGATTCATGGTCGCCATGTGCCACTGGCCATCAAGATCGCTCCGGACATGACCGACGAAGAAACCGCTCAAGTCGCCCAGGCCCTGATCGAGACCGGCATGGACGCGGTGATTGCCACCAACACGACCTTGGGGCGTGAAGGCGTCGAGGGGCTGGAGCATGGCGATGAGGCGGGCGGCTTGTCGGGTGCTCCGGTGCTCGAGAAGAGCACCCACACCGTGAAGGTGTTGGCCGCCGAGTTGGCGGGGCGCTTGCCGATCATCGCGGCGGGTGGCATCACACAAGGCCGGCATGCCGCCGAGAAAATCACCGCTGGGGCGAGCCTGGTGCAGATTTATTCGGGCTTTATCTATAAAGGACCGGCGTTGATTCGTGAATCAGTGGATGCGATTGCGGCGCTGCGTTGATTGATCTTTTGAAGGCTACGCAGACCCATTGTGGCGAGGGAGCAAGCTCCCTCGCCACAATGGTGTTCACAGTAGAGTTAGTAACCCTGTTCAGAAAACCCAGGCATTAAAAAGGGCTCCTCGAAGGAGCCCCCTGGGCCGAAGCCCGCCGTCCGGATGGGACGCGCGTGGTTAAATCGATGTGAGTATCAAATTGTCGAGTTCTTGAGTGTTGAGCCCTGTGTCAGCCGACGGCGTGAAGTTCGTTGAGTCTATGGATACCCGCAGTGCCGGTCATACCGTCCCAGTTGTCGCCGCGTCCTTCTCGCCAGCCATTGATCCAGGCTTGACGTACTGACGGTAGAGTAAAGGGGCAAAGCTCACGGGATTTACCACCAACGCCATATTGGTAACCGCGTAAAAATGCTCTTTCCAACGGATCACGCTTAAGTCTTCTCATAGGGTGTTGCCCTCACTTGTTGACTGTTGCTTAGCGTCGACCTCTATCGAGGCCGGGGCAGAATCATTCTGCCGTTGGTGGCTCGTTGCCGGCGTGACGAGCCAAGGTGTTGGCGCCGTTGTGGCGTCAACCTGTGTTGAGTTCTAACCAAAGCGTCACATGGATGGAATGATCGTTTTGTCATAAGCACGTAACAATAAAGACGTTAGGGCGATAAGTAACTTGATGTTCGTTGACCGCTTTTGAGCTAGACCCCTGTATGATCGGCCTCGCGCCGAAGGGCGCGGTCTTTCCTCGAATGAGAATGTCCCCCCGTTGCACTCGGGTACTATTCGACGAAAGGGTCGAGTTTTCACAAATTGTTATACAGAATTTTTTATCTGCCCTCCCATCCAGGCTCTTCTAACCTGAACGGCGAGGGCGGGACGGCACACTTTCGTGCCACGTGGGTGCTCTTGAGAAAAGCACCTGATTGAACCCGGCCCGGCAATGCGTTGCCCGGTCCACTTAGCCAAAGGCGCTGGAAATCCCATGTCCGATCGTTTCGAACTCTTCCTCACTTGCCCCAAGGGCCTCGAAGGCCTGCTCATCGAGGAAGCCGTCGGGCTTGGCCTTGAAGAGGCGCGCGAGCACACTTCGGCCGTGCGCGGCATGGCCGACATGGAAACGGCTTATCGCCTGTGCCTCTGGTCGCGCCTGGCCAACCGCGTGTTGCTGGTGCTCAAGCGTTTCCCGATGAAGGACGCCGAAGACCTGTACCACGGCGTGCTGGACGTCGACTGGCAAGACCACATGCTCGCCGATGGAACCTTGGCGGTGGAGTTCAGCGGCCACGGCTCGGGCATCGACAACACCCACTTTGGCGCCCTGAAGGTCAAGGACGCCATCGTCGACAAACTGCGCACCCCGACGGGCGAGCGACCGTCCATCGACAAACTCAACCCGGACCTGCGCATTCACCTGCGCCTGGACCGCGGCGAAGCGATCCTCTCCCTGGACCTCTCCGGCCACAGCCTGCACCAGCGCGGCTATCGCCTGCAGCAAGGCGCCGCGCCGCTGAAGGAAAACCTCGCTGCCGCCATCCTGATCCGCGCCGGCTGGCCGCGCATTGCCGCTGAAGGCGGGGCGCTGGCCGACCCGATGTGCGGCGTGGGCACGTTCCTGGTGGAAGCCGGGATGATCGCTGCCGACATGGCGCCGAACCTGCGTCGCCAGCAGTGGGGCTTCACCGCCTGGCTCGGCCACGTGCCGGCGCTGTGGAAGAAGCTCCACGAAGAGGCCTCCGAGCGTGCCGCCGCCGGGCTGGCCAAGCCACCGTTGTGGATTCGCGGCTATGAAGCCGATCCACGGTTGATCCAGCCAGGCCGCAACAACGTTGAGCGTGCGGGCCTGAGCGAGTGGATCAAGATCTATCAAGGCGAAGTCGCCACCTTCGAGCCGCGTCCGGATCAGAACCAGAAGGGCCTGGTGATCTGCAACCCGCCGTACGGCGAGCGTCTGGGCGACGAAGCCAGCCTGCTTTACCTCTACCAGAATCTGGGCGAGCGCTTGCGCCAGGCTTGCTTGAACTGGGAGGCGGCGGTGTTCACCGGCGCGCCGGACCTGGGCAAGCGCATGGGCATTCGCAGCCACAAGCAGTATTCGTTCTGGAACGGCGCCTTGCCGTGCAAGCTCTTGCTGATCAAGGTGCTGCCGGATCAGTTCGTCACCGGCGAACGTCGCACCCCGGAACAGCGTCAGGCCGAGCGTGAGCAGGCAGCGTACGATCAGACGCCGGAGGTGCCGCAAGAGCGCCAGTACAACAAGAACGGCAACCCGATCAAGCCAACCCCGGCTCCGGCCCCTGTGGTCGAGCAGGCCCGTTTGAGCGAGGGCGGGCAGATGTTCGCCAATCGCCTGCAAAAAAACCTCAAGTTGCTGAGTAAATGGGCCAAGCGTGAAGGCGTGGACTGCTATCGGGTCTACGACGCTGACATGCCGGAATACTCCATGGCCATCGACCTGTATCACGATTGGGTGCACGTTCAGGAATACGTCGCGCCAAAATCCATCGACCCGGAAAAAGCCTCGGCCCGGTTGTTCGATGCCCTGGCGGCGATTCCACAGGCGCTGAATGTCGACAAGAGCCGCGTGGTGATCAAGCGTCGCGAGCGCCAGAGCGGCACCAAGCAGTACGAGCGCCAGAGCGCCCAGGGCAAGTTCACCGAGGTCAACGAAGGCGGCGTGAAGCTGCTGGTCAACCTCACCGACTACCTGGACACCGGACTGTTTCTCGATCACCGGCCGATGCGCCTGCGGATCCAGAAAGAGGCGGCCGGCAAGCGCTTCCTCAACCTGTTCTGCTACACCGCGACCGCCAGCGTCCACGCTGCCAAGGGCGGTGCGCGCAGTACCACCAGCGTCGACCTGTCGAAAACCTATCTGGACTGGGCACGGCGCAACCTGTCGCTCAATGGCTTTTCGGATAAGAACCGCCTGGAACAGGGTGACGTGATCGCCTGGCTCGAAGCCAGTCGGGACGAGTACGACCTGATCTTCATCGACCCGCCGACGTTCTCCAATTCCAAGCGTATGGAAGGGGTGTTCGACGTGCAGCGCGACCACGTCCAGTTGCTGGACCTGGCCATGGCCCGTCTGGCGCCGGGCGGCGTACTGTATTTTTCCAACAACTTCCGTAAGTTCCAGCTCGAGGACAACCTTGGCGAGCGATACGCCGTGGAAGAGATCACCGCCAAGACCATTGATCCGGATTTTGCGCGCAACAGTAAGATCCACCGTGCCTGGAAGATCATGGCCCGTTGATCCTATCGCTGATTGGATCCACGAAGCCTTGTAAATCAAGGCTTCTGGGCCCTTTTTGGGACTGGCTAAAGTGATGGCTAATAGCTATAACTTAGGCTGTGTCCAGGGCTGCGCCTACGCCTGGCTCCTTTCTGAGTTGTATTTATGGCATTGCATCAGGTACGCCCCAGAATCCTGGGCTTTATCAGCGAAGATGTGTCGGCCTGGCTGGTGGCTTCGCTGGTCTTGCTGGCCGGTACCTGCCTGACCGGCTTGCTGACCTGGTCGATGATGGAGCTGTTCAAGCAGCAACTGCGTCAGCGCTTCGAGCTGCAAGCCGAGGAACGTTTCAGCCGCCTCGAGGAACGCTTCCAGGGTCAGGAGCAACGCCTCGATAGCCTCAGGCGTTTCTTCGCCAATTCCGATGGGGTTTCCTACGCCGAATTCCGCGGTTACACCGAAGCTTTGTTGCCGCGCACCCGAGCCTTCGCCTGGGCGCCAAGGGTGCTTGGGGGCGAACGGCAGTCGTTCGAGCAGCAGGCACGGGCCGAGGGGGCAGACAACTTTACGATCCGTGAGGTGGATAACACCGGTGACCTGCGCCAGGCCCCCGAGCGGGACGAATACGCGCCGGTGCTCTACCTCCAGAGCCAGGCTTCCTACGGGTCACCGTTGGGGTTGGACCTGCTTTCTGACCCGCTGCGCCGGGCGGCGCTCGAGCGGGCCCGCCAGCGTGGCGGGTTGGTGGTCTCGCAGCCATTGGACCTGATGGGCGTCGACCCGAACTTGGCCCGTGGGGTTTTGCTGGTCGCGCCGGTCACCAGGGCGTCGGCCAAGGAGCCGTTCGGTTATGTGGTGGCGGCCATCAGCATGCGTCAGCTGGTGGGCGATGGCCTGCCGGAGTCCGGGCAAGACAACCTTTCGATGCGGGTCCTGGACCTGTCCACTGAGGACCGGGAGGAAGTGCTGTTCGAGTCTCTCGACCCATCGGTTGACAGCAGTTTGTCGGCGATCCGCTTGTTACGCCTGGCAGATCATGACTTTCGGGTGGAGTTGCGGCCCAGCGGGGCCTTCCTGGCAACCAACCATTCCACGGTGGAGAGCCTGGTGGTGCTGGGCGGTTTGCTCAGCCTGTTGCTCAGCGCCTTGCTCTATGTGTTGGTCAGCCAGCGCCAACGGGCCCTGAAATTGGTGGAACAGCGGACCCAGGAACTGCGCGCACGCGAGCAAGAGTTGCGGGGCACCCATGGGCAGTTGCGCGGAGTGCTGGATGCCGCGACCCAGGTTGCGATCATCGCCACGGACCTGCGCGGTGTCATCACTACATTCAATGCCGGTGCCGAACAGATGCTTGGCTATGCCAGCAGCGCCGTCCTGCAGAGCATGACCCTGGAAAGCTTGCACGTTCCGCGTGAACTCCAGGCCCGGGCCGCACAGCTTGGCGCACGCTACGGCAAACCGATTCCAACGTGTCACGCGATGTTGGTCGAGGGCGGTGAGCAGGGTGGCCAACAGGCCCGGGAATGGACGCTGGTGCGCCGCGATGGCAGCCATCTGACCGTGAATATGCTCGCCACCCCGATGCTCGATGACCAAGGGCTGTGGGTCGGCCATCTGGCGATCTGCATCGATATCACCGAGCGCAAGCGCGTCCACGAGGCCCTGGCCGCCCGGGACCTGTTACTGAAAAAACTCAGCGCCCACGTTCCTGGCGGCATCTACCAATTCAAGATGGATTTCAACGGTCGTTTCAGCGTGATCTACGCCAGTGACGGCATTCGCGACATCTATGAGCTGGAGCCTGATGTGTTGGTGCAGCACGCCGAAGCGGTTTTCTCGCGTATTCATCCCTTGGACGGCACACGGGTCCGCGCTTCGATTCGTGCTTCGGCGGCGACGTTGAGCCCCTGGCGCGAAGAGTACCGAGTGCAACTCCCGGTGCGTGGCCTGCGCTGGGTGCGTGGTGAGGCCACACCCGAGGAGCTACCCGGTGGCGGGGTGCTGTGGCATGGCTATATCTCGGATATTTCCGATCTCAAGCGCGTGGAGGAGGAGCTGCGGGCCCTGTCCGTGACCGACGCCCTGACCGGCATTCGCAACCGGCGCTATTTCCAGGAGCGCCTGACCTCGGAAATGGTTCGGGTCGAACGGGGTTCCGGTGAGTTGGCGGTGATCATGCTCGACATCGATCACTTCAAGCGTATCAACGACCAGTACGGCCACGCGGTGGGCGACCGAGTGTTGCAGGCGGTCTGCCAGCGCGTCGCCCAACGGTTGCGCCGTACTGACGTGTTCTGCCGGCTGGGTGGTGAAGAGTTTGTGGTGCTGTGCCCGGACACTGACGGTACCAGCGCCTATGCATTGGCCATTGGGCTGTGGGAAGGCCTGAGGGCCGCGCCGATCGATGGCGTGGGCGTCGTCACCGCCAGTTTTGGTATCGCCAGCTGGCGGATCGGTGAGGGCGCGGATGCGTTGCTGTTGCGGGCCGACTCAGGGGTGTATGCGGCCAAGCAGGCTGGGCGGGATCGGGTGGAGACGCAGTTGGGATAGCTATCTGGATATACGCGGTCAATTGTGGGAGCAGGCTTGCTCCCACACTGTTCTCTGGTGCCGCTGAAGTTGCGGCGAATCAAGGGTTCAGAGCACCGAAGCCGTCTGCGGCAGTTTCGGCTGGCGGTACAGGTCCAGCAGCACCTGGTCCAGCACCGAAGAAGCGCCCCAGGGCTTTGGATCATTGAGGATCGCCACCACCGCCCAGGTATTGCCATTGATGTCACGGCTGAAGCCGGCGATGGCGCGGACAGTATTCAAGGTGCCGGTCTTGACGTGGGCTTCGCCGGCCATGGCAGTGGTCTTGAGGCGTTTGCGCATGGTGCCGTCGGTGCCAGCGATCGGCATCGAACTGATGAACTCCGCCGAGTACGGGCTGCGCCAGGCGGCCTGCAGCATCGCCGCCATTTCCCGGGCGCTGACCCGTTCGGCGCGGGACAGGCCGGAGCCGTTCTCCATCACCAGGTGCGGTGCGGTGATGCCTTTCTTGGCCAGCCATTGGCGCACCACCCGTTGCGCCGCCTTGGCGTCGTCACCGTCGGCTTCGTTGCGAAACTGCGCGCCGAGGCTCAGGAACAGTTGCTGGGCCATGGTGTTGTTACTGTATTTGTTGATGTCGCGAATGATCTCGGCCAGGTCCGGCGAGAACGCCCGGGCCAGCACCTTGGCGCTGCTCGGGGTCGGAGCCAGGCGGTCCTTGCCCTGGATGCTGCCGCCCAGCTCCTTCCAGATCGCCCGCACGGCTCCGGCGGTGTAAGTGGCGTGGTCCAGCAGCGACAGGTAAGTCTGCGAGCTGCAACCGTCACCGAGCTGGCCGCCGACGGTCACGGTCACACTGCCGTCCGCCTGTGGCACCGGGTTGTAGCGCACGCCGCCGGTGCATTGCTTGGAATTGACGGCCTTGACCTGGTTTTCGATGCGAATAGTGGCAATCGGTGGCTCCACCGACACCAGCACCCGACCGCCGTCATTGCGGGCGACGAAGCGCAGGGCCTTGAGGTTCACCAACAGCGAGTCGGGCTTGACCAGGAACGGTTTGTTTTCGTCATTGCCGTCATCGTTGAACTCGGGCAGTTGCGGCTGGATGAAGAAGCTGCGGTCCAGCACCAGATCGCCAGTGATTTGCTGCACGCCGTTGGCCCGAAGGTCACGCATCAACAGCCAGAGTTTTTCCATGTTCAGCTTGGGGTCGCCGCCGCCCTTGAGGTACAGGTTACCGTTGAGAATTCCGCCGCTGAGGGTGCCGTCGGTGTAGAACTCGGTTTTCCACTGGTGATTGGGGCCGAGCATTTCCAGGGCCGCGTAGGTGGTCACCAGTTTCATGGTGGAGGCCGGGTTCACCGAGACGTCGGCGTTGTACAAGGTCGGAGTGCCGGGGCCGTTGAGTGGGATCAGCACCAGGGACAGGGCGTTGTCTTGCAGCTTGCTGTTCTTGAGGGCCTTTTGCACATTGGGCGACAGGGCGGTGTTGATGGTGGCGGCGTTGGTAGTAACCGGCAGGGCCAGGGGAAGAATAAGGCTGGCCAGAAGCAGTGGACGCAAAGATTTGATCATGTGAAATAAAACCCTACGGGCGAGGGGGAAAAAGACGAGGGCATGAAAATGAACGCCCTCAACGGTCATGAAAGTGTCGGCATTATGCCCCAAGGTGCACCGGCTTGTGCCGTGCCTGAGCCCTTGGGGGGGCTATTTTTTACCGACGGTAGGGCGAATGCGCCCGATCAGTCGGGCAATCGACGCACCAAACTGGTAAAGTGCCGGCCGTTATTACTTATGAGGATTGTTCCAATGGCGACTAACCGTTCCCAGCGTCTGCGCAAAAAGCTGTGCGTGGATGAATTTCAAGAGCTGGGTTTCGAACTGAACCTGGATTTCAAAGAAGATCTGGCCGATGAGGCTATTGACGCTTTCCTCGATGCTTTCCTCAAAGAAGCCATGGAAGCCAACGGCCTGGGCTATGTCGGCGGCGACGACTACGGTCTGGTTTGCCTGCAGAAGCGTGGCTCGGTGACCCAAGAGCAGCGTGCAGCCGTTGAAGCCTGGCTCAAGGCGCGTCCTGAGCTGACCAGCGTTGAAGTCAGCCCGCTGATGGACGTCTGGTACCCGGAAAAGCCGATCAATCCGGTCGCTTGATGTTCAAAAACCGGCAGCCCGTTTGGGCGCCGGTTTTTTTGTGCCTGTCATTTACTGGTTGTCTGTCAGGCCGCCTTCGCGAGCAAGCCCACTCCCACAGGAGTTATGTGGGCGACACAGATCTGCTGTGGGAGTGGGCTTGCTCGCGAAGCTTTTAGCCGTCAGGCGCTACGCCAGTTCAGAATCACTAAGGTCAACACCCCGGCCACAATCCCCCAGAACGCCGACCCGATGGAAAACAGCGTCAGTCCCGACGCCGTGACCATGAAGGTGATCAGCGCTGCTTCCCGTTCCTTGGCTTCGCTCATGGCGATGCTCAGGCCATTGATAATCGACCCGAACAGCGCCAGCGCCGCGATGGACAGCACCAACTCCTTGGGCAGCGCCGCGAACAAGGCCGCCAGTGTCGCGCCGAACACCCCGGCAAAGCCGTAGAAAACTCCGCACCAGACCGCCGCCGTGTAACGCTTGTTGCGGTCCTCATGGGCGTGAGGCCCAGTGCAGATGGCTGCGCTGATGGCTGCCAGGTTGATGCCATGGGAGCCGAACGGGGCCAGCAGCAACGAGGCGATGCCGGTGCTGGTGATCAACGGCGAGGCCGGCACGGTGTAACCGTCGGCCCTCAGCACGGCGATGCCCGGCATGTTCTGCGAGGTCATCGCCACCACAAACAGTGGAATGCCGATGCTGATGGTCGCCGCCAGGGAGAAATGCGGAGTGGTCCAGACTGGCGTTGCGACTTCCAGGGCAAAGCCGCTGAAGTCCAGCAGCCCCAACAGGCCGGACAGTGCCGTGCCGATCAGCAGCGCCGCCAGCACGGCGTAGCGCGGCGACAGGCGCTTGACGATCAGATAGCTGAAAAACATCCCCAGCACCAGGCCGGTGCGATGTTGTGCGGCGACGAAGATCTCGCTGCCGATCTTGAACAGGATCCCTGCCAGCAATGCCGCCGCCAGTGATGCCGGAATGCGTTTGACCAGGCGTTCGAAACTGCCGGTCAAGCCGCAGATCGTCACCAGCGCCGCGCAGGTGATATAGGCGCCGATGGCCTCGCCATAACTGACACCGCCAAGGCTGGTGATCAGCAATGCCGCGCCGGGAGTCGACCAGGCGATGGTGATTGGCGTGCGATAACGCAGCGACAGCCCGATGGAGCACACCGCCATGCCGATGGAAATTGCCCAGATCCACGAGGAAATCTGTCCACTGGTCAGCCCGGCTGCCTGGCCAGCCTGGAACATCAGCACCAGGGAACTGGTGTAGCCGGTCATCATCGCGATGAACCCGGCGACAATCGCCGAGGGCGAGGTGTCGGCCAGTGGGCGAAGTGGAGTGGTCGTGACTTCGGTCATGGTGTGCGATGGTCCTTGTTGTAGATTGACGGGCTTGGAGGAGCCACAGGTTGCGGGTTTAAGCCTAAACTCAACCCAGGAGCCGATTGCAATACAGCCATGCCTGCAAACAGCCGTACAGTCGTGTTGCCATCAGAGGTTGTGTACAATCGGGCTGTTTTTTACGCGATACTTGCCAGCGATCCGCTGTGCCGTATTACAGTCACGGTCAATTCGCCGCAGTTCTCCCGACTCGAGTGCCCATGAACGAACAGTTGCAGCCCCTCAAGAAACAACCGCGAGCAGGTAAAGCCGGCCGCAGCGGAACCCAGGACGATATTGTCTATGCGCATATCTTTGAGGCCATCCTCGAACAGCGCCTGGCGCCCGGTACAAAATTGAGCGAAGAGGCGCTGGGGGAGATTTTCGGGGTCAGCCGCACCATCATCCGCCGGGCGCTGTCACGCCTGGCCCACGAAGGGGTGGTGTTGTTGCGGCCCAATCGCGGTGCCGTGGTAGCGAGCCCGAGTGTCGAAGAGGCCCGCCAGGTGTTCATGGCCCGGCGTCTGGTGGAGCGGGCGATCACCGAGTTGGCGGTGCAGCACGCCACCGCTGAGCAGTTGGCCGAACTGCGGCAGATGGTCAGCGACGAGCGCGACAGTTTCTCCCGTGGCGACCGTGGCGCCGGCATCCGCCTGTCGGGCGAGTTTCACCTCAAGCTGGCCGAAGCGGCGAAGAACGCCCCGCTGATCAGCTTCCAGCGCAGCCTCGTGTCGCAGACTTCGTTGATCATCGCCCAATACGAAAGCGGCAACCGCTCCCACTGTTCCTACGATGAACATACCCAGTTGATCGACGCCATCGAGGCCCGCGACGCCACGCTGGCCGTGGACCTGATGATGCATCACATGGACCACATCGACAGCAAACTCAACCTCGACGAGGAAAGTGCGTCGGATGATTTGCATGCGGTGTTTTCGCATTTGTTGCAGAGCAAGAAACCGGGACGGTCGACGGCCAAGCTTTGATGGGTTGAGCCAGTCATACCGAGTCGCGCCCTTCGCGAGCAAGCCTGCTCCCACATTGAAATGCATTCCAAATGTGGGAGCAGGCTTGCTCGCGAAGGCGATTTGGCAGGCGATAAAAATCTACCGCTGATGCACCAACCTGCCAGCCGCATAAGTCTGCATCACCGTCCGGTCATCCCCCAGCGTCATCAACACAAACAACTTCTCGGCAATGTCCCTGGCCTGCTTCAGGCGATAGCTCAACAGCGGCGTGGCGTTGTAGTCCAGTACCAGGAAGTCCGCATCGCTGCCCGGCTGCAAAGTCCCGATCCGCTCTTCCAGGCGCAGGGCCCGGGCGCCGCCCAGAGTCGCCAGGTACAGCGATTTGAACGGGCTCAACCGCGCGCCCTGTAGCTGCATCACTTTGTAGGCTTCGTTCAGGGTTTGCAGCAGCGAAAAACTGGTGCCGCCGCCCACATCCGTGCCCAATCCCACGTTCACCTTGTACTTCTCGGCCATCGGCAGGTTGAACAGGCCGCTGCCCAGGAAAAGATTCGAGGTCGGGCAGAACGCGATGGCCGAACCGGCCTCGGCCAGGCGCGCACATTCGTCGTCGCACAGGTGCACGCCGTGGGCAAACACCGAACGCTCGCCAAGCAACTGGTAATGGTCGTAGACGTCCAGATAACCCTTGCGCTGCGGGAACAGCTCCTTGACCCACTGCACCTCCTGCAGGTTTTCACTGATGTGGGTCTGCATGTACAGGTCTGGATATTCCCCCAGCAGTTGACCGGCCAAGGTCAATTGTTCCGGGGTGCTGGTAGGCGCGAAACGCGGGGTCACGGCGTAATGCAGGCGGCCCTTGCCGTGCCAGCGCTCGATCAGCGCCTTGCTTTCGGTGTAGCTGGATTCGGCGGTGTCGGTCAAGTAGTCCGGGGCGTTGCGGTCCATCATCACTTTGCCGGCGATCATGCGCAGGTCAAGTTTCTCGGCCACTTCGAAAAGCGCGTTCACCGATTGCGGATGGACGCTGCCGAATACCAGTGCGGTGGTGGTGCCGTTGCGCAGCAGTTCCTTGACGAAAATATCGGCCACCGCATCGGCATGGGCCTGGTCGGCGAACTGGCTTTCGCAGGGGAAGGTGTAGGTGTCGAGCCAGTCCAGCAACTGCTCGCCATAGGCGCCGACCATGCCGGTCTGCGGCAAGTGGATGTGGGTGTCGATGAAGCCTGGGGTGATCAGCGCGTCCGGGTAATGGTTGATCTCGATGTCCGCCGCCAGGGTTGGCAGCAGGTCATGGGCAGGGCCGATGGCGCTGATCTGGCCGTTCTCCACCACCAGCAAACCGTCTTCGAAATATTCATAGGACGCTTCGATCCCAACTTCGGCGGGGTCGGCGAGGCTGTGGAGCAGGGCGGCGCGGTAGGCTTTGCGTGTCAGGGGCATGAGGAACTTCTCAACAATGAATTAACGATTGGCCTGGCTACGGCGCGAGGCCGGCAGCAGCTTGGCAATCGGTTCGGCGCGGGCGGTGTGCTGGCCGAAATCGGCGTTATAGGTGGCGATGATTTCACCGGCGATGGAGATGGCGATTTCCACCGGTAACTTGCCTTTGACTTCGCCAATGCCCATCGGGCAACGCATGCGTTGCAAGGCGCTGCTGTCGAAGCCACGATCACGCAGGCGGTGTTCGAACTTTACCCGCTTGGTCTTCGAGCCGATCAGGCCGAAGTAGGCGAAGTCGTTGCGCTTGAGGATCGCGGCGCTCAATTCCAGATCGAGCTGATGGTTGTGGGTCATGACAATGCAGTAACTGCCGGCGGGCAAGTCGTCGATTTCATCCTGTGGGTCTTCGCTGACGATCTTGCGCACGCCGTGGGGCAGGTGTTCGGGGAACTCCGCCTCCCGGGAGTCGATCCAGCGCACTTTGCAGGGCAGGCTTGCCAGCAGCGGGACCAAGGCGCGGCCGACGTGGCCAGCGCCGAACACGGCGATTTGTGCCTGCACCTGGCCCATGGGTTCGAACAGCAACACCGTCACGCCACCGCAGCATTGGCCCAGGCTGGCGCCGAGGCTGAAGCGCTCCAGATGCGTGCTTTGCTGGCCGCTGGCGAGCATTTGCCGGGCGAGTTCCATGGCCTTGTATTCCAGGTGCCCGCCACCAATGGTGTCGAAGGTCTGGCTGGCGCTGATGACCATCTTCGAACCGGCGTTGCGTGGTGTGGAGCCGAGCTCTTCGATGATCGTCACCAGTACGCAGGGTTCACCGCGATCTTGCAGGTCGGCGAGGGCGCTGATCCAGTTGTACATATTCCACCTCAACATTTCTGTTGTCTGTTCGGCCGCCTTCGCGGGCAAGCCCGCTCCCACATTTGGATCGCGGTCCCCTGTGGGTGCGGGCTTGCTCGCGAAGGCCGCGCCGCGGTCTTAGAGCGAAGCCAGCTCGGTTTCAGCTTCCCCAACCTTCGCCACCCTCAACCCGCGCATCTGCTCACACCCCCACAACACCCGCTCCGGTGTCGCCGGCGCGTCGATTTTCGGTTGGTGCCGGTAATCCCCCAGGCTCGCTACGGCGTCCTTGATCGCGCACCACGCGGCGATGCCGAGCATGAACGGTGGCTCGCCGACGGCTTTGGAATGGAACACCGTGTCTTCGGGGTTCTTGCGGTTCTCCACCAGTTTGACCCGCAGATCCAGCGGCATGTCAGCCACTGCCGGGATCTTGTAGCTGGCCGGGCCGTTGGTCATCAGCTTGCCCTTGTCGTTCCACACCAGCTCTTCCATGGTCAGCCAGCCCATGCCCTGGATGAAGCCGCCCTCGACCTGGCCGGTGTCGATGGCCGGGTTCAATGAGGCGCCGACGTCGTGAAGGATGTCGGTGCGCAGCATCTTGTACTCGCCGGTGAGGGTGTCGACGATCACCTCGGCACACGCCGCGCCGAAGGCGTAGTAGTAGAACGGCCTACCCCGGGCCTGGCTGCGGTCGTAGTAGATTTTCGGGGTCTTGTAGAAGCCGGTGCTCGACAGCGAGACCTGGGCGAAATACGCCTGCTGCACCAGCGCGTCGAACGTCAGGATGTGATCGCGTACCCGTACATGGCCATTGTGGAATGCCACGTCTTCCTCGCTGACCTTGTACTGCCGCGCGGCGAATTCCACCAGGCGCTGCTTGATGGTTTCGGCGGCATTCTGCGCGGCCTTGCCATTCAGGTCGGCGCCGCTGGAGGCGGCAGTCGGCGAAGTGTTCGGCACCTTGTCGGTGTTGGTCGCGGTGATTTGCACGCGGTCCATTTCCACCTGGAATACTTCGGCCACCACTTGCGCGACCTTGGTGTTCAGGCCCTGGCCCATTTCGGTGCCGCCATGGTTCAGGTGGATGCTGCCGTCGGTGTAGATGTGGATCAAGGCACCTGCCTGGTTGAGGAAACTGGCGGTGAACGAAATACCGAATTTCACCGGGGTCAGCGCCAGGCCTTTTTTCAGGATCGGGCTATTGGCGTTGTAACGACGAATCGCTTCGCGACGCTCGGCGTACTGGCTGCTTTCTTCAAGTTCGGCGGTCATTTCCTCGAGCATGTTGTGCTCGACGGTCTGGTAGTAGTGGGTGACGTTGCGCTCGGTCTTGCCATAGTAGTTGGCCTTGCGCACCGCCAGCGGATCGAGCCCCAAGTGCCGGGCGATGGCGTCCATCACCTCTTCGATGGCGACCATGCCTTGCGGCCCGCCGAACCCCCGATAGGCGGTGTTCGACGCGGTGTTGGTCTTGCAGCGATGGCCATTGATGGTCGCATCGCCCAGGTAATAGGCGTTGTCGGCATGGAACATCGCCCGGTCGACAATCGAGGCCGACAGGTCCGGCGAACAACCGCAGTTGCCGGCCAGTTCCAGGGCGATGCCATGCAGGCGCCCGGTGCTGTCGAAGCCCACGTCGTATTCGATGTAGAACGGGTGGCGCTTACCGGTCATCAGCATGTCTTCGACCCGGGGCAGGCGCATCTTGGTTGGCTGGCCGGTGAGGTGGGCGATGACTGCGCACAGGCATGCCGGGCTGGCGGCCTGGGTTTCCTTGCCACCGAAGCCGCCACCCATGCGGCGCATGTCCACCACGACCTTGTTCATCGACACACCCAGCACTTCGGCCACCAGTTTCTGCACCTCGGTGGGGTTCTGGGTCGAGCAATAGACGATCATGCCGCCGTCTTCGGTGGGCATCACCGAGGAGATCTGGGTTTCCAGGTAAAAGTGTTCCTGGCCGCCAATGTGCAGCGAGCCCTGGATGCGATGCTCGGCACTGGCCAGTGCCGTGGCCGAATCACCCCGTTGATGGGTATGGCTGTCGAGCACGAAATGGCGTTTGCGCAGGGCCTCGACCACATCCAGCACCGGTTCCAGGTCTTCGTATTCGACGATGGCGGCCAGCGCGGCCTTGCGTGCGGTTTCCAGGTCTTTGGCGGCGACGGCGAGCACCGGTTGGCCGACGAACTGCACGTCATCGATGGCCAGCAACGGATCACCGGGCAGCAACGGGCCGATGTCCTTGAGCCCCGGGATGTCTGCATGGGTAATGGCGATGCGCACGCCTTCGAAGGCGTAGCAGGGCGCGGTGTCGATGCGGATGATCCGGGCGTGGGCGCGGTCCGAAAGTCGGGCGTAAACGTGCAGCTGATTAGGGAATTCCAGGCGATCATCAATGTACTGGGCTTCGCCGGACACATGCTTGGCGGCGCTGTCATGCTTGACGCTGCGGCCCACGCCAGTGGTCAGCTCACGGGCGAACAGCTCGGCCAATTCGACTTGAGTCTTCTCTACGGCGTGATGGTTAGACATAAGCGGTCACCCGAGTCTCGATGTGCGGCGTTTGCAGTTCGATGAAGTATTTGCGCAACAGATTGCGGGCGCTGAGCAGGCGGTATTCCTTGCTGGCGCGGAAGTCCGACAGCGGCGTGAAATCTTCGGCCAGGGCGGCGCAGGCGCGTTCGATGGTGCTGTCGTTCCACTGCGCACCGATCAATACGGCTTCGCAATGCGTGGCGCGTTTGGGCGTCGCGGCCATGCCGCCGAAGGCCACGCGAGCGTCGCGGACCACGCCGTTGTCGATGCGCAGGTTGAATGCCGCGCACACCGCGGAAATGTCATCGTCCAGGCGCTTGGAGACCTTGTAGGCGCGGAACGCCTGTTCGGCGCTGGCCCGCGGGACGATGATCTTTTCGATGAATTCGCTTTCCTGACGGGCGGTGACCCGGTAGTCGATGAAATAGTCTTCCAGCGCCAGGGTGCGACGGGTCTGGCCCTTGCACAACACGATCTGCGCACCCAGGGCGATCAGCAGGGGCGGGGAGTCGCCAATCGGTGAAGCGTTGCCGATGTTGCCGCCCAAGGTGCCCTGGTTGCGGATCTGCAGCGAGGCGAAGCGCTGCAGCAGTTCGCCGAAGTCCGGGTATTCGGCTTTCAGGGCCTCGTAGCAATCGGACAGCGCCGTGGCGGCGCCGATCTCCAGGCGATCGTCAAAGCGTTCGACACGCTTGAGTTCGGCGACGTTGCCCACGTAGATCATCACCGGCAGGGTGCGGTGGAACTGGGTGACTTCCAGGGCCAGGTCCGTGCCGCCGGCCAACAGGCGCGCCTGGGGATAAGCGTCGTAGAGGTCGGCGAGGTCGGCGACGGTCAGCGGCACCAGGCAGCGCTTGTCGCCGCTGTTGAGTTCGCCAGTCTCGGTCGGGGCGATGGCTTTGAGGCGGGCGATGGTCTCGGCCTCGCGGGCGTCGAACTGGTCCGGTTGCTTGCCGCAACAAGCCTGCTCGGCGGCGGCCAGGATAGGCCGATAGCCGGTGCAGCGGCACAGGTTGCCGGCCAAGGCTTCGTGGGTTTTGTGGGTGTCGGCTTGCTCGCTGTTCTTTTGCAGGGCGAACAACGACATGACGAAGCCGGGTGTGCAAAAGCCGCATTGCGAACCGTGGCAATCGACCATCGCTTGTTGGACGCTGTGCAACTGGCCCTGGTGCTTGAGGTCTTCGACGCTGATCAGTTGTTTGCCGTGCAGGGCCGAGACGAAGGTCAGGCATGAATTGAGGCTGCGATAGCGCATGCGCTCGTGGCCGGTTTCGTCCGTGTGCAATTCGCCCACCACCACGGTGCATGCGCCACAGTCGCCACTGGCGCAGCCTTCTTTGGTACCGGGTTTGCCGACATGCTCGCGCAGATAGTTGAGCACGGTCAGGTTCGGGTCCAGGGCGTGCTCGCTACGGAGTTCCTGGTTGAGTAAAAACTGGATCACGGAAGGCCTCGCAGACTCATTATTGTTGTATCGACTTGGGCTGAATTTATCAGTTCTGACTTTACGGTCAATGATTTTCTGACTTTAAGGTCAGGAAAATCTGTTTTGTCGATGAACAATGGGGTTCGGGTATTGGTCCTTGGGCGATGTCCTACTTCTATCAGTTAAGCGCAAATCCATGTGGGAGCGGGCTTGCTCGCGAAGACGGCGTTTGTGTCGGAAAATTTCTCGCTCACGGACTGGCCTCTTCGCGAGCAAGCCCGCTCCCACAAGGTCTGCACTACTGAAAAAATTGCTTATATCGTGCCAAAACCCGGTGCAGGCCCTGCGCCATGACGTATTGAGTGCGCTACACTGCGCCGCTTGTGCAAATCGAAGAGTTTGAAGGACAACCATGACGTTCAAGGCCCCGGACAGCCTCGCCGAGCAAATCGCCCACCATCTCGCCGAACGCATCATTCGCGGCGAAATGAAGCCGGGGGAGCGCATCCAGGAGCAAAAGGTCACGCTGGCACTCAACGTCAGCCGCGGCTCGGTGCGCGAGGCCCTGTTGATTCTCGAGCGACGTCACCTGATCGCCATCCTGCCGCGCCGTGGCGCCCACGTCACCGAGCTCACCGAACATAATGTGCGCAGTCTCTGTGCGTTGATGAGCGAGCTGTACATCCTGCTGGGCAATGCCGTGGCCCATGGTTGGCAGGATCAGGCCGACATGGCGCCGTTCGTGGCCATCCAGCAGCGGCTCAAGGACGCCTTTGCGCGCCAGGACATCCGCACCTTTGTCGACGAAAGCTTCAGCGTGATGCGCGCCGCGTATCCTTTCGCCAACAACCCGTACTTGCAGGAAACCGTCGAGAACCTGCAACCGGCCATGAGCCGTGCCTATTTCCTCGCCCTGGAACAGCGCAAGGCGGAAATGAGTGAATTCCTCGAGTTGTTCCAGCGCCTGCTCACCGCCGTGCTGGCCCGTGATTTGCCGCAGATCCGCATCGTGCTCACGGCCTACGCCCAGCGCAGTTGCGATCTGGTGGTTTCTGCCCTGACGGCGGCCTGACGTGCGACTCAAGTGCATCAAGCTGGCGGGGTTCAAATCCTTCGTCGACCCGACCACGGTGAACTTCCCCAGTAACATGGCGGCGGTGGTCGGGCCCAACGGTTGCGGCAAGTCGAACATCATCGACGCCGTGCGCTGGGTGATGGGCGAGAGTTCGGCCAAGAACCTGCGCGGCGAATCGATGACCGACGTCATCTTCAATGGCTCCACCAGCCGCAAGCCGGTGAGCCAGGCCAGCATCGAGTTGGTGTTCGACAACTCCGACGGCACCCTGGTCGGCGAATACGCCGCCTATGCGGAAATCTCCATTCGTCGCAAAGTGACTCGCGACAGCCAGAACAGTTATTTCCTCAACGGCACCAAATGCCGGCGTCGCGATATCACCGATATTTTCCTCGGCACCGGCCTGGGGCCGCGCAGCTATTCGATCATCGAGCAGGGCATGATCTCCAAGCTGATCGAGGCCAAGCCCGAAGATCTACGCAACTTCATCGAAGAAGCCGCCGGTATTTCCAAATACAAGGAACGGCGACGCGAAACTGAAAACCGCATTCGCCGCACCCACGAAAACCTGGCGCGCCTGACCGACCTGCGTGAAGAGCTCGAACGTCAGCTTGAGCGCTTGCACCGACAGGCCGAGGCCGCCAAGAAGTATCAGGAATACAAGGGCGAGGAGCGTCAGCTCAAGGCCCAGCTCTCGGCCCTGCGCTGGCAGGCGTTGAACGAGCAGGTCGGCCAGCGCGAGGCGGTTATTGGCAACCAGGAGGTCAGCTTCGAAGCCTTGGTGGCTGAACAGCGCAACGCCGATGCCGCCATCGAGCGCCTGCGGGACGGCCACCACGACCTGTCCGAACGCTTCAACCTGGTGCAAGGGCGCTTCTATTCGGTGGGCGGCGACATCGCCCGGGTCGAACAGAGCATTCAGCACGGTCAGCAACGACTGCGGCAGTTGCAGGATGATTTGAAGGAAGCCGAGCGGGCGCGCCTGGAAACCGAATCCCACCTGGGCCACGACCGCACTTTGCTGCTGACCCTCGGCGAAGAGCTGGACCGGCTCACGCCGGAGCAGGAAATCACCAGCGCCGCCGCCGAAGAGGCTGCCGCCGCCCTGGAAGAAGCCGAGCTGACCATGCACGGTTGGCAAGAGCAGTGGGACAGTTTCAACCTGACCTCGGCCGAGCCACGGCGTCAGGCTGAGGTCCAGCAGTCGCGCATCCAGCAGCTGGAAACCAGCATGGAGCGCCTGGCCGACCGTCAGCGCCGTCTGGCCGAAGAGCGTGCCTTGCTGGCGGCGGATCCGGAAGATGCGGCGATCCTCGATCTGAGCGAGCAACTGGCCGCCAGCGAAGCCACGCTTGAAGATTTGCAGGCCAGCGAAGACGCCCAGGTCGAACGGCTTGAGCAACTGCGCCAGGCCTTGCAACTGGCCTTGCAGAACCAGCAGCAGGCCCAGGGCGAATTGCAACGGCTTAACGGGCGCCTGGCCTCGCTGGAGGCCCTGCAGCAAGCCGCGTTGGACCCGGGCACCGGCACCGCCGAATGGCTGCGCGATCAGCACCTGGCCGAGCGCCCGCGCCTGGCCGAGGGCCTGAAGGTCGATGCCGGTTGGGAGCTGGCGGTGGAAACCGTGCTGGGCGCTGACCTGCAAGCGGTGCTGGTGGACGATTTCGCCGGTTTCGACCTGTCGGGTTTTACCCAAGGCGATCTGCGCCTGCTCAGCCCGGCCGGTGACGGCGTGCGGGTGCCCGGCAGCTTGCTGGATAAAGTCGAGGCCCAGGTCGATCTGTCGCCGTGGTTGGGGCAGGTCAAACCGGTAGAAAGCCTCGAACAGGCCTTGGCCTTGCGCGGACAATTGGCGGCCGGCGAAAGCCTGATCAGCCGCGACGGGTATTGGGTGGGCCGGCATTTCCTGCGGGTGCGCCGGGCCAGCGAAGCCGAGAGCGGCATGCTCGCCCGCGGCCAGGAAATCCAGCGCCTGAGTGCCGAGCGCGAAGAGCGCGAGGCCAGCGTCGAAGCCCTGGAAACCGAATTGCAGAACCTGCGGGCGCAACAGCGTCAACAGGAGAACGGCCGCGAACACTTGCGTCGGCTGTTGCAGGACGAAGCACGCCAGCAAGGCGAGCTCAAGGCGCAGTTGTCGGCCGGCAAGGCCAAGGTCGAACAATTGGCCCTGCGCCGCACCCGTCTTGAAGAAGAGATTGCCGAGCTGGGCGAGCAGCGGGCACTGGAACACGAACAGATCGGCGAAGCGCGCCTGCAACTGCAGGAGGCCCTCGATGCCATGGCACTGGACACCGAGCAGCGCGAGCTGTTGCTGGCTCAGCGCGACAGCCTGCGCGAACGCCTCGACCGGGTGCGTCAGGAAGCGCGGCAGCATAAGGATCACGCCCATCAGTTGGCGGTGCGCCTGGGCTCGCTCAAGGCCCAGCACGATTCGACGCGCCAGGCACTGGAACGGCTGGAAATGCAGTCCGAACGCCTGACCGAAAAGCGTGAGCAGTTGAGCCTCAATCTGGAGGAGGGCGAAGCGCCGCTGGAAGAGTTGCGCCTCAAACTCGAAGAACTGCTCGACAAGCGCATGAGCGTCGATGAAGAACTCAAGACTGCGCAAATTGCCCTGGAAGACGCCGACCGTGAACTGCGCGACGCTGAGAAGCGCCGCAGCCAGGCCGAGCAGCAATCCCAGTTGATCCGCGGCCAGATGGAACAGCAGCGCATGGAATGGCAAGCGCTGACGGTACGGCGCAAAGCCATGCAGGACCAATTGCTGGAAGACGGCTACGACCTCGACGGCGTGCTTGCCACCTTGGTGGCCGGGGCGAACGAGAAGGAGGCCGAGGAAGAACTGGAACGTATTGCCCTGCGCATCCAGCGGCTGGGGGCGATCAACCTGGCGGCCATCGACGAGTATCAGCAGCAGTCCGAGCGCAAGCGCTATCTGGATGCCCAGAACGACGATCTGGTGGAAGCGCTGGAGACCCTGGAAAACGTCATTCGCAAGATCGACAAGGAAACCCGCAACCGCTTCAAGGATACCTTTGATCAGATCAACGGTGGTTTGCAGGCACTTTTCCCAAAAGTTTTCGGTGGTGGCAGCGCCTACTTGGAACTGACGGGCGAAGATTTACTCGATACAGGGGTGACTATCATGGCGCGTCCTCCTGGCAAGAAGAACAGCACCATCCATTTGCTCTCCGGTGGCGAAAAGGCGCTGACCGCGCTGGCCCTGGTTTTTGCCATTTTCAAATTGAACCCGGCGCCGTTCTGCATGCTCGACGAAGTCGATGCGCCACTGGACGATGCCAACGTGGGCCGTTACGCACGGCTGGTAAAGGAGATGTCGGAAACGGTGCAGTTCATCTACATCACCCACAACAAGATCGCCATGGAAATGGCCGATCAGTTGATGGGCGTGACGATGCACGAGCCGGGTTGCTCGCGGCTGGTGGCGGTGGATGTGGAGGAAGCCATGGCGATGGTGGATGCCTGACCCTCGGGTTGTAGGGCATCTACTGGGAACGCTGTAGGTATTTTTTACCCTTGGGCTTGTTGTTCAATTCACAGATTGGCACGAGCCTATGCGACAGACGGTGTAAAGTTATCTTTGGTCGTGCTAGTTTAATGTCAATTTTTCGTGTGCGTGGGCAAAACGCCATTCAGAACATAGAGTTGGCGCCACGTTTTAAAGCGGTTTGCAAATAGCTAAGCCCCTTATTTTTCAGCATTTTTATAGAGGCACGGGATTACATGGAAATCGGTCTGCGCGAGTGGCTGATCGTCATCGGCATCATTGTCATTGCCGGTATTCTTTTCGACGGCTGGCGCCGCATGCGCGGCGGCAAGGGGAAACTGAAGTTTCGTCTTGATCGCAGTCTGTCGAACCTGCCGGATGACGATGGCAATGCCGAGCTGCTGGGGCCGCCACGGGTGCTGGACACCCATAAGGAGCCGCAGCTGGACGAGCACGACCTGCCGTCGATGAGCGCACCTGCACGTGAGCCACGGGAGTCGGGTTCCAAGCGCGGCAAGCGCAACAGCGAGCCGTCCCAGGGTGACCTGAATCTCAATCTGGACCTGGACGGCGGCCCGAGCTTCAGCAGCCGTGACGGCGATTTCCCCGATGAGAACAAATCCTCGGGTGCCGACAAAGACCAGGCCCAAGCCGAAGAAGTGTTGGTGATCAGCGTGATCTGCCGCGACCCGGCCGGTTTCAAGGGCCCGGCGTTGCTGCAGAACATCCTGGAAAGCGGCTTGCGTTTCGGTGAGATGGACATTTTTCACCGTCACGAAAGCATGGCCGGCAATGGCGAAGTGTTGTTCTCCATGGCCAACGCGGTCAAGCCGGGCGTGTTCGACCTGGATGACATCGACCACTTCAGCACGCCGGCAGTGAGCTTCTTCCTCGGCCTGCCAGGCCCGCGTCATCCCAAGCAAGCCTTCGACGTGATGGTGGCCGCGGCGCGCAAGCTGTCCCAGGAACTCAACGGCGAACTGAAGGATGACCAGCGCAGCGTGCTGACCGCCCAGACCATCGAGCACTACCGTCAGCGCATCGTCGAATTCGAACGCCGGGCACTGACCCAGAAGCGCTGAGGCCAAAGATCGCTGGCCCTGTAGGCGCTGCCGAAGGCTGCGATCTTTTGACCTTTCGCTTGAGATTCAAGTGTCTGGGGAAAGATCGCAGCCTCGTTGCACTCGTCAGCTCCTACAGCGCCTACATGCGATCGAAGTATTGAGAATGAGCAGCTTAGGCTGCTCTTTTGCTTTATGAGAGAACATCCATGACTGCCGTCGAAACCCGCATTCAACAGCTGCGTACCGAGCTGGACCAGCACAACTACCGCTACCACGTCCTCGATGAACCGAGCATCCCCGACGCCGAGTACGACCGCCTGTTCCATGAGCTCAAGGCCCTGGAAGAGCAGTACCCGGAACTGGTGACCAGCGACTCCCCAACCCAGCGGGTCGGCAGCGTGGCGCTGTCGGCGTTCAGCCAGGTGCGGCACGAGATCCCGATGCTCAGCCTGGGCAACGCTTTCGACGAAACCACCATGCGCGAGTTCGACCGACGGGTGACCGAAGGCCTCGATCTGCCAATGGGCGATCTGCTGGGCGGCGGCGCGGCGGTGGAATACAGTTGCGAACCGAAGCTCGATGGCCTGGCGGTCAGCCTGTTGTACCAGGACGGCATGCTGGTGCGCGGCGCCACTCGCGGTGACGGCACCACCGGCGAAGACATCAGCGTCAACGTGCGCACCGTGCGCAACATTCCCCTCAAGTTGCAGGGCAGCGGCTGGCCGCCGGTGCTGGAAGTGCGCGGCGAGGTCTACATGTCCAAGGCCGGCTTCGAGCGCCTCAACGCCACGCAGTTGGAGGCGGGCGGCAAGACCTTCGCCAACCCGCGCAACGCGGCGGCGGGGAGCCTGCGCCAGCTGGATTCGAAGATCACCGCCAACCGCCCGCTGGAATTCTGCTGCTACGGCATCGGCCAGGTGACCGCTGATATTGCCGATACCCATATCGGCAATCTCAATCAGCTCAAGGCCTGGGGCATGCCCATCAGTCGCGAACTGAAGCTGGCCCACGGTATCGACGAATGCCTGGATTACTACCGCGACATTGGCGAACGGCGCAGTGCGTTGCCTTATGAAATCGACGGTGTGGTGTTCAAGGTCAACAGCATCGCCTCCCAGCGTGAACTGGGTTTCCGTGCCCGGGAGCCGCGCTGGGCCATCGCCCATAAATTCCCGGCCAGCGAAGAACTCACCGAGCTGTTGGACGTCGAGTTCCAGGTCGGTCGCACTGGCGCTGTCACGCCCGTTGCACGGCTCAAGCCGGTCAAGGTGGCTGGCGTGACCGTGGCCAACGCCACGTTGCACAACATGGACGAAGTGGCGCGCCTGGGTTTGATGATCGGCGACACAGTGATTATCCGTCGCGCCGGGGACGTGATCCCACAAGTGGTGCAAGTGATAACCGAGCGCCGCCCGGACAATGCCCGGCCGGTGGAGATCCCGCAAGAATGTCCGGTCTGTGGCTCCCATGTGGAACGCACGCAGTTGATCAAGCGCAGCAAGGGCCGCGAGACCATCAGCGAAGGTGCGGTGTACCGCTGCGTCGGTCGCCTGGCCTGCGGCGCGCAGCTCAAGCAGGCGATCATTCATTTCGTGTCGCGCCGGGCCATGGACATCGAGGGTCTGGGCGAGAAGAGCGTCGAACAGTTGGTGGACGAGGGACTGGTGGGGTCGCCGGCCGATCTGTATGCCCTGACCTTCGAGCAGGTGGTCGACCTGGAAGGCTTCGCTGAACTGTCGAGCAAGAACCTGCTGGCGGCCATCGTCGACAGCAAAAAGCCGAGCCTCGCGCGCTTTATCTACGCCCTCGGCATCCCGGACGTGGGCGAGGAGACCGCCAAGGTCCTGGCTCGCTCCCTCGGCTCCCTGGAGCGCGTGCAGGCAGCTTTGCCTCAAGTCCTCACGTACTTGCCCGATGTCGGCCTGGAAGTGGCTCACGAGATCCACAGCTTCTTCGAAGACCTGCACAATCGCCAGGTGATCAAGGACTTGCTGCGCCATGGCCTCGATATCCAGGACCAGGGCGAGCTGGGTGCCGAGTTCTCCGCCAGCACCACCCTGGGCGGTTTTCTGGACAAGCTGAACATTCCGTCGGTCGGGCCGGGCGGGGCGCAGAAACTGGCGGATAAATTCGGTTCACTCGAAGCGGTCATGAGTGCCGACTGGCTCGACATGCGCCAGGCGCTGCCGGAAAAACAGGCCAACGCCGTGCGTGAGTTCTTCGCTATCGCTGCCAACCGTCAGCAGGCCGAAGCTGCCGAGAAGCAGCTGCAGGACTTTGGCATGCATTGGCTGAGCGAGAAGAAAGTCGTCGAAGGCCTGCCCGAGGCGGGACACACCTGGGTGCTGACCGGTTCGCTGGAGTTGATGAGCCGCGATGTCGCCAAGGACAAGCTGGAAAGCCTGGGGGCCAAGGTGGCTGGTTCCGTGTCGGCGAAAACCCATTGCGTGGTAGCCGGACCGGGCGCGGGCTCGAAGCTGACCAAGGCTAACGAGCTTGGGCTCAAGGTGCTGGATGAAGAGGCGTTTGTGGCCTTTTTGAGTAAGCATGGCCTCACGGTTTAATCAGAAGCGCTCCTTCGGGCAACATGCTGGCTCTTGTGGCGAGGGAGCTTGCTAGCGCTCGGGGGCACCGGCGAGGTAACGCGTGGGAACGATCGTGGGCAGAGGATGATCTAGTCTTGCAGGCTCCAGGGAGATCGCCATGTACCGCTTCTTTGAACAACTGAGTTCGCGCATTGCCGCGCCATTTGTGGGCGATCGCTCGCGTAACAGCAAAATCTGGGCGTGTCGCTGTGGTCAGTCGCTGTTTTTTCGCAACAGCCAATGCCTGGCCTGCCTGGCGGCGCTGGGCTATCAGCCGGAGCAAAGTCGCCTGTCGTCCTTGCAGCCCGGCGAGCAGCCCGACACCTGGACGCTGGACGCCGACCCGCAAGCCGGGGTGTTTCGCCGTTGCGCCAACCTCGACACCCCGGCGGCGTGCAACTGGTTGCTTGCGGCCAATGACCACGATGCCTTGTGCGTCGCCTGCAGCCTGAATCGCACCATTCCCGACTTGTCGATCCCGGAAAACCCCGAGCGCTGGCGCAAGGTCGAGACTGCCAAGCGCCGTCTGGTGGCGCAACTGATCACCCTCGGCTTGCCGGTTATCCCGAAAACCGTCGATGAAAACATTGGCTTGGCTTTCGATTTCATCGGCGTCGATCCTGATGGCACGCCTCCGACCACGGGGCACGCCAGCGGACTGGTCACCCTCGACATCAAAGAGGCCGACGATGACCATCGCGAATACGTGCGCCAGCAGATGCGCGAACCGTATCGCACCTTGCTCGGGCATTTCCGGCATGAGGTAGGGCACTACTATTGGGACAGGCTGGTCGCCAACAGCCACTGGCTCGAGGCGTTTCGCCAGCTGTTCGGCGATGAGCGCGCCAGTTACGCCGATGCCCTGGAGCGGCACTATCAGCAGGGAGCGCCGCTGGACTGGCAAACCCATTACGTCAGCGCCTACGCCACCATGCACCCGTGGGAAGACTGGGCGGAAACCTGGGCCCATTACCTGCACATGATGGACGCGGTGGACACGGCGCTGGGTTTCGGCATGAGTGCCCGGGAAATGGATATCGACTACCAGCCTTTCCCGCCGGAGACCCTGTACGACCCCGAGCACACCGGGGGGACGGCGTTCCTGTCATTCGTCAACGCCTGGATCGAGCTGGCCGGCATGCTCAACGAATTGTCTCGCAGTATGGGGCAGCCGGACTTCTATCCGTTCGTCGTATCCGCCGCCGTCATCACCAAGCTGCATTTCATCCATCTGGTGATCCAGGAGGAGGGTGGTCGGGCGGATGAGGTGCTGATGTAATTTTGCTACCGCTGCAAGTGTCTGCTCAGCAGATAAATTGTCGATTCTCGAAAAGGGGTTGAGCGAAGTTAAAGTGATGCCATTTGTTTTGACAGTGGTTTTCTATTCAAACTTTCCTTTACCCTAAAGCCGCCATGGATGATGGCTATATTTATTATGGAAGATGTTATGAAATATGAAGAGATGGATAAAGCGGCAACTATTCCCAATGCGCCTCGGCGGCTTTCCCAAGCAGGGCAGAGCCAATACACCATTATATTGGCTTGGCAAATCTCGGATAATGTCCGGCCCGATCAGATTGCGGGTCACACGTTTAAAGTAACTGCGGTGGCAACTGGACAGCCACAGTTTGTTCCCGCAACCCAAGTGAAACCGGATGGGCGCGGCTGGTACCGACATGAAATAGGCGTCAGTGGCGGTTCCCGGCCTGTCTATTTCAATGTTCAAGTTCGGGCGCAAGCTTCCAATGGTGAGTATGGGCCGTTCTGCCCAGTGGTAGTTTGTAATACTTCGTCATGACCGGCTATTTAATGTCAACAATGATTCAAGGCCGTAGTTGCTCATTGGTAGTTGTTTGAAAGATTCAATCTATTACGACTCACAGCAGGCCTGTGGGAGCGAGCCTGCTCGCGATGGCGGTGGATCAGCTTGTATTGATGTTGAGTGAACCTCCGTCATCGCGAGCAAGCTCGGCTCCCACATGGGTTCTCTAGTGTCCGCAGATCCAGTGTTCGCTCCAGATCCCTTGTGGGGGCGAGCTTGCTCGCGAAAGCGGTGGGTCAGCTTGCACCCAGGTCGAATGTGCCGAAGCCATCGCAAGCACGCTTTGCCCCCACAGCAAGTGCTTGAACATCTTAAGTTTTTTTATCCGGCGCGAACGGTTGTATCTTCTCGTCAGATAGGTACAATGGCGCGGCTCGCCGTCAGGTGAGCGTCGTTATGGTGACCCCATCGGTCCCCCCGCAACGATTACCCGTGAACCTGGTCAGATCCGGAAGGAAGCAGCCACAGCGGGAACATTGTGTGCCGGGGTGTGGCTGGTGGGGTTGCCTCCATAACGCCCAAGCCTTCGTTCGCAAGGTTTGCCAATTTTCAACTATTCCTATTATTCGCTGATCGATATCGATCGTTGCTTTCTGCTGTCCGGATTTTGGCCGGGGCAGGGCAGCTGAGTACTGGAACAGGTCCGTCTTGCCTCGGCGGACCGAGCTCCTGTCGCAGGTCGCTTGGATCAGCACTCCACGAATCGAGGGCAGTGGGGCTGTGTACAAATCGCCAGCCAGGCAAACGAGCGCCAAAGAGAAGCCTGGTCCGGCTTGTACCGACAGGCCAGATTCCTCTTGTTCATGACTGCATCAAGGCTTGGACAAGGCCTGGTCAACCGCTGCGATCAGCTTTCCCAGATCCTTCGGGGTGGCTCTATGTATGACACCGAACAGATACGCTCGCTGTTCGTCTTCATCGCCCATGTCGGCAAAAAAGGCTTTCAGCTGCACATCCAGCACGTCGGCAAGTAGGAACAAGGCTTCGATGCTGGGGGTGTAGGTGCCGGTTTCGAAGCGGCTGATGGTTTTGGGGTCAAAACCGGTTTTTTCGCCAAGTTCAGCCTGAGTAAGCCCCGCTACTTTGCGATAGCGTTTGATGGCCGCACCCAAACTTGAAATTTGCATCGCTCAATTCCCATTTAGAATCAAGAACTTAACGACAGTTTTTTGCATTAGGCAACCGCATTATTCATCACCTTGCTTTGCAAAATGTGATGCGTTTCGTAGAATCGGCCTTTGGCATGGGTATTTGGTGCCCTGCTTCTGAGCCGGGATGTGCGAAAAGAGTGGGCCTTGTGTTTCTTGCCGCGACACAAGACTTGAGCCTGGGCCCTCTGGTAGCACCGCCGGGGGTCTGTGCCCCAGCTTCTCTCAAGGTGTTTGAGCCTAGTTGATTTTCGCCTTTCCTGGAGGCGGTGCAACCGCGCGCGACAAATGAGCCTGACTCATGGATGACTGCTTCGATGGATAAGAAGTACCGCAGAGCCGTTGATGCCGCCGCGATTTTTTCCGAAACAGATCTGAGTGGGCGCATCACTTACGTCAACGATCAGTTTTGTAAACTGTTCGGGTACCGGCGTGAGGAACTGCTGGGGGCCGATCATCGCCTGCTCAATTCCGGCCAGCATCCCGGCGAGTTCTTCAGCGCCATGTGGCGCACCATTGCCTTGGGGCAGGTCTGGAAAGGGGAAATCTGTAACCGGGCCAAGGACGGCACGTTGCACTGGGTCGATACGACTTTGGTGCCGGTGATCGACGATGCGACCGGGCAAATCGAACGCTACCTGGCGATTCGCTTTGACGTCAGCGAAAAGCGCCAGCTGTTGCATTCGCTGCAGTGGCGGGTCGGGCACGATGTGCTGACCGGATTGCCCAATCGCACCTATCTGTCCGAGTTGCTGGACCAGGCCCTGGAGTTTTCCCGGCTGGAAAACTTTCCCTTGGCCGTGTGCATGCTCGACCTGGACGGCTTCAAGGCCGTCAACGATGGTCATGGCCACGCCAGTGGCGATCAATTGCTGGTGGAGGTCGCCAGGCGGCTGCGCACCATTGTGCGTGGAGAGGACGTGGTGGCGCGGCTGGCCGGGGACGAATTCGTGCTGGTGTTACGCCATGTGCGGGGGATGGAGGAATTGCACGCGGCGTTAAACCGAGTGTTGATTGCCGTGTCCATGCCGTATGGCATCAACGGTAAAGGCATCAAGGTTTTCGCCAGCATTGGCGTCACGTTGTTCCCGTGGGACAACGAAAACGCCGAGACCTTGTTGCGCCACGCCGATCAGGCGATGTATGTGGCCAAACAAAGCGGCCGTAATCGTTTTCATCTGTTCGATGTGTCCCGGGACAAGGAGGTCCGGGCCACTTACCAGACTGTCGAGCGGGTCCGGCAGGCGCTGGCGGGTAACGAATTGCGGTTGCACTTCCAGCCCAAGGTCAATATGCGCAATGGCACAGTGGTTGGTCTTGAGGCGTTGTTGCGCTGGAAGCATCCGCAACGTGGCCTGGTGCCGCCTCGGGAGTTCCTGCCGCTGGTGGAGGAGACTGACCTGATCGTCGAGATTGGCGAGTGGGTCATGGAGCAGGTGCTGACCCAGTTGCAGCAATGGCAGCAGGCGGGGCAGGGCTGGCCGGTGAGCATCAATATCTCGGCGCGTCATTTTCAGCGAGAGGACTTCGTCGAGCGGCTGCAGCAGGTGTTGGAGCGGCACCCGGCGGTGTCGCCGCGCATGCTGGATCTGCAGATCGTTGAGTCCGTCGCCGTGGAAAACCTTGCGCACGTCAGCGCGTGCCTCCAGTCATGCCAGGCGTTGGGTGTAGGCTTTTCACTGGGTGGCTTTGGCACTGGCTACTGCTCGCTCAACGACCTCAAGCACCTGCGCACGCAAACCATCAAGATCGACAAGGCCTTTGTCCGCGATATTCTCGAAGACCGCGATGACCTGGCGCTGACCGAAGCGGTGATCGGCCTGGCCCGGGCGTTTGGCCGCGAGGTGGTCGCGGAGGGGTTGGACAGCCTCGAACATGGGCTACTGTTGCTGCGCCTGGGCTGCGAGGTGGCTCAAGGCTATTTCATTGCCCGGCCCATGCCGGCCGAGCAAGTCCCTGGTTGGGTGACGGATTTTATCCCGCCGTTGCAATGGCGGCAGCGGCCGGGCGTTCAAGGCGAACCGGCTTCGGCCTGCGACGTGTCCCTGCGGCCAGTGTAGAGCCGGATGATTGCGTCGATCTCTCCCGACGTTTTCATTTTCAGCAAGGTGCGCAAAATGCGTTGTGCCGGGATTTTCGGATCGTCGCGCACGTAACAGCTCAACTGCTGTTCCTGGAGCAATGCCACCTCATGTAGCTGCCGATCAGCGTTATGCCGTTGATTGAACCAGTCCAGTGCCCATTGATTAGTGACCGCGTAGCGATAGCGGCCGGCCAGCAGTTTCGCCAGTACTTGTTCCTGGCTACGGGCATCGTCACGGTGCAGTTGGCCGCCATCGAAAAAGGGTTGCAAGGTCGGGTAGGTATAGCTCAGCACGGTGCCTATGGACTGGTGCGCCAGCGTCGCCAGCGTCACCGCTGCGGGGGCGTTCGCCGTGCCGACGAGCACGTCACGCTGGAAAAACAGTGGGACACTCCACAAATAATTGCCGCCCTCACTCACCCAGTCGGGGCTGACATAACACCGTACGTCGATTTCACCCTGCTTCATGGCTCCGTCCATCCGGGCGCGGGAGAGGACGTGAAATTCCGCCGGCATACCCACTTGGGTCGCCAGGCTGGTCATGATGTCGGGAAGGATGCCCTGGGTCGGGCGACCTCGTTCGATCTGTACCATGGGCATGGCCCAGCCGTCGGTAATGGCAAAGCGCAGTGGTACTTCGTCAGCCAAACAACCGGTCCCTAACATCAGCAAAGCCCCCATGGCTGAGCGCATAAACTCTCCTGACTGTGCAAAACCCTGTCGACAACCGAGTCCCAGATTCAAGCTTAGACAGATTAGACAAGCACACCGGATGCAATTTCGCCCCTGCTCCGCTAGCATTAGCCGCTTATGTTCCTTCGTTGCGACGGTTTTCGATGAGTTATCAGGTTCTTGCACGTAAGTGGCGTCCGCGCTCGTTCCGCGAAATGGTCGGCCAGACCCATGTGCTCAAGGCCCTGATCAATGCCTTGGACAGCCAGCGGCTGCACCATGCCTATCTGTTCACCGGTACCCGTGGCGTGGGCAAGACCACCATCGCGCGGATCATCGCCAAGTGCCTGAACTGCGAAACCGGCATTACCTCTACGCCTTGCGGCGAGTGTTCGGTGTGCCGGGAAATCGACGAAGGTCGTTTCGTCGACCTGATCGAGATTGACGCCGCCAGCCGCACCAAGGTCGAAGATACTCGCGAGTTGCTCGACAACGTGCAGTACGCGCCGAGCCGTGGGCGCTTCAAGGTCTATCTGATCGACGAAGTGCACATGCTCTCCAGCCATTCGTTCAATGCGCTGCTCAAGACCCTCGAGGAGCCGCCGCCCTACGTCAAGTTCATACTGGCGACCACCGACCCGCAGAAACTTCCTGCGACGATTTTGTCGCGGTGCCTGCAGTTCTCCCTGAAGAACATGACGCCGGAGCGGGTCGTCGAGCACCTGACCCACGTGCTGGGCGTCGAGAACGTTCCGTTCGAGGACGATGCGCTGTGGCTGCTGGGCCGCGCTGCCGATGGGTCGATGCGTGACGCCATGAGCCTGACCGACCAGGCCATTGCCTTCGGTGAAGGCAAGGTCATGGCCGCCGATGTGCGGGCGATGCTCGGCACCCTCGATCACGGCCAGGTCTATGACGTGTTGCATGCGTTGATCGAGGGTGACGCGAAGGCGTTGCTCGAAGCGGTGCGTCACCTGGCCGAGCAGGGCCCGGACTGGAATGGCGTGCTTTCGGAGATCCTCAATGTGCTGCACCGGGTCGCCATTGCCCAGGCCTTGCCTGAGGGTGTCGACAACGGTCATGGCGACCGTGATCGCGTACTGGCCCTGGCCCAGGCGCTGCCGGCCGAAGACGTGCAGTTCTATTACCAGATGGGCCTGATCGGCCGTCGTGACTTGCCCCTGGCGCCGGATCCGCGAGGCGGCTTCGAAATGGTCTTGTTGCGAATGCTGGCGTTCCGACCGGCCGACACGGCGGACGCCCCGAGGCAACCGCTAAAGCCAGTGGGGATCAGCCAGGCCACAGCTGATTCCGCCAAGCCAGTGGCTGCCGCGCCTGTCGTTGCGCCGGCAGTGGCTTCTGCTCCGGCGGCAGTGGTACCTATGGCCGAACCGGCTCCGGTGCCTGTCATTGCGCCAATTGAACCCGAGCCTGAACCGGTCGTCGAGGCATTGCCTGAGCCGGTCGCCGAAGCGGTCATCGACTTGCCCTGGAATGATCCGGTCGAGCCGCAGATCGTCCAGCAGCCCGCAGTGGAACCCGTGCTGGAAACCACCGCCGAGCAGCCCGAACTGCCACCGATGCCCCTGCCGACGCCCGACAGCGTGGTGCCGGATGCGCCCGAGTGGGTCGCCGCCCCGGTGCCTGAGCCGACAGTGGCCGACGTCGATGACGCCACACCGGGTATGGACCTGGATGACGAGCCGCCGCTGGATGAGGATTACATAGAGCCGGACATGGATTCGGCCTACAGCTATCTGGACGAGCTGGCCAGCGAACACGCTGCTGAACCAGCACCGGAACCCGAGCCGGAGCCGGCGGCGATGCCTGCCACCGGGCTGGCCTTGCAATGGCTGGAGCTGTTCCCGAAACTGCCGATTACCGGCATGACCGGCAGCATCGCGGCCAACTGCACGTTGATCGCCGTGGAAGGCGATCACTGGCTGCTGCATCTGGACCCGGCCCACAGCGCCTTGTTCAATGCCACCCAGCAGCGTCGCCTCAACGATGCGCTGAACCAGTACCACCAGCGCACCCTGACGCTGAACATCGAACTGATCAAGCCTGAGCAGGAAACCCCGGCCCAGGCCGCGTCCCGCCGCCGTGCCGACCGTCAGCGCGAAGCCGAGGAGTCGATCCACAGTGATCCGTTCATCCAGCAGATGATGCAACAGTTCGGCGCCGTGGTTCGTCACGATACTATCGAACCTGTCGAGGCCCCGGTTACTCAGGGCTCATAACTGAAAGCGTCGGGCTGAATGGCCGGACGCGGTGTTTATCCAAGTACTTTCGAGGTGATTCCCATGATGAAAGGTGGCATGGCCGGCCTGATGAAGCAGGCGCAGCAGATGCAGGAAAAAATGGCCAAGATGCAGGAAGAACTGGCCAACGCCGAAGTCACCGGCAAGTCCGGCGGCGATATGGTGACGGTGGTCATGACCGGCCGCCACGACATCAAGCGCGTCAGCATCGACCCAAGCGTGGTCGAAGGCCTGAGCGAAGACGACAAGGAAATGCTTGAAGCCCTGTTCGCCGCCGCCGTCAACGACGCAGTGCGCAAGATCGAAGCCAACAGCCAGGACAAGATGTCCGGCATGACTGCCGGCATGCAACTGCCGCCGGGCATGAAATTGCCGTTCTGATTCGCCATCCCGGTTGGGATGGGCTACACACAATGCCAGGCATCGCGCCTGGCATTTTTGTTTCTGTCATAGGGCCGAGCGGTGGCAGAAACCTTACTTGCTCCCACAAGTACCCACTGAATAAACATCGAACGCCGCTCCACCGGCAATGGTCTGCTTCCTATAGGTCCCACTCAACGATCAAGGAGAACGCTTCCATGTCACAAGCATCGACATCCAACCAGCGCATCGTCCTAGCCTCCCGCCCCAAAGGCGCGCCCACCGCGGACAACTTCCGTATCGAGCAGGTAACGCTGCCGGACCTGGTGGACGGGCAGATCCTGCTCAAGACCCTGTTCCTGTCCCTGGACCCCTACATGCGGGGACGGATGAGCGACGCACCTTCCTACGCCGCCCCGGTGGAAATCGGTGAGGTAATGACCGGAGGCGCTGTCAGCCGCGTGGAGCGTTCGATGCACCCGAAATTCCACGAAGGCGACCTGGTGGTGGGCGCCACAGGTTGGCAGAGCCACGGCATCAGCGATGGGCGCAATGTCACTCCGATCCCCTCCGGGCTACCCAGTCCGTCGATGGCCTTGGGTGTGCTGGGCATGCCGGGCATGACCGCGTACATGGGGCTGATGGACATTGGCCAGCCCAAGGAGGGGGAAACCCTGGTGGTCGCGGCGGCGTCGGGAGCCGTGGGCTCGGTGGTCGGCCAGGTGGCGAAGATCAAGGGGCTGCGGGTGGTCGGCGTGGCTGGCGGCAGCGCGAAATGTAAATACGTGGTCGACGAGTTGGGGTTCGATGCCTGCATCGATCACAAGAGCGAACACTTTGCCGAGGAGCTGGCCCAAGCCTGCGACAAAGGCATCGACATCTATTACGAAAACGTTGGCGGCAAGGTGTTCGACGCAGTGGTGCCGCTGCTCAACGCCAAGGCCCGTATTCCGCTCTGTGGCCTGATCGCGTCCTACAATGAGCACGAAGCACCGAGCGGCCCGGATCGCTTGCCGCAATTGCAGCGCACCTTGTTGACTAAACGCGTGCGGATCCAGGGTTTTATCGTGTTCGACGACTACGGCGACCGTCAGCCGGAGTTCATCAGCGCCATGGCGCCCTGGGTGCGTGATGGCAAGGTCAAGTTCCGCGAAGACGTAGTCGATGGCCTTGAGAATGCACCGCAGGCCTTTATCGGGCTGCTGGAGGGGCGCAACTTCGGCAAGTTGGTGGTCCGGGTGGCGCGGGATTGAGTATTTGACGCTAATCGGAGGCGCGGGTATAAACCGCGTCTCGTTGTTATGTCGGACATTTCCTCCATGAGCTTCAGCCCTTTGATTCGCCAACTGATCGATGCCCTGCGAACTTTGCCAGGTGTGGGTCAGAAAACTGCCCAGCGCATGGCGTTGCAATTGCTCGAGCGTGATCGCAGCGGCGGTTCGCGCCTGGCCCAGGCCTTGAGCCAGGCCATGGAGGGCGTAGGGCATTGCCGTTTATGCCGCACGCTCACTGAAGACGACCTTTGCCCGCAATGCGCGGACCCGCGTCGGGACGACAGCCTGCTGTGCGTCGTGGAAGGGCCGATGGATGTCTATGCGGTCGAGCAGACGGGTTTTCGCGGACGCTATTTCGTGCTCAAGGGCCATTTGTCACCGCTCGACGGCTTGGGGCCGGAAGCCATTGGCATTCCACAGTTGATTGCGCGGATCGAAGAGGCGGGCACGTTCACCGAAGTCATCCTCGCCACCAATCCGACGGTCGAAGGCGAAGCCACCGCCCACTACATCGCCCAATTGCTGAACAACAAAGGCCTGATCGCCTCCCGCATCGCCCATGGCGTGCCACTGGGTGGTGAACTGGAGTTGGTGGACGGTGGGACGCTGGCGCATTCGTTTGCCGGGCGCAAGCCGATCGCGTTGTAACAGCCAGCCAGAAGCTAATGTGGGAGCGGGCTTGCTCGCGAAAGCGGTGGATCAGTCAGTGAATATATTGACTGACACTCCGCTTTCGCGAGCAAGCCCGCTCCCACAGGTTAGATTGTTGTTTGCCGGTTACCTTTCGCTCAGGGAAAACTGCGTCAGGCAGAACGTCGGAATCCCCATATCTTCCAACCGCTGGGAACCGAGCAATTCCGGCAAATCAATAATCGCCGCCGCTTCGTGGACCTTGGCGCCCATGCGGCGGATCAGGTTGGCGGCGGCGATCAGCGTGCCGCCGGTGGCGATCAGGTCATCGAACATCACCACCGAATCACCCTCGCACAGGCTGTCGGCGTGGACTTCCAGGAAGGCCTCGCCGTATTCGGTCTGGTAACCCTCGGCCAGCACATCCGCCGGCAGCTTGCCTTGCTTGCGGAACAGCACAAGGGGCTTGTTCAACTGATAAGCCAGGATTGAGCCGATCAAGAAGCCCCGTGCATCCATCGCGCCGATGTGAGTGAACTCGGCCTCGACATAACGGTGGGCGAAACTGTCCATCACCAGCCGCAGGGCGGTGGGGGACTGGAACAGCGGGGTAATGTCGCGAAAGATCACGCCCGGCTTGGGGAAGTCGATCACGGGGCGGATCAGGGATTTGATGTCGAAGGAGTCGAAAACCATCGTCGAGGTGTCCTGGCAGGGCTGCAAACGCGGCAGTATAGCGCGGCCAGGACAATCCCTCAGCCGCGCATGTGCGTCAGCCTTCGAGCGAGCCGCCGGCCAGGGCGCAGAGCTGGATCGGGTCGAGAATATGAATTTCCTTGCCTTCGGCGGCGATCAACTCGTTCTGCTGGAAGCGGGTGAATACCCGGGACACGGTTTCCACCGCCAGGCCCAGGTAGTTGCCGATTTCGTTACGCGACATGCTCAGGCGGAACTGGTTGGCCGAGAACCCGCGGGCGCGGAAGCGGGCCGAGAGGTTGACCAGGAAGGTCGCAATGCGCTCGTCGGCGGTTTTTTTCGAGAGCAGCAGCATCATTTGCTGATCGTCGCGGATCTCCCGGCTCATCACTCGCATCAGCTGACGGCGCAGTTGCGGCAGTTGCAGGGCCAGTTCGTCGAGACGGTCGAAAGGAATTTCGCACACCGAGGTGGTTTCCAGCGCCTGGGCCGAGACCGGATGGGTCTCGGTGTCCATGCCCGACAGGCCCACCAGTTCGCTGGGCAGGTGGAAACCGGTGAGTTGTTCTTCGCCACCGTCACTCAGGTTGAAGGTTTTCAAGGCGCCCGAGCGCACCGCATAGACGGAATCGAAGGTGTCGCCCTGACGAAACAGGAATTCACCTTTTTTCAACGGGCGACCCCGTTTAACGATATCGTCCAGCGCGTCCATGTCCTCCAGATTCAATGAAAGTGGCAGGCAGAGAGGGGCCAGGCTGCAATCCTTGCAATGGGCCTGGTTGTGGGCGCGCAGCTTGACTGGCTCGGACATTTCTTCAATCCTTGTGGGAAAACACACATAAGGCGTAAGGGTACCCCAGAGCAGTCACTCCGGCCAGTGCGGTTTTGTCGTCAAATTGTCGCGCTCAGATGACCCTGGAGAAGCGTTGCAGGTTGTGTTGCTCCAAATACGCATCGAACACCATGCACACTGATCGCACCAGCAGGCGCCCGGCGGGCAGGACTTTGATGTGCATGTTGTCGAGCTCGATCAGACCGTCCTTGGCCATGGCCTGCAATTGCGGCCATAACGGCGCGAAATAGCCACGAAAATCGATATTGAAAGTTTGCTCGATGTCGGCGAAGGCCAGATTGAAATGACAGATCAACTGCTGGATCACTGCGCGCCGCAGGCGGTCGTCGGCGTTGCAGATCAGCCCGCGACTGGTCGCCAGTTGCCCGTCGGCGAGGGTGTTCTGGTAATGGTTCAGGTCGCTGCTGTTCTGGCAGTACAGATCACCGACCTGGCTGATGGCTGACACGCCGAGGCCGATCAGGTCGCAATGGCCATGGGTAGTGTAGCCCTGGAAGTTGCGCTGCAGGGTCGCTTCTTCCTGGGCGATCGCCAGTTCGTCGTCGGGCAGGGCAAAGTGGTCCATGCCGATGTAACGGTAACCGGCGGCGGTCAGTTGTTCGATGGTGCCTTGCAGCATGGCCAGTTTTTGCATCGGGTTCGGCAGGTCCTGGCTGTTGATGCGCCGCTGGGGCATGAAGCGCTCCGGCAGGTGGGCGTAGTTGAACACCGAGAGCCGATCCGGCTGCAGGTTGATGACTTCCTCGATGGTACGGGCGAAGTTTTCCGGCGTTTGCTTGGGCAGGCCGTAGATCAGGTCGATGTTGATCGAGCGGAACTGCAAGGTCCGGGCAGCTTCGATCACGGCGCGGGTTTCGTCCAGGCTTTGTAGGCGATTGACGGCACGTTGCACGGCCGGGTCAAGGTCCTGCAGGCCGATGCTGACCCGGTTGAACCCCAGCTCTCGCAGTAGGCCCATTGTCGACCAGTCGGCTTCGCGAGGGTCGATTTCGATGCTGTAGTCGCCGGAGTCGTCGTCCAGCAGGTTCAAGTGCTTGCGCAACTTGGCCATCAGTTGGCGCAGTTCGTCGTGGTTGAGGAAGGTCGGGGTACCACCGCCCAGATGCAATTGTTCCACGCGCTGGGCGGAGTCCAGGTGGCAGCCAATCAGCTGGATTTCCTGTTCCAGGCGTTGCAGGTAGACGTGAGCGCGGCCGCGGTCCTTGGTGATGACCTTGTTGCAGGCGCAGTAGTAGCAAATGTTCGCGCAGAACGGCACATGCACATACAGCGACAATGGCCGCAGGGCCTTGCGGCTGTCGCGCAGGGCATGAAGCAGGTCGAAGGCACCCACCTGGCTACCAAATTGCGCCGCGGTCGGATACGAGGTGTAGCGTGGACCCGCCAGGTCATAACGGCGGATCAGGTCTGTGTCCCAACGAATGGCGTCGAGCATGCGGGCGTTCCCCCGGATAGGCTGGCATGGGCACAAGTGTAAGAGGGTGGGCGCGGGGCGGTTTTGATTTGCGTCAACGGGGGGAGTCTGGGCGAAGGCCAATCGCGAGCAGGCTCGCACATTGGGGATGTGGTGTTCGCCCCCCTGCTCGCGATTGGCGGCTACTCGGTCAATGCCCCATCAGCCAATCCTGATGCGGCCCCGGCAATGTCCAGACACCAAAGACTATCACCAGCAACCCACCAGCCATGCGCACACTGCGTTTGCGCAGCAGGGCGGTGACGCGTTCGGCGGCCAGGCCGGTGGCGAGCAGCACCGGCCAGGTGCCGAGGCCGAAGGCGAGCATCAGTAACGCACTGTCCAGTGCATTGCCCTGGCTGGCGGACCACAACAGGGTGCTGTAGACCAGTCCACATGGTAGCCAGCCCCATAGCGCGCCGAGCAGCAAGGCCCGGGGCAGGCTCGACACTGGTAGCAAACGGTTGGCGACGGGCTGGATATGCCGCCACAAGCCACGGCCAATGCTTTCGATGCGGGTCAGGCCGCTCCACCAACCCGCCAGGTACAGGCCCATGGCGATCAACAGCAAACCGGCCAGTACCCGCATGATCATCGCCGCCGGGCTATTGGCCACGGCCCAGCCGGCCAGGCCGATCAACAAGCCGGCGGTGGCGTAGCTCAGGATCCGCCCCAGGTTGTACGCCAGCAGCAGCCGGAACCGCCGACTGCGCTGTTCCTTGGGAATCGCCAGGGTCAGGGCGCCCATCAGGCCGCCGCACATGCCCAGGCAATGCCCGCCACCGAGCAGGCCAAGGATGACCGCCGAGACGAGTAATGGCGCCAGATCAAGCATGGGGCGGGGCCTTGTCGTCCGGTTCACGGGCCTCGCCACTGGCTTCATCCACGGCCGCCTTGTGGTTCGGGTCCTGATCGTCGAACAGGATGCTGTGGGCCGGGCCGTCAAGGTCGTCGTACTGGCCGCTGTCCACGGCCCAGAAGAAAATGTACACGGCGATGGCCACGATCAGCAGTGCGGCCGGGATCATCACGTAGAGAGCTGGCATGTTGGAACTCCATGCCCGCGCGGCTCAGGCCGGCAGCGGGCGGGTATCGGGCGTGGCGTCGAGAGCGTGCGCCTTGGGCTGGCGGGTCAGCCTCAGCGCATTCAACACCACGGTCAACGAACTGATGGACATGCCGACCGCCGCCCACACCGGCGTAATCCAGCCGAGGGCGGCGAACGGCAACATGAGGCCATTGTACAGCCCGGCCCACACCAGGTTCTCAATGATCACCCGGCGGGTGCGTCGGGCCAGGCTGAAGGCGTGGATCAGGGCGTCGAGACGGTTGGACAGCAGCACCGCATCGGCGCTGGTCTTGGCCAGGTCGGTGGCCGAGCCCATGGCGACACTGATGTCCGCCGCCGCCAGCACCGGCACGTCGTTCACCCCGTCGCCGAGCATCAGCACCTTGCGGCCCTGTTGGTGCAACTGTTGCAACATCGCCAGCTTGTCGTCCGGACGCAAGCCGCCGCGGGCTTCGTCGATGCCCAGTTCGGCGGCGACGCTGGCAACCATCGGCGAACTGTCGCCCGACAACAGCAGCGTGCGCCAGCCCCGCGCCTTGCAGGCTGCCAGCAACGCCGGGGCGTCGGCGCGCAAGCGGTCGTCGAGGACGAACCAGGCCAATGGCCCGATATCATCGCCCAGCAACAGCCACTGGCCGGGCTCGTCCGGCATCATCGGCGTCGAGGCACCACTGAGTTCGCAAACGAAACCGGGCTGGCCGATGCGCAGGCGCTGTTCGCCCACCAGGCCTTCCAGCCCCAGCCCCGGAGTGCTGTGCACTTGCTCGGCGGCCAATGGCGCGCGACCGAAGGCGCGGGCAATGGGGTGTTCTGAGCGGTTTTCCAGGGCAGCGGCCAGGCCCAGGCATTGATCGCTGTCGAGGGCCGCCAGCGGTCGAATGGCACGCAATGCCAGGCGGCCCTCGGTGAGGGTGCCGGTCTTGTCGAAAATCACTGTGTCGATCTGGTTCAGGCCCTCCAGCACATGGCCGCGGGTCAGCAGCAAGCCGAGCTTGTGCAGGGTGCCGGTGGCTGCGGTGAGGGCGGTCGGCGTCGCCAGGGACAGGGCGCAAGGGCAGGTGGCGACCAGCATCGCCAATACGATCCAGAAGGCCCGGGAGGCATCCAGTTGCCACCACAACAGGCCTATGACGGCAGCGGCGATCAACGAGAACAACAGAAACCATTGGGCGGCCCGATCAGCGATTTCAGCCAGTCGCGGCTTCTCGGCCTGGGCCCGCTCCAGCAACCGCACGATGGCGGACAGTCGGGTGTCCTGCCCAAGTGCCAGCACCTTGACCGTCAAGGCACCTTCGACGTTGAGCGTGCCAGCGGTGACCGCATCGCCCGCCTGGCGGGGTTGTGGCAGGTATTCGCCAGTCAGCAGCGATTCGTCGACGCTGGACTGGCCGTCGAGAATCTTGCCATCGGCCGGCAGGATCGCCCCGGGCTGCACCAGCACCCGGTCGCCTGTGCGCAACTCACTGAGCAGGATGCGTTCGCTCTGGCCGTTATCCTCCAGGCGCAGGCACGAGGCCGGCAACAGGTTGACCAGTTGCGCGGTGGCGGCAGCGGTGCGCTCCCGGGCCCGGCGCTCCAGGTAACGACCGGTCAACAGGAACAGGGCGAACATGCCCACGGCATCGAAATACAGCTCGCCCACACCGGTGATGGAGGTCCAGATCCCGGCGACGTAGGCGCCGCCAATGGCCAGCGATACGGAAACGTCCATGGTCAGGTGCCGGGTGCGCAGGTCGCGCATCGCGCCTTTGAAAAACGGCGCGCAGCTGTAGAAGACGATGGGCGTGGTGAGGAACAGCGCAACCCAGCGCAGGATGGTGTGCATCTCCGGGCTCAGGTCGATATTGAATTCCGGCCAGGTGGCCATGGTCGCCATCATCGCCTGGAACCACAGCAGCCCGGCCACGCCCAACTGGCGCAAGGCCAAGCGGTTTTGTGCGGCGAGTTGCTCGCAGGCTTGGTCGGCCTGGTACGGGTGGGCGACGTATCCGATCTGGCGCAATTCAGCGAGCAGTTTGCTCAGCGGTAATTGCGCGTCGGCCCACTGCACATGCAGGCGATGATTGGACAGGTTCAACCGTGCCTCGGCCACGGCCGGCAGGCTACGCAATTGTTTTTCGATCAACCAGCCGCAGGCGGCGCAACTGATGCCTTCCATCAGCAGGGTGGCTTCGGCCAGTTCACCGTCATGGCGCACGAACGACTGCTGCACGTCAGGGCGATCGTACAGCGCCAGTTCATCGGTCAGTTGGACCGGCAGGGTTTCGGGGTTGGCCGACGCTTCGCTGCGATGCTGGTAATAACTTTCCAAACCACCGGCAACGATGGCCTCGGCCACCGCCTGGCAGCCCGGGCAGCACAGCTCACGGGTTTCACCCAGGACAACGGCGGTGAAGCGACTGCCGGGGGGGACGGGCAGGGCGCAGTGGTAGCAGGGCTGTGGAATGCTCATGGTTGTCGCTATGAAGGCCTGGCATAGATGGGCTTGCAAGGAGATACACGAATTGTAGGAGCTGCCGAAGGCTGCGATCTTTCCCCTGACACTTGAATCTCAAGGGCAAGATCAAAATCAAAAAATCGCAGCCTTCGGCAGCTTCTACAGAGGCCATCGATCGGTTTTTATTTCTTCAGGTCTTCAGCGCCTTGCAGCGGTTCATCGCCGAGCAGGATGTCCTGCTCATGGTTGATCTGTTCTTCTTCGAACAGACGCCAGGTCTTGTCGTTCTCCACACCCAGCAATTCGACAAAGCGCCGGCCTTCGATCTTGTCCGTCAACTGGCCAACGTACCGCCCCGGTTCGCTGTCGTTGCGAGTCAGGACGATCTTGCGGTCTTTCTCCGGCTGGGTCGGCGAGATCAGGCTCAGCTCCAGGGTCTGAGGCCGGCTGTTGCCGTTCAGGCGCAGGTTCACTTCACCGGTCACGTCGTCCAGTTGCACGTTGGCATGCAACTGCAGGGTCTGGGCCAGCAGTTCGCGTTCCAGCGAGCGGTTGATGCCTTTGCCGGCCTCGTAATAGTTGTCGTTGACCAGGTTATCCGGGTTCTTCACCGCAATGGTCACCATCGTCAGGCTCAGTGTCACCGAACAGGTCAGGATCCCAATAATGATCCATGGCCAGAGATGCTTGTACCAAGGGCTGGTGGCGGTTGCTGCAGGCATGTTCAGTTCTCTTAACGAATTTGTGGGCCGATGAACCGGCTCTTGGCTTCAACATGAACGCTGTTGTCATCGGCATCCTTGAGGATGAATGTTACTTCGTTGGTGCTCGACGGCAGTTGGTCCGGTGCGCTGGACAGTTCAACCGGCTGACTGAAGATCTCGCCGGCCGCGACCTTGATTTCTCGCCGGCCCTGCAACTTGAGATCGGGCAGGCCGGTGGCTTCCAGTACGTAGGTGTGGTCGCGTTGGTCCTTGTTCATGATTTTCAGGCTGTAGACGTTTTCGATCCGGCCTTCGGCGTTTTCGCGGTACAGCACGCGGTCTTTACTGACGTCGAACCCCACCAGCGAACGCATGAAGAACGCCGTCACCAGCAGGCTTACCATCGTCAGTAACACCAGCGCATAACCGATCAGGCGCGGACGCAGTTTATGGGTTTTCTGCCCCGACAGGTTGTGTTCGGTGGTGTAGCTGATCAGGCCACGGGGATAATCCATTTTGTCCATGATGTTGTCGCAGGCGTCGATGCAGGCCGCGCAACCGATGCATTCGATCTGCAGGCCGTCGCGAATGTCGATGCCGGTCGGGCAGACCTGGACGCACATGGTGCAGTCGATGCAATCCCCCAGGCCCAGGGCCTTGTAGTCGACACCTTTCTTGCGCGGGCCACGGCTTTCACCGCGACGCGGGTCGTAGGAGACGATCAGCGTGTCCTTGTCGAACATCACGCTCTGGAAACGGGCGTAAGGGCACATGTAGATGCACACCTGCTCACGCAGCCAGCCGGCGTTGCCGTAGGTGGCGAGGGTGAAGAAGCCAACCCAGAAATACGACCAGCCATCGGCTTGGCCGGTAAAGAACTCGAACACCAGTTCGCGGATCGGCGTGAAGTAGCCGACGAAGGTCATGCCCGTGACGAAACCGATCAGCAGCCAAAGGCTGTGCTTGGCGAACTTGCGCAGGAACTTGTTGGTGCCCATGGGCGCCTTGTCCAGCTTGATGCGCTGGTTGCGGTCGCCTTCGGTGACCTTCTCGCACCACATGAAAATCCAGGTCCACACGCTTTGCGGGCAGGTGTAGCCGCACCAGACACGCCCGGCATAAACCGTAATGAAAAACAGGCCGAATGCGGCAATGATCAGCAGTCCGGACAGCAGGATGAAATCCTGGGGCCAGAAGGTCGCACCAAAAATAAAGAATTTGCGTTCCGGCAGGTTCCACCAGACGGCCTGATGCCCGCCCCAGTTCAGCCAGACCGTACCGAAATACAGCAGGAACAATAGGGCGCCGCCGACCATTCGCAGGTTGCGGAACAGGCCCGTGAAGGCACGGGTGTAGATTTTTTCCCGAGAGGCATACAGGTCGACGCTTTTGTTCGCGTCCTTGGCAGGCGGGGTAACGTCATGTACCGGAATCTGGTTGCTCATCAGTTGCATCCCACGGCAGTGGAAAAGTGCCGAGGCCAGTACGTGCCGACCACGGTCAGAAGGGTGTTGCGGTGGTGCAATGATACGCCTGTCGCTCTAGCCCAAGGGTGCGACCTTTGGTCGCGTTGGGGGTATGCATAGAATGGTGTAGTGGATGTAACAAGTCATGACCCAGATCAATTGACTATAGACATTCCGTGGGGTTGGCAAAAAACGAAAGGGCGGGTGTGGGCAAATCAGTAGACAGGAGAAACCTCCCAACTCGGCTCGCTGAAGGCACCACAAACCGCACGAAGTCTCAGGGTGGATCTAGTTTTTTTCATCTCCTGACCATGGGTTAAGCAACGCCACGCCGCTGCCTTGAAAATCACTCACGTTGCGGGTCACCACGGTCAATCCATGGACCAGCGCGGTAGCGGCAATCAATGCGTCACATTCATTGCTGCGGTCAGGCACATGCAGGCGAGCGCAACGTAACGCGATGGCACGGTCAACCGCCAGGATCCTGCCAGCAAACGCGGGCAGGACGTGGTTATCCAGCCACGCACGCAGGCGGCTGCCTTGGGCCGGGTCCTTGCGTTCGAAGCGCAACACACCGGTTTCCAGTTCCAATACGGTAATTGCCGAGACGTACAGGTTGGGGGCGGGCACGCTACGTGCCCAGGCCTGTACGTTTTTATCTGCCTGCGGTTTGCGTAGTTCCGAAATAACATTGGTGTCGAGTAAAAACATCAGGACAGGTCCACCGGCCTAGGAGTGATGGCGGCACGTTCGGTATCGAAGTCGATATCCGGCGCGTCGGGCATGACCAGCAACTCGACAATGCTGGGGCCGATGCCGGTCAGTTTCTGGTACTCCTCAATGCTTAGCAGCACATGGGCAGGCTTGCCACGGTCGGTGATGATGACCGGTCCTTCACGGCTAGCTTTTTTGGCACCACTTGTGTCGTGGTTGAATTCGCGGCTGGAGATGGTCGTGATGGACATGAAAGTGCCCTCATTGAGCTCGAATGTAGGCACGTTACTACAGGCGTGGGTGGTCGGCAAGCGAAACAGATTTGCCCAGGTTTCGGACCGTAACAAAAAGGCCCCGCCAATCAAATTGGCGGGGCCTTTGGTGTATCAGGCGCTTGCCTTACTGGGCGTCTGCGACCGGAGCCTTCTCGCCGTGAGACAGGCTGTAGACATAGGCGGCCAGCAAGTGGACCTTGTCGTTGCCTTGCAGGTCAGCTTGGGCAGGCATCTGGCCCTGACGGCCGTAACGGATAGTCTGCTGCAACTGAGCGAAGCTCGAGCCGTAGATGAAACCGGCCGGATGCGTCAGGTCGGGTGCGCCCATGGCAGGCGTGCCCTTGCCGGCTGGACCGTGGCAGGCCACGCAGTTGGCGGCAAACAGTTTCTGGCCGTTGGCCGGATCGGCCTTGGCGCCTTCCGGCAGTTTGCGCCCGTGCAGGCTGGTCACCACATAGGCGGATACATCGGCGACGCCTTGCTCGCCGACCACGGCAGCCCAGCCCGGCATCACGGCGTGACGACCGCCCATGATGGTGGTCTTGATGGTTTCCGGTTCACCACCCCAGCGCCAGTCGGCGTCGGTCAGATTAGGGAAACCATAGGCACCCTTGGCGTCGGAACCGTGGCAGACCGAGCAGTTGGAGGCGAACAGGCGGCCACCCATCTTCAGGGCTTGCGGGTCCTTGGCGACTTCTTCGATCGGCATGGAGGCGAACTTGGCGAAGATCGGACCGAACTTGGCGTCCGAACGAGCCATTTCCTTTTCCCACTCGTGGACGCCGGTCCAGCCGGTCTGGCCGTTGGCGAAGGCGGTCTGCTTTTCGGTGTCCAGGTAGTTGTAGCCTGGCAACAGGCCTTTCCAGTTGCCCAGGCCAGGGTAGAGCACCAGGTAGCCGAGGGCGAACACAATGGTGCCCACGAACAGCATGAACCACCATTTTGGCAGTGGGTTGTCATACTCCTCGATGCCATCGAAGGAGTGACCAACGGTTTCGTCCGTTTGCTCGGCGCGCTGGCCCTTACGGGTCGACAACAGCAGCCAGGTCAGGGCGAAGATTGTTCCCAGACTGAGGACTGTGACGTACAGACTCCAGAACGTAGTCATTCTTTGTTACTCCTAGAAGCTTGCTCGACGTGCTTGATGGCTTCGGGATCATCCGCGAACGGCAGCAAGGTCGCGTCTTCAAACTCCGACTTGCGCTTGGGGCTGAACACCCACAAGGCCAGACCGATAAAGGCCACCATTACGACGACGGTGCCCAGGCCGCGAATCATCCCGATATCCATCTAAATCACCGTTTGCTTTTGATGATGGTGCCCAGGCCTTGCAGATAGGCCACCAGCGCGTCCATTTCGGTCTTGCCCTTGACGGCATCCTTGGCACCGGCGATGTCTTCGTCGGTGTAAGGCACGCCCAGGGTGCGCAAGACTTCCATTTTCTTGGCGGTGTCTTTGCCGTCGAGCTTGTTTTCTACGAGGAACGGGTAGGCCGGCATTTTCGACTCAGGCACCACGTTGCGCGGGTTGTACAGGTGCGCACGCTGCCAGTCGTCGGAGTAGCGGCCGCCAACGCGGGCCAGGTCCGGGCCGGTACGCTTGGAACCCCACAGGAATGGGTGGTCCCAGACGCTTTCACCAGCGACCGAGTAGTGGCCGTAGCGTTCGGTCTCGGCGCGGAACGGACGGATCATCTGCGAGTGGCAGCCGACACAGCCGTTGGCGATGTAGACGTCGCGGCCTTCCAGTTCAAGG